>CAZOCS010000038.1:0-20936 GCA_964578365.1 uncultured Candidatus Cloacimonadota bacterium
TAAGTTTGGTTTTTGTTTTGCAATTATCAGCAACAATTATAAATATTCCTCAAGATTATTTAACGATACAAGAAGGTATAAATGCATCAGTAAATGCAGATACTATTTTGGTACAACCCGGAACCTATTTTGAAAACGTAAATTATAATGGGAAAGATATTACTCTAGCCTCACTATTTCTAACAACTCAAGATACAACCTATATTTCACAGACTATAATAGATGGCAACCAAAATGGAAGTGTAGTTACATTTGAAAGTGGAGAAAATTATACTTCGGCATTAATTGGTTTTTCACTTACTGGAGGCAGTGGAAAACATTTTATCATCGAAGAATATCCTGGTGCATCTTACAATCATTATCGAGGTGGTGCAATATACTGTGAAAATTCAAATCCTGAAATCGCTTACATTAAGATTTATAATAATGTGGCGAATGAAGGAGGTGGAATTTATTGTATTAATTATAACAACACTATTAATAATATAAAGATTTTCAACAATCTCGCCTATTACGGAGAATTTTTTTTCTGTGATGGAGGTGGGTTTTATTGTGTTTCTTCTAACCTGGTAATTGAAAATATTGAACTTTTCAACAATTCAACTGTTGGTTCTGGAGGAGGATTATATTCTTGTAACAATTCAAACTTATCAATCAATAATTTGAGCTCATATGATAATTTTGCAGGTTCTGGAGGTGGATTATATTTCCAAGGATCAAATTCCGAAATTACTAATGCTCAAATAATTGGTAATTCTACTTCAATCAGTGGTGGAGGTATCACATGCAGTAGTAATAGCAGCATAACTCTTTCTAATGTATTAATATCAAACAACAACACAGAACAAGATGGTGGAGGAATCTATTGTGGATATGGTTCTGAATTAGATTTAACTCATACATCTATTATCAATAATTCTGCAGCTGAAGAAGGTGGAGGAATATATTGTAGATATTCAAATATCTATTTCGATTACGATAATAATTGCAGTATTTATTCCAATTCTTCAATATGGGGTAATGATTTGTATTCGAATTCTTTTATCAATGTCATTGTTGATACATTTACTGTAATTGAACCTACTGACTATTTTGCTTTCCCCATGAATCATTTTAATTTTGAAATAGAAAATTCAATATTAGAGCAAATAACATCAGATGTCTACGTATCACCTAATGGTAATGATTTAAATAGTGGGACTTCTTGGGATGAAGCTCTAAAGACAATTGGTAGTGCTCTTATGAGAATTCAAGTAAACAGTAATAATCCTCGTACTATATTCTTAGATACAGGAATTTTTAGTAATTTAACGAATGGAGAAAATTTTCCTTTGTTTCCAATCAGTTATTTAACTATTCAAGGAATGGGAGAATCAGAAACAGAGATACAAGCAAGTAATGAGAATAATGTTATACATTTGAATCAAACTCATGATATATTAATTAAAGATATGAAATTATCAAATGGTTTGAGTGGAATTTATTCATTATATGCCTCTCCTGTAATTGAAAATGTTCAAATTTCCAATAATATTTGCGAAAAAGGGGCTGGAATTTATAGTAATGAATCTACCTTAATATGCAATAATATTGTGTTATCTCAGAATATTGCAGATGATGGTGGTGGGATGTATATAATAAGTTCTGATTTATCATTATTCAATTCAATTATAATTGATAATCAAGCTATAGACGATAGTGGTGGTGGTTTATATTTCTATGATAGTAATTTTGTAATTGATAGTACCCAAGTAATTAATAATTATAGTAGCACTAAGGGTGGTGGAATACATTTTGCAAAATCATCAGGTGATTTAAAAAATACGCAAATTAAATATAATCAATCTATTCAAGGAGGTGGAATATCTAACCGTCAGGAGTCGGATATTAATTTAGAGAATGTAAATATTCTTTATAATCAAGCCATTTCCGGTGGTGGTTTGTTTCATAGCGATGGATCAAGTGCTGATCCGACATATATAGAATTTAATCAGGAGAATAGATGCAATATCTATTTCAATCAAGCTGCATATGCTAATGATCTTTATATTAGCACTTATTATCATCAAATTGACGTTATTGTTGATACGTTTACTGTTAATAATCCAACCAGCTTCCATTATGGTGATGATTTTGATTTTACAGTAGACATCCTGCATGGAAAAGTTGAACAAATCAATTCGGATCTTTATGTCTCTCCTGTAGGCAATGATCAAAATATAGGTGATGATCCAGAAAGCCCATTAAAAACAATTTATATGGCTTCAGCAAAAATTATTGCAGATGAATCTAATAATAGAATTATAAACTTACTTCCAGGTATTTATAGCCCGACATCGAACAATGAAATATTTCCAATATCTTGTGCAGACTACGTTGCATACAATGGACAGTCCACATCAGAAACAATATTAAATGCTGAATTCACAAATGATGGATTTTACTCGAGACGAAATGAACAAGTAAATATATCTAATGTTAAAGTGAGAAATTGTCTAGGTGCTGGAATATATTCATCACTTTCTCATTTAACTCTTAATAGAATTGAATTATCAGATAATTTCAATTCCGGTTATGGAGCTGGTGGAGTATCTGCTTCAAGTTCAAATGTAACTTTGCTTAACTCTACTATAGTAAATAATTCTTCGGAAGATTCGGTAGGGGCAATACACAGTTTCTGTTCTGACATGTATATATTGAATACAATATTTTGGAATAATACTGAAGAACAAATTAATTTATCTCATTATTCTAATGACTATAGCTATATGGTTATTGCATATTCGGATGTCCAATTTGGAGAAAACTCAATAACTATTGAACCAGGTTCTCAATTATTTTATGAAGATAGCAATTTCGATGCAGATCCTTTGTTCAATTGGAATTATTATCTTCCCGAAAACTCACCCTGCGTGGATGCCGGAATAGATTATTTTGAATGGAATTCCGAAGTTCTTCTGGATTTGCAACCTGATGAATATTATGGTCCTGCTCCAGATATTGGTGCTTATGAATACGGTTTTGTTGAAGCTGACGAATTAAATATGATTTCATTGAATCAATCTATTATATCTCAAAACTATCCTAATCCATTCAATCCAGAAACACTGATAAAATTCTCAATTCCAGAAGACAGCAAAGTGGAACTTACAATTTATAACATCAAAGGTCAAAAAGTGAAAACTTTAGTTAGAGATGATTTGGATAAGGGAATTCACAAAATCATTTGGTTTAGTAAAGATGATAATAATAGATCGGTTGCATCTGGAGTCTATTTCTATCAATTTAAAGTGAATGGCAAAACTGAAGCAGTTAAGAAGTGTTTGTTATTGAAATAAAAGATGCTGCTAACACACTGCTCCACGCCCAAGTGGAAGATCGTGGCAGCTGCCAAACATTAGGTGTAATTTTTAATAAAAAAGGAGATAGATAAGATATGAAGAGATTATTCTGTTTATTATTTATACTTTTTGCGGTCAATGCATTAAGTAGAACATTATCATTACGCGGTTTATACAATCGCAATATTCACATAAAATATGAAACGACAAGTAATGCTAACATTCCTGAAGAATTTCAGTCTACTGCTCAAGTTCCTGGTATAGGTCAGTTTTATGATAGCAGTCATGGATTTAATTTGGAATTATGCTATTATCATAATAATAAATCTAAAGATTTGAATTTGTTAATTATTGGCGGTTTTTCAAATCAAAGAATTAAATCAAATGTAGAAGTTGCTGATTTTGTTTTTGGTGAATTTATCAATATATCGAAAGCTTATTTTAATATTGGAAGTGGCCGACACGTCAAAGCCAACAAAATAAATGCTTACTTGTATTTTGCTTTAGGGCCAGTTTTGAATTTCTATCAAGGTGAAACAGAATATGAAAATTGGGACTTAGTTTTTGATTATAAGCCCTCCATTTCTTTTAGGTTTAATTCTGGGTTGGAAATCCCTTTAGAAAAGAATTTTTTTATAAACTTTTCAATATGCTATGATATTGGTGGTATTAATCGGAGTGACTTGAATTATTATTTAGATGGTGATTGGGTAGCAAAAGCAAGACCAACTGGGGAGAATGTTATCAATGATGATCAATTAATTTTATCAATTGGAATTTCATGGGATTATGAAATTAGGAGAAAAAAATGAAGTTAATTACAATTTCTTTAATAACTATTATATATCTGAGTTTATTTATGAGTGGTTGTGTTGGAGATCCAAATCAAATATTTGGTTTTAAGATTGTAGAAGATTATGATGATCCGACAATTGAAATAATATCACCAATAAACGGTTCTTATTATAATGGTGCCGATCATATCCCAATAGTATATATTGCAGAAGATGTAAGCGGAATAAGCAGACTATATCTTTATGTTAATGGTGAGTTAGAATATTCAGTAACAAATATTGATGGTGGATTTAATTGGGATTATAATAGTTTTGTGGGTTTAATCGAATTGCAACTAAAAGCTGTAGATGGATGTGGAAAGGAAGGCTGGTCAAATACTGTTAGTATTTACATTGAATAGATAATGTTTAATTTTAATAAAATGATAAGAAAAAAATGTATGGAGTGCATTTTGAGCATTTACAATAAAAATACACCTAACAAGCGTATCTGCGGTAGGATTTATTATTCTTTTCGGTCTGAATCTTACGATTCAAACCTTGTTTTATTTATTTTGGGTCGTGATCGTTCCGATCCCGCCGCACACGCAAAACATTATGCCCAAATATAAAAAACAGTAGTTCGATTATGGAAAAGAAGAAATGAAAAAAAATGTAATTATAATTTTCTTATTTGCTATATCAATATTAATGGCAGAAACTATAGAAGTAAATAAGCAATTGAATGGTCCAAGAAGACCGCTCTATGAGAAGTTTCCAATTATCAAGGATTACCGCATTAACCAACCAATAAAAGGTGCAATTCGTTGGGGTACAGTTGGCTCGGTAGTTGGATATGCTGGAGCTATCATATATTTAAAAAGTGAAGGAAATAATTCTTTATCCCAATCGAATAAAGCAACTAACATATTTGGGAATACTATTATATTTTCTGTGGTGACTGGAACCTTACATGGAGTTTATAAAGGTTTTATGGCTCAAAATAAACAGGATAATGATCCATCCTATTATATTAAACAAAATAATCTAGGCTATGAAGGTAATGCGATGATAGATCCATTTGTTTCATCTGATGCTATAATGAACAAGATAACCAAGAGCATTGCACTTACCTATGATCATCAATATCGGTTTATTGATGAATTTCAATTTGGTATTGGATGGATAAGATGGCCTGATCTCCAAGAAACTCGGCATGTTTATGAGGAAACAAAATATAATCTTAAAGGAATTCACTATTATCGCAAAGGATATATATTCTCACCTTATTATGGACTTGGTGGTGGACTGTCTTATGGTAAACGACGTCATGATGAGTGGTATTATGATGATCAAAAGATTTTATCCAGTGGGATATACCCTTTCATACACACTTCTGCAGGTGTAAGGTTCAGTGTCTTGGATTTTTTCTATTTGAAAGTAGAAACTGATTTTGAATTGTCATCATTTTATCTATTTGCAAGATCACATGAAGATTTTTCATTCCTGACGAACCTAACTTTTGGTTTAGTAATCGGGACAAAAATATTTTAAATAAATTAATTGAGTTTAGTAGTGAAAATTTAATTGAAATTAGTGGGCATAACAAAAGCACCTGCGGTTGGGTTTATTATTCTTTCCGGCTTGAATCTCACGATTCAAACCTTGTTTTATTTGCTTCGGGTCGTGATCGTTCCGATCCCGCCGCATACGCAAAACATTACTTCTCAATATCCCAATCGGTTCCTTCTGGTGTGTCCTTTAGAATTATGCCCATCTCTTTCAGGTCGTTACGGATTGCATCTGCCATTTCCCAATTCTTCTCTTTTTTAAAGCGGTTCCGATAACTAATAAGAAGTTCTATCAACTCACCGGAAATATCACTAAGATCATTACTGAGTTTCTCTTTTAGATCTAGGAAGAAGCCAAGTACATTTCCCAGTTCAATTAGAAGATGAATGAAAGTAGGATCTTTTGTTTTATTGTAAGCTTTATTAATATCGAATAATATAGATATTGCTTTGGCTGTATTAAAGTCATCATTCATAGCAGTAATAAAATTATTTTTATGTTGTAAATGAGTTTCTGTATATTCAAATTCATTATCGATTATGTTTAGATAATCAGCATTTTTAAAAGTATTATACAAGTTCTTAACAGCCTGGTTGGATTCTTTAATGATATCTTCATTAAAATCTATTGGACTTCTATAATGTTTGGAAAGGAAGAAAAAGCGGATCGCTTCAGCATCATATTTTTTTATAATATCCCGTGCTGTGAAGAAATTATTTAAACTTTTAGACATTTTCTCACCTTCGATATTAAGATACCCATTATGCATCCAATAATTTGCCAGTTTCTGATTCTTAGTAGCTTCTGCTTGTGCTATCTCATTTTCATGATGTGGAAAAACAAGGTCGATACCACCACCATGAATATCGAAAGTTCCACCCAGTAATTTGCGTGACATTACCACACATTCGGTATGCCAGCCGGGACGTCCTTCACCCCAGGGGCTAGCCCATTTCGGCTCACCTGGTTTTGCTTTTTTCCAGAGTGTAAAATCGGCAGGATGTTTCTTTTGTTTATTAGCCTCTACCCGAGCTCCAGCCTGCAGGTCTTCCAATTTTTTACCAGATAGTTTGCCGTAACTCTTAGAATTTGAAACAGAAAAATAGACATCACCATTTACTTCGTAAGCAAACTTTTTCTCCTCAAGTTCTTTTATCAGGTTGATCATATCACTAATATATTCGGTAGCTTTGGGATGATGATCTGCCGGATTTATTTCCAGGGCTTTGCAGTCATCAAAAAAAGCTTTTGTATATTTTTCTGCTATTTTTGCTACCGGTATTTTCTCTTCTATAGAACGATTGATTAGTTTATCGTCAATATCGGTAACATTCCGCACAAGAGTTACTTCATTTCCAAGGTATTCAAAAAAGTTTTTTACAACATCGAAGAAGATAAGTGGTCTGGCATTTCCAATATGAAAATAGTTATATACTGTAGGTCCGCAAACATACATTTTTACTTTGCCCTTCTCTACCGGAACAAATTCTACTTTTTTATTTGTTAGTGTGTTATAAATTTTCATTAATATCTCCGTTCATTAATTCATCCTTGAAAATTTTCATTTGCTAACACGGTTACATCGCTGCTCCCGTAATTTTTATGATAAATCGTTATTACTTCCCATTTTTCTAATAAATTTTCTCTGGGAGAATGCTCGATCACAACATGACCGTTTTTGGTTAAAAGCTCGTTTTCTATAATTTTTTCAATTGTTTTATTTACCAGATCTTTATTGTAGGGAGGATCCAAAAAGATCAGGTCGAATTTCTTCTCACAACTATTTAAAAAAGCACTTACTTTTTTTCTATGGATCTTGCACTGTAAAGTACATTTTAGTTTCTCGATATTACGCTTCATAGTTTTTATTGATTTATCCGAGAAATCTACAAAGTCCACAAATTCTGCATTTCTGCTGAGTGCTTCAAAACCGAGAGAGCCGCTTCCAGCATAAAGATCAAGGACACTCTTGCCGGAGCAGGATGAGATAACAGAGTAGATAACTTCTTTTATATAATCTGTTGTAGGACGTGCAGTTTTACCGGGAACAGCAAACAGGTTTGCCTTCTTGAACTTTCCTGTTATAATTCTCATTTACGTACCTTACCGGGAAATGAAAACCTTATTTCAAGTTGCTTAGGTATCATTTCAAAATGAGGGCAGCCCAGCAGATGTGTTTCGACTGACTGCTTACATTTATGTGTGCATTTAATGCACAATTTATTAATTTCTTTAATCTTTTTTGACATTCTCTGAAGCTTTTAGTAATTCAACTACGAAATTCAAATCTGTTAGTTTTATTTCTGCAAGAGATGTGTTTGGTCCAACATTTTCTTTAAGAACTCTCTCTACAATATCGGGTCTCAGTTTGGATAGCTCTGTAATTAATTCCAGTATCTTATTATCATCCTGAGGTTCTAACATTGATTCAATATCTTCTGTTTCATCTTCCCTTTTTTCTGGTTGATCAATCTCTTCGGTATCAATAATTTCATTTAGTTCCTCAATGTCCTTTTCTATGGTTTTCTTCTCCACATTAGTTTCGGTTGAAGTAATATCCTCTAGTTTTGTATCCGGTGCAATTACAGGAACTTCTTTTTCCAGTTCCTCATTAATACTTTCTTCGATCTCCAGCGAGATATCATCTTCTAAAGTATCATCCTTCACTTGTGTCTCTTCAGGTTCTGTGGCATCGTCAATAATTGGTATTTCTTCAACTTCAGGGATTATGTCCTCTATCTTTTCTTCTACCTTTTCTTCTACCTTTTCCTCTACCTTTTCCTCAACCTTTTCCTCTTCCTTCTCTTCAACAATTTCGGGAATTTCCTCAATTTGTGGAGTAATTTCTTCTTCTTTTTCTTCTTCTTCTTCTTCTTCAAGGGGAATATCATTATCAATAGTATTTTCAAGTTCGAACGTTTCTTCTTTGTCAACTTCAATTTCAGGTTCCAATATATTCTCGATCTCCGGTGTTTCCTCTTCAATCTCTAGTTCATCCGTTTCTTCAGGAACTATCTCTTTCGGAGCAATCTCTTCTGGCGCTATCTCATCCGGAACAACTTCTTCCGCAGTATCTTCTTCTGCAGCAACCTCTACTGGTGCAACCTCTACTGGTGCAACATCTTCTTGTACAACATCTTCTTGTACAACTTCTTCTGGTGCAACTTCTTCAGGTGCAACTTCTTCAGGTGTAATCTCTTCCACAGCAATATCTTCGGGGGTAATATCTTCCGGAGTAATCTCTTTGGGTGAGATCTCTTCTTCTTTTACTGCTGTTAATTCTTCGGGATAGGTCTCTTCGTTTTTTAAATCAGATTGTGATTCTTTGTAAGATTTATATTGTTCGTGAGGTAGAATGTGAAAGATTCTTTTTTCTTCTTCCGTAAAAATTTTGTCTATGATCGTTGAATATTCCAAAGTATTCTCTTTGAATATTTTATCTTTCAATTCATCAATTTTGTTTTGCAATTCTTCAGTTGGATTTTCTTTATATAGGGTCTTATAGATCACCAAAGCATCTATATACTGATTCTGATTTTCATATAATTCTGCTAAAGTAATAGTCGGCGTTGCTTTATCTGTCATAATCATTCTCCCAGCGTTATTTGATCGATCATTTTTTCCAACGTCTTTTCACCGATCCCCTTGATCTGCAGAAGTTCTTCTTTCTTCTCAAATCTACCGATCTTCTCTCTCAACGCAATAATTTTATCTGCTTTTGAAGGACCAATACCTGTAATTTTTGTCAATTCGTTTTTATCTGCAGTGTTAATATTTATTTTATTTGGAATAGAATTATCTACCGGTTTTTCTAAGATGATCTTTATCGTACCTTCATAGGTCAGGTCTATAAAATACTTCTCTATCTTCTCGTAGGTTTTCTCACCAATACCCTTAATGTTCATTAATTCAGTTTTGGTTCGGAAGCCATTTTCTTCTTTGTATTGTAGGATATCTTGTGCTTTTTTCTCTCCAATCCCCGGTATTGTCATCAGTTCTTCTTTTGTAATATTTTGCAGATCGTATTGCAGCTGATGATCTTTTTGGAAATTTAAGCTGTCTGCAGAATTTACCTCTTCTTCAGCCATCAACCCTGCATATTGCATCACCAAACCGGCAAAGGCAAAGAAAACTATGAAAAGCAGAAGCTTTTGCTCATTGGAAGTAAGAATATTATTAAGTTTTTTCATTTTTCCTGATATATTAAATTGACCATAGTCTGCCCCACAACTCCCAGAGAATGAGGAGAACATTTATCTGGAGTATCTTTCAGTGTATGCCAGTACGGATACTCGAAATCGATTACAACAATTGCATTTATACCTATAGCAATAAGTGGATAATGGTCATCGTATATCCTGTTTACTATTTTAGATTTGAACTCATTATATCCAAGCTGATCTGCAATTTCCCAAACTTCCCTAACCAGATTTGGGGAATTATGATATGAAAAATATTCCATATTAATAGAAAGGTCTGCATCACCGATCATATCAATAACGATCGCTTTTTCAGGTTTTGGATCCGTATAATTATCTGCAAAGTAGGAAGAACCCAAACACCATGTTTCATTTTCTCCGTAAGCTCCCATATCTTCCAGATCAAAAAAGACCATATCAATTCCAAACTGCGGAGGTTGCTGTGCAGAAATTATTTCTGCCAGTTCAAGCAATACAGCAACACCGCTTGCAGCATCGTTAGCTCCCAGAATTGGTGTGTTATGAAGTGCAACATCTTCTTCCTTATCTGCCCATGGTCTGGTATCGTAATGCGCACCTAGCAATATTCGCCGGCTCATTTGAGGATAGAAACTTACCAGTATGTTCATTCCCTTAATTTCTTCATCATTATGAACTGAAGTAAATTGTTGCAATTCAATTTTTGCATTGTATTTGGTTAATTCATTTATTATATAATCTCTGCAAAGCTCTATCCCATCAGAGCCCGGGTACCTTACTCCTAGATCACATTGCTCTTCCAATTTCGCAAATGCATTATTTGCATCGAATGTTGGATAGTTGTCTACACAAGAAGATATTACTAACATCAAAAAAAAGAAAAAGATTAATTTGTTCATATTTCCTTCCTAAATTTCTAATTATACAAAAAACCGTAGTGGAGAAATCTGTCAATTTTGTTTTGCTTAGATTATCATTAGATATCCAATCTGCTAAATTGCAAAGTACACATAATTAATTATCTATTATATAGTTTGCCATTGTTTATTAGTGAAATCAGCTTATAGTAACAACTTTGAATTACACTACTAATTTAACGTTATATTTAATACCATTAAATATTTGTTATATTAAGTAAGCTGCTTGACAAAATAATAATTATTAAAACACTAACACTGCAAATGCATTTTCATTCGCACTGGCACGTATTATGCTTGTAAACTTGAAATTGTTAAGTGCGATATCAGTGTTATTTATATTAAAATTCTACTATCTCAAACATGTTTTTTATTTAAACCTATTCTATCGCAATTTATATAAATGGAAGGGGAGGGAAACATGAACCACAAAGTTCAATTCTACTTATTTTTTTTTACAATTCCATTTGATTTTAAACAATATTATTAGGAGGAGATTTTATGAAGAGAATGTATATTTTTATTCTAATTTTTATTTTTGCTTTTAGTTTTGCATTTGCAGAAAAAAAAGCACCTATTCAGTATGACCCAGCTAACTATCCTACGCCTGAAAGACAAGGTGGAAATACAGTGGCAACCGCAACTGTGATCAGCTCACTGCCTTATAACAATGTTGGAACTACTTCTGGTTACAATAATAATTATGATGAAGTGTGTCCTTATTCAGGTAGTACATCACCTGATGTTGTGTATTCGTTTAGCCCGACAAACAACATAACGAATGGCTTAATCTCACTTTGTGGAAATACTTATTATGACTCTAAACTTTATATTTACGAAAATACCGTAACTCCTTCAGCACCGTATGCCTGTAACGATGATTTTTGTACTAGTGCGGTAGGACAGAGTTATGTTTCGGAATTAAGTGGACTCAATTTTACAGCCGGTAATACATATTACATTGTAGTAGATGGATATGGTGGTGATAGTGGAACCTATGAACTTGATTTTACAGGTGATATTGCTAATGATAACTGTGCAACTGCTACAGCAATTGGTGAAGTTATAGATCTACCATTTAATACAGCTTTAGCAACGGCAAGTATGTTTGGTGGATATATTACTAGTAAAGACCTCTGGTATGAATTCACAGCTCCCGGGAATGGAAGTGCTTATTTTGGAGTTTGTGATAGTGGATTTGACACATATATAGCACTTTGGGGAGAATGTGACCCAGCTACATTGATCGCTGAAAATGATGATTCATGTGGTTTACAATCTGAACTTTTTAACATTCCAGTGGTTAGTGGTGAAGATTATTATCTCCAGATCGGTGGATATTCTTCATCTAACGGACCAGGTGTTTTAGATGTAGTATTTACTCTAGATCCTCCAATTATAGCGGTTAATCCAACTTCTATGGATGAATATCTCAATATTGGTGAAACCGCAACACAAGTGCTTAACATAGCCAATAGTGGTTCTGGGGATCTAACATTTAATCTCTCACATGATTACATCTCAGATACTGAATCTTCTGCACCACGCAAATATGGTGACTATGCGGATAGAAGTAGGATAAGCTCTTCGGAGATAGATCTTTCAAATAGGATGATTACTTCTAGGCAAAATAATTTGAGAGATAACCGTGCTGCCGGTGATGTGTTGGCCACTTATACCGGAATGCCGTCTGCAAATACAGGTATGGTGTGGGTTGGTGATCTGCTTTATGTTATTAATTATGATTATTATACGTTAGATGTTTACGATATCTCAACTCAATCTGTAATTGCATCAACTCCGATACACTCAAATTGTTATGGTATAACATGGGATGGAATGTATCTTTGGATAGGAGATGGTGCTGGCAATGTTTATGCCTACAACCTGGACGGCTCTTCTGCTGGTTTCTCATTTACAAGTCCTGAGCCAGGAATATTTCCAGTTATAACCTGGGATGGCAGCTATTTCATAATTGCCCCTGCCTGGACTATGACCAATATCTACAGAGTTGATGAAACAGGCGCTATTATCGATGTCTATATAAATAATGTGCTACCAGCCGATGAAATATGTTGGGCTCCTGAACACATAGGTGGTCATATCTGGGCTACAACAGAGTATTTAGATATTAGACAGATAAACCTAAATGATGGCACGGGTGAAGCTGAAGTTATTACTCAGTTTGCATGGCCAACTTTTGATAATATGGCTTATGCAATAGACCATCATAACGATAATTTATGGTGGAGTGACTGGGAAGGACCACTTTACGAAATTGATGATGGTATTCTGGAAGGTTGGCTTAGTTATGATACCTACAGTGGAACACTTGCACCGGGAACAAATATCGATGTTACCGTTACATTTGATGCAACTGATATTTACGGAGGCACTTATCTGGCTGAGCTGGCAGTGGGCAGTAATGATCCGGTAACACCTCAGGTTATTGTGCCGATTATGCTGGATGTAACAGGTGAACCGGATATTGTAGTTGATGTTACCAGTATTGATTTTGGTTCTATACCTTATGGTGATTCTGCTCAGGAATATTTCATTGTTTCCAATATAGGAACAGACTGGTTAGACATCTCTGATATATCATGTGATAACAGTGATTTTACAGTTGCATTGCCAGAAGCTGAAGACATAACCATTAGCGTAACAGTCGACTATTATTACTATGAAGCTACTTGGAATATTTGGAATTATGCTACTTCTGCCTACTATTTTGCTTCAAATCAAGGATTCTCAGCATCATATGAGAATCAAATTGTAACACTTTCACTGGAACCAGGACTTCATTCGATACATTGCTGGGATACTTATGGAGATGGTGGTATTGCTGGAAATGTAACAGATTCACAGGGTAATTATTTAGCTATGTGGGATTATTATGATTACAGCACATATGGTGAATTTGATTTTGGAGTAGATGGTTTATCAGACATAGCATTATCCCTTTATGTAATGGAAGAACAGCTTATATGGGCTATTTTTACTCCATCTAATGCAGGTACAATAACGGGTGACCTTACAATATATAGTAACGACCCGGATACACCCGAAGCTGTAATTGCCCTTAGTGGTGTTTGCACAGCAGCACAAATAGTTGTTAATCCTACTTCTATGACTGAGGCTCTATTTGTGGATGAGATAGCTACACAAATACTAACAATTGAGAATACGGGTGATGAAGTGCTAATGTTTGAAATATCAGAGCAAAATGTTCAGACAGATAGAGCTAATAGCTATTACGATGAACTAGTTAAGAAAAATAGAAGCTACGTGGCAAATAGAAGTAATTATATATCTACTAGCAATTCTTTAGCCAGAACATCCGAAGGTTTGAAGCTTTCTGAAAATCCTGCTTTAGATAATTCTCGTACTGGTTCCATATTAAACGAATGGGCCCCGGCAGGAGGTGTTTTGCCCTGGGGTATTAACTGGACTGATGAACCGATCATCTGGTTAACAGATCCATGGTCTGGTGGTCCGACTATCTTTGGTCATGATCCTATTGACGGCAGCGCAGTTCGTAATGTGCCGGCTCCCTGGATGGGTAGCTTTATCGGGGATATGGCTTTCGATTGGAACCACAACTTGAACTGGGCAGTAAATGTTGGAGGAGATAATAATATCTATGGTCTTGATCCTATTACCGGGGATGTGTTAGCTACTCTGGGAGGAGATTTCACTTTCAACTCTGCAAGGGGTGTTGCTTATGATAATAACACAGATACTTTCTGGATAGGGAGTTGGAACTATAGTGAGATCTATCATGTAGCAGGTTTAGATTGGGCAATACCGGGTGAGACAATTGAAACCATACCGTTCTCAGGTGTAGCAGGACTTGCCTTTCATGAGAATGCAAATGTACTGGCTGTGATTCCTAACGCAGATCCCGAATACATTTACCTTCTGGATGCTGCTACAGGTACTCTTTTAGATCAGTATGATCCCCCGGCTAATGCACCTTATGGTGGAGCTGGAATAGAATTTGATGGAAGTGGTGAACTTTGGGTTGCAAGACAAAATACCGGTATGGTTTACCAGGTTGAATTCAGTGATCTACTAGGACCTAGGGGTGTTGGAGATGTGTCATGGTTAAGTGAAGATATTACCAGCGGAGTATTGATGCCGACAGAGTCAATTGATATCACCGTCACTTTTGATGCAACCGATATGTATGGTGGTACATACCAAGCTGAACTCGTGATAAATAACAATGATCCAGATAATTTGGATCTGGTTGTGCCAGTTACATTAGATGTCACAGGTATTCCCAATATCGCAGTTGATCCGGTAATTATTAATTACGGTGCACATTATGTGGGAGCTACAATTGAAGAGATATTAATTATCTCCAGCACGGGAACAGATGATCTGGAGATCACAGATATTACTTCGGATAATCCTGATTTTTATTGTGATGTTACAACATATACAATCAGCCCCGGGAACAGTGAAGATGTAATCGTTAATTTCAATCCTTCAACTGTTGGGATAATTACAGGTATTCTCACTGTACACAGTAATGACCCCAATGATCCTGAAGTTTATATTGATCTTGAAGGTGAGGGATTGGATGCTCCGGAAATTGTTATTACTCCTGCTTCATTTGATATAAATATTGCACCGGATGTAATTGTTGATAATACTCTTACTATAGAGAATACGGGAGTAGTTGATGTTACTTATGACATCTCTATTGAATACATGATACCAACAGATCGGGTTAGAAATTATGGAGACTATGCAGATAGAAGCAGAGAGAACGCTTCAGATATAGATCTCTCTAATAGGATGATTACTTCTAGGCATAATAATTTGAGCGATAATCGTGCTGCCGGTGATGTGTTGGCCACTTACACCGGAATGCCGCCTGCAAATACAGGTATGGTATGGGTTGGGGATCTTCTTTATGTGATCGATTATGATTATAGTACGTTAGATGTATATGACATTTCTACTCAATCTGTAGTTGCTGCTTATCCAATACATTTTAATGCCTATGGTATCACCTGGGATGGAATATACTTGTGGATCGGAGAAGGTGCTGGGAATGTTTATGCTTATAATCTGGATGGCTCTTCTGCAGGTTTCTCTTTTAGTATTCCTGAACCAAATTTCCCTTGTATAACTTGGGACGGAAGTTATTTCATTGTTGCTGCTGCCTGGACAATGACTAATATTTTCAGAGTTGATGAAACAGGAGCTGTTATTAATACATATACTAATGCTGTAGCTCCTATAGATGAGATATGCTGGGTTCCTGAACATACAACAGGTCATATTTGGGCCACAACAGAACTTCCAAATATTATGCAGATAAATCTTAATGATGGTACTGGTGAAGCTGAGATAGTAAGTCAATTTGATGTGCCAACTTTTGATATGTGGCCTTATGCAATAGACCATCATAACTTCAATTTATGGTGGAGTGACTGGAATGGACCTCTTAATGAAATTGATGATGGCATTGTTGAATTCGGTTGGTTAAGTGTAGATATTACAAGTGGAACACTTAGTACAGGTCAATCTGATGATATCACTTTAACTGTTGATGCGAATGAAGTTGATAGTCTGGGAGTTTATGAAGCCAGTCTTGTAATAGTAAGTAACGACCCGGATGATCCTGTGGTTTATGTTCCGGTTACTCTTACTGTAAATTACCCACCGGAAATAGTACTTCCGGATGATTTCACTTTTGAGGAAGACAACAGTTTAGTTGTCGATTTCGATACCTACATCACCGATCCTAATAGCAGTCCTTACGAGCTTTCAGTTGCAGGTAATACAAATGTTACAGTGGATATTGTGGGCAGTGAAGTTACCTTTGGTGCTGCGCCGGATTGGTATGGAACAGAGACACTTACATTTACAGTTGATGATGGACAAACCGATTCAGATGTGGTTGATATTATCGTTACACCTGTTAATGATGATCCAACTATTGTATTACCAGATGATTTCACCTTTGATGAGGATGAAGAATTGGTAGTTGATTTTTCAGTCTTTATTGATGATGTTGATCCTGATGATCTTACACTTTCTGTTACCGGGAATGTAGAGGTAACAGTTGATATTGATGTATTTGAAGTTACTTTTGGTGCAACTGAAAACTGGAATGGTTCAGAAACTCTCACATTTATTGTTGATGATAATCAGGGAGATAGATTCTCTTTAACAGTTGGTAAGAAAACTACCCGGGGAATGGAAAGCAGCAATATTGACAACAACAGAGCAACTGCTGAGGATGATGTGGAAGTGATAGTTACACCAGTGAACGATGAACCGATCCTAATAGGATTCATACCGGAAGATCTTGAATTTACAGTTATAGAAGACAGCTCGGTTACATTCAGTGTGGAAGTAGAGGATATTGATAGTACTATAGATTACGAATGGTTCGTAGATGATGTTCTCCAAACTGAATCTACAGAAGAATTCGTTCACATCTTTGAGGTTGTAGGTGATATAGAGATCAAATCAGTTGCTTCTGATGAAGAGTATGAAATTGAAACTATCTGGTTAGTCCACGTTGAACCTGGATCCGGTGCTGGTAATGAATTATTACCTGTTATAACAGTTCTGAGCAAGAACTTCCCGAATCCATTCAACCCGACAACTACGATTAAATTCGACATTAAAGAGAGAGAGACCGGAAAACTAAGTATCTACAATATGAAAGGACAACTTGTGTTTAACAAATCTTTCGAAGCAGGACACCATAACTTCTTATGGGATGCTTCTTCCTGCAGTTCAGGTATCTATTTCTATAAATTAGTAACACCATCTTATTTCCATACACGAAAGATGATCTTATTAAAATAGATTTAGTTGTTTAATGAATAAAACTTCGGAGGTTATGCATAACCTCCGAAGTTTTTTTTTATAAAATGGCCGAGAGGGCAGGAATCGAACCTGCCGTGGACAGTTTTAGCTGCCTATTACTGGTTTTGAAGACCAGTTGGAACACCAGTTCCGTCCTCTCTATAACTTGAAACAAAGAATTTAGTGCTTTTCTTTATGTAAAGATTTTTTTAACTTCTCATAAAAATTAACCAATGTGTTCTTGACGAAATACTACTAATACAGATTTTAAAATCAGAAAATTAATTATAAGAAGGAATAATGGATACAAAGCACCTGATAATGGGAACTGCCGGTCATGTTGATCACGGTAAAACAACCCTGATAAAAGCACTCACTGGGTATGATTGCGATACTCACAAACAAGAAAAAGAACGAGGCATCACAATAAACCTGGGATTCTCTCATATCGATCTTCCAAATGGGAATAGTGTGGGGATAGTGGATGTACCCGGACATGCAGATTTTATTAAGACAATGGTTGCCGGAGCTTGTGGGATCGATTTCGTGCTTCTTGTAATAGCTGCTGATGAGGGGATAATGCCGCAAACAAAAGAGCATCTTGAGATCATGAAAACTCTTGGTATTACAAAAGGGATTATCATTCTAAATAAAATAGATCTGGTAGATGAAGAACTACTTGAACTTGCTACAGAAGAGGTTATGGATTTTGTTAAAAATTCATTTTTGTCTGATGCCCCAATAATTCAAATCTCATCCCAAACAAAACAGGGGATCAAGGAACTTATTAGTGAAATATCAACACTTACTGATGCAATTCCTCAAAGGAAAACAGAAGGACTTTTCCGCATGTATATCGATCGCATTTTTACTCAGGAAGGATTTGGAACGATTGTGAATGGATCGATAATTTCCGGAACGATCTCAAAGAATGAACCGGTCTATCTTCTTCCGAATAAAAAAGAATTGAGAATAAGAAGGTTGGAACATCATGGCAAAGAAGTAACGCAAGTTAGTGCTGGAGATCGAGCTTCGTTTAATTTGGTTGGTTTTAAACAAAAAGAATTTAAGCATGGAATGGTGCTCTCGAATAAAAAGATAAAATCGACTAAACTTATTGATATTCAACTGAATATATATCAGAATGATGTAACTTTGGGCTTGTGGAATCAGGTGATATTTTTGCTTGGCACAAACCGATTGATGGCGCGGATTCACTTGCTGGATAGAGATCATCTTAAAAGTGGTGATAGCTGCCTGGCGCAAGTGTATCTACCACATCAAATCATTACACAATTTAACGATAAATTTATAATTAGAAATTCATCTGGAAATTTAACTTTGGGTGGAGGTCATGTGGTAGATCCGTATCCTCTGCATCATCGTAGAAGAAGAGAATCACAGGTTGAGATCGTGAAGAAATTAGCAGGTGGAGAATTAGAAGAAATTGTAGCTGCAGAGGTTCGGAAATCCGCGCTGCCGATATCACAAACCACAATAGCTGAATATATGGATGTAAATCCTGATGACCTCATTGAAGTGATATTTCAGAAGTTGCCGGGAGATATTGTTTTCTACCAATCTAAAGATGAAATAATTTTATTACAAAAGAAGATGAACACTGTTTATCAAAATAAGATCCTTACCGGATTGAAAGATTTTCATATTAAGAATCCCTTGAAAAACAGTGGTAGAACATTTAAGGAATTGATGGGGATCTTTGGGGATGACCAAACGCAAGAAACAAAGATCACTCTGACTCAGATCTTACAGAATTTAGAAGAAAGATCCAAATTAAAAAAAGAGGGAAACAGCTGGGTGATGACAACTCATGAAGTTAATTTAAACAATGAGCTGAAAATTATGATTGCAAAAGCAGATGATTTCATAAGAGCAAAAGGTAATAACGCTGTAGATCCAGCAGAATTGAATGATCTTGCAGTCGATGAAAATATATCAATTAAACAAATGGAACAGATAGTCTCCTACCTTATTGATAATGGGGATATCTACTTTCTTCAGCAAAAGTATCTTCATTCTACACTTGTAGAAAAAGCAAAAAAAATAATACTTGAACAAATAATCCTAACAACCGAAGGTATTAAGGTGTCTCAATTGCGAGACCTTCTCAATACGAACCGTGGAACTGCAATGATCCTGTTGGAATTTTTTGATAGTGAGAACATTACATTACGAAAAGGTAATTTCCGAGTTTTAACAAAAAAGTATAAAGATAAAATGACTTAATTGAAATCTTGAAAAGTCTTTTTTTTATATGTAGATACGCAACATTTTGCGTCTCTACATATAAAAAAAGCCGTCCGGAAATCCGGTCGGCTTTTTAAAATGGTATCCCGTAGGGGAGTCGAACCCCTGATGCAGGAATGAAAATCCTGAGTCCTAACCACTAGACCAACGGGACACATCTATTTTGGTGAGGGTGGACGGATTTGAACCGTCGACTCTCTGCTTAAAAGGCAGATACTCTACCGCTGAGTTACACCCCCGAAATTCACGCTATACACACTAATTACTCAACGAAATGACAAATTAAAAAGGGTCTTTCCTGTGTCAATTTTTTTTATTTCAGAAAAAATATATTGCGTTGTTTCCAGCTTTAATAAAAACTTGAATGTGCATTACTTTAAAGGAATTATGTGACGGAGGCAAAATGAGAAAATCTGTTAAACAAATACATTTCGAGACAAAAATAATTAAACGATTAAACGGTAAACCGCTCGATGTTATGGAATATATTATATCTGATAAAGAGATTCAAATACTTCAGGATTATGCAAATGTTGTATCTATAAAAAGACTTGGCTACAATGATCATGGTCCGGTACATATGCGTAAAGCAGCACTTAATGCTATTTTAATGTTTGATCTGTTGGAACAAGCAGAAATAAAATTAAATTTAGAAAAAGAACGTATTGGAACTGCAGAAGATAGCAAAATAGCAGTTATTGTAGCTGCGATGATACATGATATTGGGATGACAATTTCGCGGCAAGGTCATGAATTCATGAGTGTTAATCTTGCTATTCCAATTATAGATAGGATCTTAGAACAATTTTATCATAGTGACATCAATAAAAAAGTGATAATGAAATCACTGATCATTGAATGTATTTTCGGGCATATGGCAACTCAGGCAATTCATTCACTGGAAGCCGGTCTGGTGCTCATTGGTGACGGGTGTGATATGGAGCAGGGAAGATCAAGGATCTCTACAATTCTTTCCGACCGACCGAGAGTAGGTGATATTCATAGATATTCTTCTACAGGGATAGAAAGAGTTAATATTCTCAAAGGTGA
>CAZOCS010000039.1:0-20449 GCA_964578365.1 uncultured Candidatus Cloacimonadota bacterium
TCCGTGAAGGTGGAAGAACTATTGGTGCTGGCGTCGTTGGCGATGTTATCGGGTAGGAAAAATGAGAGAAATTATTACGTTAGCTTGCGAAGAATGTAAAAATAGAAATTACTCCACTACGAAGAATAGAAGAACGCACCCTAAAAGAGTTGAGTATAAAAAATACTGCCCAAAGTGCAGAAAACATACTGACCATAAGCAGACTAGATAAATAAAATGCAGGCTTGTAGCTCAATTGGTAGAGCACTGGTCTCCAAAACCAGGGGTTGCGGGTTCAAGTCCTGCCGGGCCTGCCATTAAAGTGAGATAAATTATGTTTAAAAAAATATTTAGTTTTTTCAAAAGTGTTAAGACAGAAATGTCTTATGTATCGTGGCCAACTAAGGCAGACATTAAAGAAGGTACTACTGTTGTTATTCTTATGTCGATCTTTGTTGCTATCTTCTTATCTTTAGTAGATACTGGCTTCGGCTTTTTAATAAGAAAATTATTGTTGCAAGGTTAAGTAAATGAAGTGGTATGTTGTTCACACCTATGCTTCCCATGAATTCAAGATAAGAGAAGCGATTGAAAAAGGAATTAAAGGAACTCCCCTCGAAGATAAGATCGGGCAAATATTGATTCCTACACAAAAAACGTTTCACATCAGAGATGGGAAGAAAATAGAACGTGAAAAAAAATTATTCAACAGTTATGTTATATTGGAAGCAGAACTAACACCAGAGTTATACTCATTTGTTGTTGGACTTCCAAGTGTAACTCATTTCCTGGGAACAGGGAAAAAACCTCAGCCTCTATCTGATGC
The DNA here is from genome assembly GCA_964578365.1 of uncultured Candidatus Cloacimonadota bacterium. Lineage (GTDB taxonomy): Bacteria > Cloacimonadota > Cloacimonadia > Cloacimonadales > TCS61 > Tenebribacter. The sequence continues at coordinate 806 of CAZOCS010000039.1, forward strand.
TGAAGTAAAACGTCTGTTGGGTATCGACGACCGCGAAAAAGATGCATCACAAGATGTTGACTATATCCCTGGTGATATGGTAAAAATTACATCTGGTCCATTTAGTGACTTTGAAGGTATTATAGAAAAATTACATGATGACAGGGAAAAACTTACAGTAAAAGTAACCGTCTTTGGCAGAGTTACACCTGTAGAAGTTCGAACCGATCAGATTGAACTTATGTAAATAGAGGAAGAAAATGGCAAAACCAAAAGATATTGAACATTTAGTAAAATTACAGCTTCCAGCAGGAAAGGCAACTCCGGCACCTCCAGTAGGTCCGGCTCTTGGTCAGGCGGGAATTAACATTGGAGAATTCTGCAAAGCATTCAACGACAAAACAAAAGATTCTCCGGGAATGATATTCCCAGTTGTAATTTATGTTAAGAAAAATAAATCCTACACATTTGAGATAAAAACTCCACCGGCAGCTGTTCTTATAAAGAAAGAAGCTGGTCTTGCAAAAGGTTCGGGAGTTCCTCATACAGAAAAAGTAGGAACGATTACAAAAGCTCAGGTTAAAAAAATAGCTGAGATAAAGATGAAAGATCTAAACGCATATAACATTGAAGGTGCTATGCGTATGATAGAAGGCACTGCAAGAAACATGGGAGTTTTAGTCGAAGGCTAAACTACATGATTTTCTATGCAGGAGATTATCGATAAGGAGTGTTAATGACTAGTAAAAGGTACAAACAAGCTCATGAGATGATCGACAAAACAAAAAGATATGAGCTCAACGAAGCTCTAGAATTGCTTTTGAAATATCCAAAAGCTAAATTCGATGAAACCGTTGAACTACATATGAATTTAGGTGTCGACCCTCGGAAAGCTGATCAACAAATCAGGAACTCTTTAGTATTGCCGAATGGCAGTGGAAAAACTTCTACTGTTCTTGTTTTTGCAGAAGGCGATAAAGCCGATGAAGCAAAAGAAGCTGGTGCCGATTTTGTTGGAGTAGATGAATATGTTGAAAAGATCAACTCTGGTTGGTTTGATTTTGATGTTGCAATTACAACTCCAAACTTAATGGGTAAGATCGGTCGCTTGGGACGTGTATTAGGACCTCGCAGTCTTATGCCGAACCCAAAAGACGGTACAGTTACAATGGACGTAAAAAAAGCAGTTGCAGATGCAAAAGGTGGAAAGATAACTTATCGTATAGATAAGTTTTCCAATCTACACATTATTGCCGGTAAATTAAGTTTTACTGCAAAGCAGCTAACAGAAAATGTGCTTACGATCGTTTTGGCAATTATTAGAGAAAGACCTGCAGCATTAAAAGGCATTTACATCAATTCAATTAACATCACTTCGACTATGGGCCCCGGAATTAAATTGGATGTAGCAAGCATTTCGAAGCTTGCTAAGCAGTAGGAGAGTTTACTATGGTACAAGCATACAAAGAAGAAGCAGTAAAAGTAATCAAAGATAGACTCGACAATGCTAAATCAATTGTTCTCATCGATTATAAAGGGATCAATATAGAAGAAGTTGATGAACTGCGGAACAGAATGCGTAATGCAGATGTTGATTATTTCATTTCAAAGAACACATTCATTAAAATTGCACTTAATGAATTGGGAATCAAAGAATTTGACGAACATTTAAGTGGTCCAACTGCTATAGCGATCTCAAAAGTAGATGAAGTAGCAGCTGCCAGAGAATTAGCCAAATTCAAAAAAGATATTATGGAAGACAAGGACTTTCCAAAGTTCAAGATTGGTTTAGTTGGAAAAGATATTATGGATATATCTCAACTGAAACAATTAGCAGGACTTCCTTCTAAAGAAGTTCTATTGTCTATGGTTCTACAAGGTTTCAACGCACCTATCAATGGATTCGTTGGTGCACTTAGTGGGATCTTAAGAAAATTTATCTATGCAATCGACACAATAGCCAAACAAAAAGAAAATAAATAAACATATATACGATGGAGGATATAATGGCTGACAAGAAGCAACAAGTTATTGATATTATTAAGGAAATGAGTGTAATCGAACTTTCCGAACTTGTAAAAGAACTCGAAGAGATCTTCGATATTACTGCTGCTGCTCCAGTAGCCGTTGCTGCACCTGGTGCTGCTGCCGGTGGAGAAGCTGCTGAAGAAAAAACAGAATTTGACGTTGTTTTAACTAGCTCTGGAGCAAAGAAGATCCAGGTTATTAAAGTTGTACGTTCAATTACAAAATTAGGTTTAAAAGAAGCTAAAGAATTAGTTGATAATGCACCAAACCCAGTTGTTACAGGTGTTTCAAAAGAAGAAGCCGATGCTGTCAAAGTTCAAATTGAAGAAGCTGGCGGATCGGTAGAAGTTAAATAATCAACAAAATTATTATACGGAAGTGAACTAATGTGTTCACTTCCGTTACCTTATTTATAATGATAGAAATTTGTACGAAATTATAATTGTACGCTAAAAAATAAGGAGTATAAACTTTTGAAAATTCAAAATTTTTCTCGTATCAGAAAGAAAGCCGAACAGTCCGGTCTTCCTTTTGTACACGTGCCGAATCTGCTTTCAATGCAAATTGATTCTTATGATCAATTTCTTCAGAAAGAGGTTCATCCGCAAAAGCGTTACGAAGAAGGACTTCAAGCTGTTTTAAAATCAATATTCCCGTTAGAGGACCAAAAAGGTATCTACTACCTAGAATTTATTGATTATATTGTACTTAAAGAAAAATATTCAACCGATGAATGTATCGAAAGAAATCTTTCCTATCAAGCACCAGTTAAAGCTAGAATGAGACTCGTGATTTATGATGAAGAAATTCTTAAAGAAACAGGTGAGAAAAGGGTTAAAAGCACGATCGAGCAAGATGTATTTCTTGGCGAGATCCCTCTGATAACTAATCAGGGTACATTCATTATCAACGGAGCTGAACGTGTTATTATTAGCCAGCTTCATAGATCTCCCGGTATCTTTTTCTCAGAAGCAAAACATCCGAGCGGCAAAATATTAAACTCGGCCAAGTTGATCCCATATAACGGTTCATGGCTGGAATTTAACATGGATAGCTATGATGCTCTATTTGTGCTTATCGATAAAAGACGAAAGCTTCCGGCAACCGTATTATTACGTGCTGTTGGGCTTTCAACAAACGACGATCTTAGAAATTATTTCTATGAAAAAGAAAAGATCGATGTGAAAAAAGCTAAAGACCGATTCCTTTTTGCAGATGTTATGAACAGCGAAACAGGTGAAATTCTTTTTGATGCCGGTAGTGAAATCGGAAATGACGAAATTGAAGCGATGATCGAAGGTGGAATCAAAAAGATAGATGTTATTAAATCTAATTTTGAGATCACCAGAAAAATAATTGAACAAACTATCGCTAAAGATCAAACAACTTCTCAAGAAGAAGCACTAAAGAAAATATATACGCTAATTCGCCCCGGTGAAGAACCTACATACGAAATTGCTTTAGACCTTTTTAATAGAATGTTCTTTAATGAAAGAAGATACAATCTTGGTAAAGTTGGAAGGCACAAACTTAATACACGCTTAGGTTTGGATATTGATATCAGCACTCATGTCCTTACAAAAGAAGACCTCATTGCGATCATCGACAAATTGATCGCTGTATATAAAGATGAAGATAAAATTGATGATATTGACCATCTGGCAAATAGAAGAGTGAGAACTGTTGGAGAGCTTTTGGCAGAGCAATACAACATTGGTCTTTCTCGAGTTGCCAGAACTGCTGTTGAGAGAATGTCGATAGCTAATCCGGATGAAGTTACACTTCACGACCTGATCAATAGCAATGCGCTTATTGCCGTTGTGCAGTCATTCTTCCTTACAGGGCAGCTTTCTCAATATATGGAACAGACTAATCCTTTAACCGGAATAACACATAAAAGAAGACTCTCTGCTCTCGGGCCTGGTGGACTTACCAGAGAACGAGCAGGCTTCGAGGTTCGAGACGTTCATTATTCTCATTATGGACGCGTCTGCCCTATTGAAACTCCAGAGGGTCCAAATATCGGTTTGATTTCTTCACCTGCCATGTATGCCAGAGTTAATGATCTTGGATTCTTAGAAACTCCTTATATTAAGGTAGAAAACAGCAAGATCACATCTGAAGTTATATTCCTCGATGCAAATCAGGAAGAAAATTATATTATTGCACAAGCCAATGTGAATTATGATGAAAACACTAGCATTACAGACAAGCTTGTGTTTGCCCGTCATCAAGGTGAATTCTTACAGGTAAAACCTGAGGATGTACAGTTCCTGGATGTATCTCCACAGCAGATAGTTTCAGCATCTGCATCACTAATTCCTTTCTTGGAACATGATGATGCAAACCGAGCCTTGATGGGATCTAACATGCAGCGTCAAGCGGTTCCTTTGATGAATCCGGAAGTTCCAATGGTTGGAACTGGAATGGAAGAGATCATTGCCAGGGATAGCGGTTCAACTGCTACAGCACCTTTTGATGGAGTAGTTAAAAAAGTTACAAGTTCCTATATAGATATTGAAAGAGATAATCCTGATGAAAGTATACTTGATATTGGTACAAATAATCGTATCTATCTAAAAAAATTCTCACGTTCAAATCAAGATACGGCCATTCACCAAAGACCATCTGTTGAAGCAGGTGATAAAGTGAAGAGAGGAGATTTAATTTCTGATGGTCCGTCAATAATAGATAACAGATTAGCACTGGGAAGCAATATGCTTGTTGCTTTCATGCCTTGGTATGGATACAACTATGAGGATGCTATTATTCTCAGCGAAAAAGTTGCTCGTGAAGATCTGCTTACATCTGTCTATATTGAAGAACATGAAGTTCTTGTTCGTATTATGAAAAACGGAAAAGAAGAGCTGGCCTACGATATTCCTAATGTTCCAATTAAAGCTCTTAGGAACCTGGATAAATCTGGTGTTATAAGAGTTGGATCAGTTGTAAAAGCAGGTGATATAATTGTTGGAAAAATAACTCCGAAGAATGTAGATATCGATCCTTCCCCGGAAGAGAACCTTATGCGCGCTCTTTTCGGTGATCGTGCCGGAGATTTTACAAACAGCTCACTTAAGGCAAAACCTGGAATGGAAGGTGTAGTTATTGATGTAAAAGTTTTCTCACGTCTTGAATCTACAGAAGAATTTGAAAATCAAGAATTGAAGCTGGAATCTCTTCAACGCATCAAGCAGGAACATAAAGCAAGACAGAAAAAGATCCAGGAATACCTTCAAGGTAAACTGGAAAAAGTTCTTATTGGAAATAAAGCTAAAAACATTGTTGATGAAAAAACAAATATGTTCTATATTCCTTCTGGAATAAAGATAACAAAAAATAATTTGAAGAAGATCAATTTCAAGCGTTTGAATCTCGATTATGATCTGGTAGATGATGCTGAAATGAATCAAAATATTTATAATGATATCATCCTCAAAGCTAAAACAGCTTATGAAGAAAGTGACAACATATTCAAGAAAGCTAAAGAGCGTCTTAAACATGGAGACGAACTACCTTATGGTGTTCGTAAAATGGTGAAGGTCTATATTGCCAAGAAACGTAAGATCGCAGTTGGTGATAAAATGGCTGGTCGTCACGGAAACAAGGGTGTAATATCTAGAGTAAGCCCTATTGCCGATATGCCCTATATGGAAAATGGTGAATCGGTTGACATTATTTTGAATCCGCTTGGTGTGCCTTCTCGTATGAATATCGGTCAGATCATGGAGACTCACCTGGGTATGGCAGCCAAGATACTTGGAGTTCATTTTGAAACTCCTGTTTTCGACGGTGCAAATCTAGCTGATATAGATAAATCTATGAAGAAAGCTAATTTGGAATTAGACGGAAAACAAGTACTTTATGATGGGAAAACAGGTGAACCTTTCAAAGAACGAGTTACTGTAGGAATTATGTATATGCTCAAACTTAATCACCTGGTTGCAGATAAAATGCATGCCCGTTCAACCGGACCTTATTCACTTATCACACAACAACCCTTGGGTGGTAAAGCTCAACATGGTGGTCAGAGATTAGGAGAGATGGAAGTATGGGCCCTTGAGGCTTATGGAGCTTCTCGTCTTTTGGAAGAGATGCTAACTATCAAGAGCGATGATGTAGAAGGTAGAACTAATGCTTTCAAGGCTATTACAAGCGGTTTGAATCCACCAAAACCTGGTATTCCTGAATCTTTCAATGTTTTGGTTAGTGAATTAAAATCCCTCTGCTTTGACGTTGAGTTTCTTGCAGACAAGAAACATAATGGAGGTGTATAAGTGATTAGAGATATTAAGCGTGATAAAAGAATAGAAAATTACGATAAAGTAAGAATCAAAATAGCTTCACCCGATTCGATCCGTGAATGGAGTTATGGTGAAGTTACAAAACCTGATACACTAAATTATCGTACTCTTAAACCTGAAAAGGGTGGTCTCTTCTGCGAAAGGATTTTTGGTCCTGAAAAAGATTACGAATGTAGTTGCGGAAAATACAAGAAAAAGCGTTTCCAAAATACTGTGTGTGACCGTTGCGGTGTAGAAATTACTACCTCACGTGTACGTCGTTCACGTATGGGTCATATCGAACTTGCTGTTCCAATTTCTCACATCTGGTTTGTAAAAAGTATGCCTAGTGTGGTTGGAACACTGCTCAATATGCCGGTTAGTAAACTAGAACGCGTTCTCTATTATGAATCGTATATTGTTCTTAATCCGGGTGATAGCGATTACGAAGAGAGAGACCTTGTAAATGTAGATGAATACTATGAGATCAGAGATCGTATTGGTGAAGATTTCGTTGCATTGATGGGAGCAGAAGCTATCAAGGTTCTGCTTGAAGAGATCAATCTTGAAGATGAAGCAATGAATCTGCGTACGATCATAAAGATGGAAACTTCAATCCAAAAGAAGCAGAAAGCAATTAAACGCCTTAAGGTTATTGATGCATTCCGTAAATCAGGCAATAACCCTGGCTGGATGGTTTTGGAAGTTCTTCCTGTTTTACCACCAACCCTAAGACCATTAGTTCAACTTGACGGTGGAAGATTTGCAACAGCAGATTTCAATGAACTTTATAGAAGAGTTATTACTCGTAATAACAGACTTCGTGGCCTTATTGATATTAATGCTCCAGAAGTTATCTTGAGAAATGAAAAACGTATGCTGCAGGAAGCTGTAGATGCTCTTATTGATAACTCCAGAAAATCTAGACCGGTAAAAGGAAGAGGTAACAGACCACTTAAAGCTCTTGCCGATCAGCTTAAAGGTAAAAGCGGTAGATTCCGTCAAAACCTGCTGGGTAAACGTGTGGATTATTCCGGACGTTCTGTTATTACTGTTGGACCAAATCTCAAACTTCATCAATGCGGATTACCAAAAGAGATGGCTATCGAACTTTTTAAACCTTTCATCATAGAAAGATTAGAGAAGATCGGTGAAGCAGAAAAAGCAAAAACAGCAAAAAAATTAATAGAGAAGAAACGTCCTGAGATCTGGAAGATCCTGGAAGATGTTATCAAAGATTATCCAGTTCTTCTGAACCGTGCGCCTACGCTGCACAAGCATGGTATTCAAGCCTTTATGCCGGTACTTACAGAAGGAAAAGCAATTGAACTGCATCCACTTGTATGTATTCCATATAATGCGGATTTTGACGGTGATCAGATGGCAGTTCATGTACCACTTTCCAATGAAGCTCAAATGGAAGCACGAGTTCTAATGCTATCAACAAGAAACTTATTGCTTCCTGCTAGTGGAAAACTGGCAATGGCTACAAATCAGGATATCGTTTTAGGTAATTACTATTTAACTGTTCTAAGAGATAAACAACCCGAAGATATTAAGAAATTGAAATATTTTAGTTCTTCTGATGAAGTGTTGCTTGCTTATGAACAGGAAGATCATTTAAAAAACCAAAAAGGTCACATTACAGATAAGGTTGATTTAGATCTATATACCTGGATCAACGTTCTCATTGATGGAAAGATCGTTACCACAACTATTGGCAGGGTTATTTTCAATCATACTCTTCCTCCGGAACTTCCTTTTAAGAACTATACTTTTACAAAAGGTAAATTGAACGATCTATCCATGGAATGCTATGAAGCTATTGGACAAGCGAGAACAGCAGGATTTCTTGATAACATCAAAGAACTTGGGTTCAAATATGCAACAAAAGCTGGTATTACATTTAGTTCTAGTGATGTAATCTCTCCAAAAGATAAAAGTAAATTTATAGCAAAAACAGAAAAAGAAGTAGCAAAGATCATAACCAGTTATATGAATGGTGAGATCACTGAAACAGAACGTTATAACCGTGTAATTGATAAGTGGAAATTAACTACTGAGAAAGTTACCGATCTTCTTATGAAAGAATTGGAAGCTGATCAGGGAGGTTTCAATTCAATAAATATGATGTACCTTTCCGGAGCTCGTGGTGGTAAAGATCAGATCAAGCAGCTTGGAGCTCTTCGAGGTTTAATGGACAAACCTTCACGTGGTTCTTCAGACAGTGTTGCAGAAGTTATTGAAACTCCAATTAAATCTAACTTTAAAGAAGGTCTTACCGTTCTTGAATACTTTATCTCTACTCACGGAGCTCGTAAAGGATTGGCAGATACAGCTCTCAAAACTGCAGATGCTGGATATCTCACAAGACGTCTGGTTGATGTAGCTCAGAATGCTGTAATAACGAGTGAAGATTGCGGAACTATCGAAGGCATTACTGTTAGTGCTCTTAAAGAAGGGCTGGAAACTGTAGAACCGCTATATGAAAGAATCAAAGGCAGGACAACTGCTGAAGATATTATTGACCCGGTTACTGAAAAAATTATCGTTTTTGCAAATTCTGAGATCACAAATGAGATGGCTCAAACCATCCAAAATCACGGTATCAATGCCGTCAGGATCAGATCCGTTTTGACTTGTGAATCTAAGAATGGGATTTGTGCAAAATGTTATGGTAGAAATTTGGGGAACAATAAACCTTCTACAATTGGTGAACCAGTAGGAGTGATTGCTGCACAGAGTATTGGTGAACCCGGAACTCAGCTTACGCTTCGTACTTTCCATATTGGAGGAACAACAAGTACCGATGTGGATCTGGCAGAAGTGGCTGCAATCTCAGATGGTACTATTAAATTTGAAAAGATGAATACAGTAACAAACCGAAATGATGAACTTATTTCCAGTGGTTATTTCGGAAAGATCAAGATAATCAGTGATACAGATGGTTCCGAATTAGAATCATATAAAGTGGAATATGCTGCTACTATTTTTGTACAGGATGGTCAAAAGGTTGTTAAGAACACTAAACTATTTAGTTGGGACCATTATAATAATCCACTAATAGCTCCTGCCAAAGGTGAACTTAAATTCGAACATTTCGTGAAAGATATTACTTATAAAGAAGAATTTAATGAACTTACCGGATCAAGAGAGATCACAATTATCGAATCAAAAGACCGTAAACTTCAAGCTCAGTTCAAGATCATTCCAAAAAAGGGTAAACAAATTCTTGTTCCTATCCAATCTGGTTTGATGGTTGAGGTAGAAGATGGTATTTATGTTTATCCGGGTGATGTACTTGGTAAATCTTCCCGTATTACTGTAAAACAGAGTGATATTACCGGCGGATTACCACGAGTTCAAGACCTTTTCGAAGCTCGCGTACCAAAAGAAAAAGCTATTCTCTCTGAAATTGCCGGATTAGTATCTATTGGAGATCTTTCTAAATCCGGTCGTGTAATTTACATCAATGTAGGAGAGGAGACAGAAAAGAAATATATCATCCCACCTGGAAAAAGAATTATCGTTCACGAAGGTGACAGAGTTGAAAGTGGTGACGCTTTATCAAGCGGTCCACTTGATCCTCACGATATTCTTACGGCAAAAGGTATCACTGCAGCGCAAATGCTTATTGTTAATGAGATCCAGGAAGTTTATAGAAAACAGGGTGTGAAAATCGATGATAAACACATTGGTGTGATCATTCGTCAAATGTTTAAAAAAGTTAAAATTCTCAATCCGGGACACACAATGTTCCTGGAAGGTGAAATCGTAAATAGAAATCAAGTTAATAGAGAAAACAAGCGCATTGAAGAAGAGGGTGGTGAAGGAGCTACCTTTGAGCAACTCTTACTGGGTATTACAAAAGCTTCGCTGTTAACAGAAAGCTGGCTTTCCGCAGCTTCGTTCCAAGAGACTACAAAAGTTCTTACTCAATCTTCTATAGAAGGTAGAGTGGATGATCTTGAAGGTCTTAAAGAAAGTATTATTATCGGTCATAGAATTCCGATAGGTACAGGAACCAAGTTCTATAATGACCAGGTTAAAAAAGCTATTGATGAAGGTAAATCAATTACCGAGATCATTCAAGAGTTTGCTCATCAAGAAAAAGAAGAATCGCTTGATGATATCCTTGATTTCTAATAAATAAACGGAGGAAACAGTGCCAACAATTAATCAGTTGATACGTAAAGGCAGAAAGAAGATAGTGAAGAAGAAGCAAAATAGAGCTCTCGATTCCTGCCCACAAAGAAGAGGTGTGTGTACAAGAGTTTACACAACCACACCAAAAAAGCCGAACTCAGCTCTTCGTAAAGTTGCCAGGGTACGTCTTACTAATGGTGCAGAAGTAACAGTTTATATTCCTGGAGAAGGTCATAACCTGCAGGAACACAGTATCGTTCTCGTTCGTGGTGGAAGAGTTAAAGACTTACCTGGTGTTAGATACCATATCGTTCGTGGTGCTCTTGACACAGCAGGTGTTGATGGTCGTATTCAATCTCGTTCGAAATACGGAACGAAGAGACCTAAGAATTAGGAGGATGTAGATGTCAAGAAGACGAAAAGCAATTGAAAGAGAGATATATCCTGATCCAAAATATAAGAGTATTGTTTTAAGTAAATTCATCAATGCTGTTATGAAAGAAGGAAAAAAGAGTTTAGCAGAGAAGATAGTTTATGGTGCATTAGAAATTATCGAAAAGAAAACTGGCGAACCTGCACTGGACGTTTTTACTACTTCAGTAGATAATGTAAGACCTCTTATCAAAGTGGTTTCACGTCGTATTGGTGGATCAAACTATCAAGTTCCTACAGAAGTCAATAAGAAAAACGCTCAAGCAATGGCATATAGATGGATCATTTCTTTCTCCAGGCAAAGAGCAGAGAAAACAATGGTCGAACGCCTTGCAGGTGAACTTCTGGCTGCTTATAAAAAAGAAGGTGCAAGCATAAAACGCCGTGAAGATGTTCATAAAATGGCGGAAGCTAATAAAGCATTTGCTCACTTTAGAGTTTAATAAAATCGCCTAATGTCAAAAAACAGAGATTTATCTGAGATACGTAATATTGGCATAATGGCTCATATTGATGCCGGTAAAACAACAACTTCCGAAAGGATATTGTTTTATACCGGCATTATTCATAGAATGGGTGAAGTTCATGACGGAAATGCTGTTATGGACTGGATGGCACAAGAAAAAGAACGTGGCATTACTATCACTTCGGCTGTAACTACCTGCTTTTGGAAAAAAAAACAAATTAATATTATCGATACTCCAGGTCATGTTGATTTCACTGCAGAAGTTGAGCGATCTTTAAGAGTATTAGATGGAGCTATTGGTATATTTTGTGCAGTTGGTGGTGTGGAGCCACAATCTGAGACAGTATGGCATCAGGCGGATAGATACAGGGTCCCACGTATAGCTTTTATTAACAAAATGGATCGATCGGGTGCAGATTATGAGCATGCTATAGAGATGATCACCGATCGTCTCACAAAAAATGCACTTGCTGTTCAATTACCAATTGGTCAGGAAGACAAGTTTGAAGGAATTATCGACCTCATCAGCATGAAAGCGGTATATTTTGATCAGGAAACAATGGGTCTAAAATATAATACTAAACAAATTCCCGAGGAATTATTAGAAACTGCTGAAAATATGCGAAACCAACTTTTAGAACATATCTCAGAGTATGATGATATAGTCATGGAAAAATATCTTGAAGAAAAAGAGATCTCTGAGCAGGAAATTATTTCAGCTATCCGTACAGGCGTGATCAAGCATCAATTTATTCCAGTATTATGCGGTTCTTCTCTCAAAAATAAGGGAGTACAACTTCTTTTGGATGCCATTAATGATTATCTGCCATCCCCTCTAGATGTTCCTCCTGCAATTGGTACAAAAGGAAATGGAAAAGACGAAGTTCTTGTTCTTTCCGATCCGAAGGGGCAGTTCTCTGCTTTGGCTTTTAAGGTTCAGATCGATAAATATGTTGGAAAATTAATTTATGTAAGAGTCTATTCCGGATCAATTAAACGCGGGAATTCAATTGTGAATCAATCATCCGGAAAGAAAGAGCGCATCTCTCGTGTCCTACAGGTTCATTCCAATAAAAAGAAAGATATCTTTGATCTAGAAGCAGGTGATATTGCTGCTCTTGTTGGTCCTAAGGGTATTCAGACTGGTGATACACTCACCTCAGATGGTCTCGATTTACTCCTCGCGCCTATAACTTTTCCCGATTCTGTAATCTCCATAGCAATTGAACCAAAAACAAAAGCGGATAAAGATAATCTCGATATCTCTTTAAAAAAAATGGAAGAAGAGGATCCGACATTTAGGGTTTCCCAGCATAAAGATACTGGTCAAACACTTATCTCAGGTATGGGCGAATTACATCTAGAGATCATTATCGACAGACTTAAACGGGAATTTAATGTTCATGCAAATGTTGGAAATCCGCAAGTTGCATATCGCGAAAGCATTATAAATGAAGTGATAACAAATGGAGAGTTTATTAGAGAGATGAATGGGAAAGGACATTATGCTGTGGTCAAATTAAAACTCTCGCCACTCAAACTTGATGAGCTAAAACCCGGAGAAAAGAACAGATTTATTAATTCTATAGATCCAGAAGTTATTCCTAAAGAATTTTGGAAATCGATCCAGAATAGTTCACTGAATGCATGTCTGGATGGTCCTTTAATGAGCAGCCCGATAGAACGCGTAAGAATTGAACTGATAGGTGGAAAATTCAATGAAGTTGATTCCAGCGAAACTGCTTTCAGTATTGCTTCTTCTATTGCCATTAATAATGGTCTTAGAAAAGCAAAAGCCGTGGTCATGGAACCTATCATGCTTATCAGTATTATTTCTCCGGAAGATTTTGTAGGAGAGATAATTGGAGATATAAATGCTAAACGCGGCAGGATCGAGCATATTAGAAATACAAATCAGAAACAAGAGATCACTGCTCATGTTCCTATGAGCGAACTATTTGGATATTCTACCAGATTACGATCGATTTCGCAAGGCAGAGCCGATTATACAATGGAATATCTCAAACACGAAAAAACTCCAGCCAATATCCAAGAAAAGATCTTAAAAAAAGTAAGAGGATTTTAATAATCAAAATATTATCCCACCGTATTTAATGGTTCATTCTACAGAGTGAACCTTTTATTTTATAGGAGAGTAACTTGAAAATCCGGACGATTCGGGAGATGTTGGACTGGCTTACAACACAATTCAAGAAAAATAAAATAACAAGTCCAAAACAAAATGCAGAAAACATAATTTCCCATGTTTTGCAAATGAGCCGACTGGATATTTATCTTCATTTAGAAAAAGAACTTTCGAAGGCACAATATAATTCAATTTCAGAGATAGCCACACGCAGGAAAAAGCATGAACCTCTTCAATACATCTTGGGAGAGACAGAATTTTACGGTTATAAGTTCAAAGTTTCTAACAACGTTTTGATACCGCGTCCCGAAACAGAATTACTAGTTGAAAAGATAATTATTAAAGAGAAGAATATAAACAGTATTCTTGATATCGGAACTGGCTCCGGTGCAATTGCAATTGCATTGGCTAAGAACATGAATAAAATAAGAATAGATGCAATTGATATATCCGAATCTGCTTTGAAGATAGCTCAGCAAAATGCTGACTCAAATAATGTTGAGATAAGATTTTTTTTATCTGATATATTTGAAAATGTCACTGACAAATATGATATAATAATCTCTAATCCTCCCTATATTTCACAGGATGATTACGAACTGCTTCCTAAAGAAATTAAGGATCACGAACCAAAATCTGCACTTCAAGCTGAGAATAATGGTTTGCATTTTTATAAAAAAATCTTACAAAATGCAAAAGAACATTTGACGGAATCTGGTAAAATATATTTTGAAATAGGTTATGGTCTGGCAGGAAGGATAATTGAAATTGCTAAAGAAAACGGATTTAGCAATATTCAGGTTTATAAAGACCTAAATGGTTTTGAAAGAATAATGAAAATAAATAATATATAAAACAATGAGGAAGTATGGATAAATTTGTAATAACCGGTGGCAAAAAATTAATTGGTGATGTAAAGATAAGCGGTGCAAAAAATGCTATTCTTCCAATTATGACTGCTGCACTTTTGGCAAAAGGAAAATCAATATTTCACAACGTTCCACACCTGAATGATATTAAAATGATGGCGCATGTCCTCAGAGTTTTAGGAGCTCGTGTAGAATATGAGAATGAGACTTTAAGTATTGATACAACACATGCCGATTATTACGAAGCACCTTATGAGCTGGTAAGTAAAATGCGAGCATCGATCTATGTGTTAGGCCCCCTGTTGGCCAGATGCGGAAAAGCAAGAGTCTCTTTTCCGGGTGGATGTGCGATAGGAACGCGACCGGTTGATCTTCACCTAAAAGTAATGGAAGCACTTGGCGCAAAGATAGAGATCGAGCACGGTTACATAAATGCTGTTTGTGATAATCTTAAAGGAGCAAAAATAAGATTTGAGAAGGTAAGTGTAGGAGCTACTGCAAATGCTGTTATGGCTGCAGTCCTTGCTGATGGTATAACAAATCTGTACAATGTAGCAAAAGAACCTGAAATTGGAGATCTTATAAATTGCCTTATTTTAATGGGTGCAAAAATAGAGGGAAAAGATACAAATCATCTAAAAATAATCGGCGTTAAAGAGCTGCGTCCCATAGAGACCGAAATGATGCCGGACAGAATTGAAGCTGGCACATTTTTAATCGCCGGAGCGATAACAGGAAGTAGGATCTCTATCTCGAATTGCATTCCGGAGCATATTCAATCACTTTTGGACAGATTGATCCAGACCGGGTGTAAACTTAACATAAGCAACAAAAAGGTAGAGATAATTCCACCATCCAAAATTCTTCCGGTTAATATTGTTACATATCCATATCCCGATTTCCCCACCGACCTGCAGGCTCAGTTTATGGCATTAATGACATTGGCTAATGGGGAATCCAGAATTGAAGATACAATTTTTCCAGATAGATTAATGCACGTGGCAGAGTTAAATAGATTGGATGCAGATATATCGCTGGAAAAACATGTTGCTGTAGTGAACGGGGTGAAAGCATTAAGTGGTGCAAAGGTAATGGCAACAGATCTAAGGGCAAGTGCTGCACTGGTTCTGGCCGGGCTGGCAGCAATGGGAGAAACAACAATTTCCAGGATCTATCACATCGATAGAGGCTATGATAACATAGAGACCAAGCTGCAAAAACTTGGGGCGGACATAAAAAGGATCAAAGGATAGTATTCCCCTTTATTCAATAAAATATATTTAACTTTTTTTTCAATGCTCATAATATTGAGTCATAATAGCTTACATCAAGAAAACAGAAAAACTTATGAGATAACAGAAGATGGAAAGTTGAAAGATCACTTCCACAGAACGTCTAAAGGTAAATGGCTATCTAGACATTATATCCAATATTCATTAGCGGACTAAAATATTTATTTTGCAAGCACTATTCTTGCTGAGTATAAAATACAAAATGTATAATTAGTTCCGCAGAATTAACTATTTTATATTAAACTATATAATAGCTTGAAAAAAATAGAAATGCCAAGAAGCATCATTGATAAGCGATTGTCATTGCAAAACATAGTGCATATCACGGATGTTATTTGATTGGAATAACAATTGCAATTTGTATAGTGAAATGGGTAAATTATTAAAGGAGTTAAAATGAAAATTATTGTGATTAGTTTTATTCTATTATGCACTGGTATTTTCTCTTATGCAATGGATAACGAATTCATCATGCACGAAATTTGTAATAATTATAGCGAAGGTATGGAAATCTTTTCTATAGATTTTGATGATGATGGAGATTTTGATCTGCTTTCAGCTGGAACACAATGCATATTGTGGTTAAATGACGGGGTTGGCAACTTTTCTGAAACCCTTGTTTATACCAATCCCAGTTGGCCACGCTCAATCAGGGCAGCAGATCTTGATGATGATGGTGATAATGATATTGTTATAGCAGCACTTGCAAGCAATCAGGTAGTTTTATTAGAAAATACTGGAACTGGATTTAATGTGAACGTTTTGGATAATTCACTTATTTTGCCTCATACAATTGATCTTAAAGATCTGGATAGTGATGGAGATATTGATGTTCTATGTTCAGAATTTGATAATTCAAATGCTTTGAGTGAAGTTGTCTGGTGGAGAAATGACGGCAATTTAGATTTTTCTGATAAGATCATTATTTCAGAAATATTTCAGCAATCACCATACGTATTCGCAGACTTTATTAACTCAGATGATGATATGGATGTTGTGGCTTGTTGTGAAGTGTTAAATGATGTTGTCTGGTGGGAAAATGATGGAAATCAGAATTTTGGGACAGGACATATGATCGATAATAATTTCTTTCGAACACACACAGTTGTTGGTAACGATCTAGATTTAGACGGTGATGTGGATATTCTTGGTGCTGCCTGCGTGGGAGGTCTGCTGGCCTGGTGGGATAATGATGGTGAAGGTAATTTCACAAGAAATGACATAGATTCATTTGGTGGTGCTTTGTGGATGGATTGTGCAGACTTTGATAACGACGGAGACAATGATCTTTTTGCTGTTGGACAAGGTCCCGATACCGCATATATCTATGAGAATATTGGTGATGAAGTTTTTGAAGAGTATCCATTACCAGGACTTTTTGAAGATGGTTTCAGTGCAACTGCACAAGATTTTGATAATGATGGTGATATGGATCTGGCTGCGATCGGCAGAAGCTCAGGGCAGATCTGTTGGTGGGAAAATAAATATTACGGAGCCAACTTCGGGGCTAATTATTTATCAGGAAATATCCCCCTGCAGGTTGATTTTACTGATCAATCCAATTTTCAAACAACTATAGATAGCTGGGCTTGGGATTTTAATAATGATGGAACTATCGATTCCAATGAGCAAGATCCTACCTGGACCTATACTGAATCCGGAACCTACTCTATTAGTCTGGAAGTCACATTCGGTGCAAATTCTGCCTTAATCTTAAAAGAAGATATGATCACTGTTTTCAATGGACACACAGCTTTGGAATTTAATGAACAGCTCAGCCGTATTGTGTGTTCTGCAGAAAACTCTATTAACATAACTGAGACTTTTTCTGTTGAAGCATGGATATATCCCTACTCTTACGGACCTGATGCTAATTTTGGTTTGGGAAGAATACTTGATAAAGCTGCTGTTTCGATTTTCTTGAGCAATGGATTTCCGCTCTATCCTGCTCATTGCCTGGTTTTGCAGATGGATCATGCGGATGGAGTTATGAGCTCTTGTGCCACTTCTGAAAATTCCATTCTTTTAAATGAATGGACCCATATTGCAGTTAGTTATGATGGAGTCGATCAGGTTAGGATGTTCGTAAATGGTGAAGATGTCATATCTTCTCAGCCAACTGCTCCAACCGGAATATTGGAAGATAACAGTGAGAATGACCTCTATCTTGGAAATCTATCCTGGTTTAATAGAAATTTTGATGGTATCATTGATGAAGTTAGAGTGTGGGATCATTTTATGGATCAGCCGGAGGTTCAGGAGAATATGAATAAATACTTGCACGGCTGGGAAAGTGGTTTGATCCATTACTGGCAGTTCAGCGAAGGAAATGGTGAGATCGCCTTTGATGCAGCCGGTAATAATGATGGATCAATTTTTGGTGCTAGCTGGTTCCAGGGTATTGAACTCGATCCGGTCGGAGCTGAACAAATTAATATCGCTCTACCCAAAATAGATCTAAAATGTTATCCTAATCCATTCAATCCAGTTACTAATATTGCTTATTCAATTAAAGATGCAGGTAAAGTAGCAATTGAAGTTTACAACATCAAAGGACAGCATGTTAAAACACTTGTTAATGAAGTAAAAGAAACAGGAGATCATGTTGTAATTTGGGATGGAACAGATGATAATGATCATCCAGTTGCATCGGGGATCTATTTAAGTTACTTGAAAAGTGCTAACAATCAAATCTCTAAAAAAATGTTGCTGATTAAGTAAGGATATAACCAGTAATTTAGGGAGTTCGATCATAGATTAAGATATTTAAATACTAATTTGCGTATATAAAATACGTGATTGATCTGGAGGAAGAAAATGATAAGTGTTAATAGAATAATATTGTTTTTTTGTTTTTTTGTTTTTATAGGTTTATCTGCTCAGAATGTAATCTTTGAAGAGCATCTGGTAGATGTTAATTTTGATGGCCCGGCTGGGATTTTTTTGAAAGATCTAAATGGTGATTCAAGGAAGGATATCGTATCTACAGCGTTAGACAGTGGCGAAATTTCCTGGTGGGAAAATGAAGAAGGTGTAACGGACAATTGGACAAAACATTACATTGATACTTTGTCAGAGGCAATTTACGTTTTTGTGGAAGATATCAATTCAGACGGATTCAATGATGTTATCGTCGCAGCCTGGGATTCCAACGAAATATCGTGGTGGCAGAATTTGGATGGCAGCGGTTTGAATTGGACAAAACACGAAGTAGATACAGCTTTTCAGGAAGCGCATGAAGTCTTTGCTGTTGACTTGAATGATGACGGCTTTATAGATCTTCTCGGTGCTGCAGCTTTGGATGATGAAATAGCCTGGTGGGAAAACTTAGATGGTAGTGGAGTGAATTGGATGAAGCATATTATCGATAATAATTTTGACGGTGCACGCTCAATTGATGTAGCAGATTTTAACGATGATGGTAACCTGGATGTAGTAGGAGCTGCGCTTTTGGATAATGAAATTTCCTGGTGGGAATATGATGAGATAAATGATGATTGGATAAAGCATGAAATCGTTGGGAATTTTATCTTTTCCCATAAAGTTGTGGTTTGCGACATGAATGACGATACTTTCCCTGACATATTGGGAACAGCTTACACCAGTGGAATTTATTGGTGGGAACACAATGGAGATAATCCACCGACTTTTACCATTCATGAGATTGCTCCGACTTTTAATGGAGCCGTTATAGCTTATCCGGGCGATTTTGATAATGATGGATTCATTGATGTTGCAGGTTCTTCTCAAGGTGCTCATCAAGTAGCCTGGTGGGAAAATAGTGGTGGTACCCCTTTCAACTGGACAATGCACCAGATTTCACCATTTTTCAATAACGTCTGGCCTTTGAACGTTGGCGATATCGACAATGATGATGACATAGATATTGTGGCCGGTGGTCGGCATGCGAACGAAATTCGCTGGTGGGAAAACAAATTCTATGGAGCAAATTTCACAGTTGATCATGTTACAGGTAATTATCCATTTGCAGCTTCTTTTACAG
>CAZOCS010000040.1:0-18950 GCA_964578365.1 uncultured Candidatus Cloacimonadota bacterium
ATAAAAGCATCGCATATATTCTTTGATTTCCGGCATTTCGTTCTGAAAAAGTGGAAATGCACCCAAAACAAAAAATAAATTCCGTACAGTTCTGGTAGTTTTTCAGTTCACAATTTCCATTGCCCTGATCATTTGCACAGCTACTGTATATAATCAGTTGAAATACATTCAGAATAAAGATCTGGGTTATAATAAGGATTACGTTGTAAATATTCCCATGAATGCAGAATTAAATGAATCATTCACAGCTTTTAAGGAAGAACTTCTGAAAAACCCCAATCTTTGGGGCATTACCAATGCTTCTACTTCACCTGCTTATGTGGGCAATGTAAATCCTGCAATATGGGAAGGCAAAGCAGATGATGAAAGAGTTCTCTTCAATTTCTACTTAGTTGAATATGAATTCCTGGATGTATTTAAATTAGAATTGGTAAATGGAGAGAATTTTAGAAAAAAATATGTAAGAGGCGACGAAATACCATATATAGTCAATGAAACTGCTATTAAACTTATGCAATTGGAAGATCCGATCGGTAAAAGATTTGCTATGTACAATGAACATAATGAAGGTGTCATCATCGGTGTTGTAAAAGATTATCATTTTCAAACACTCACAAATGAAATCGGACCAATTATGATCACTACTCTGGATTGGTGGAGAGGTGAAGCGTTTATCAAAATAAATCCCAATAATGTTACGGAAACTCTGGGATTTATCGAAGAAACATTTAACAAATTTGCACCCAGTTTTCCTTTTGAATTTTCGTTCCTGGATGAAGACATAGATGAACTTTATCATGGGTTCTACGAAATTGGTAATATCATTAAGTATTTTGCCGTTCTAGCGATTTTCATTTCCTGCCTTGGTTTGTTCGGATTGGCTTCTTTTATGACTGAACAACGCACCAAAGAAATCGGAATTCGCAAAGTTTTGGGATCTTCGGTTACTACCATTGTTATGCTGCTTTCCAAAGGATTCACCAAATGGGTAATTCTGGCAAACATTGTTGCCTGGCCTATTGCCTACTACGCTATGAAAAAATTTCTGGAGATGTTTGCGTACAGAGCAGAATTGAATATCTGGTTGTTTATAATTTCAGGATTGATGGCATTGATCATCGCTTTGATCACAGTTGGATTTCAAACTATAAAGGCTGCAAATTCAAATCCTGTGGATGCTTTGAAATATGAATAATCCTTGCGAATGGTTTTCGAACTTCTTACTTTTCCCGACCTTCGCAATGGTTAACAAATACAACCATTACGGAGGTTTCGTAAACTCAACCATACGTAAGGTTTAAAAATGGAGAAACTATGTTAAGTATTAAAGGCGCATTTAAGTATTATTCAAACAATTTTGTAAAAACTTATGTTTTGAGAGATGTAGATTTAGATGTAAAAGAAGGAGAATTTGTTACAATTATGGGACCTTCCGGTGCAGGAAAATCAACATTACTGTATATTATGGGAATGTTGGAAACACTGGATGATGGAGAATTCTATTATAAAGAAAATCCAGTTCATAAATTTAATGAAAAAAAGAGAACGGAACTTCATAAACATGAAATTGGTTTTGTTTTCCAGCAATATCATCTCATTGATGAACTTACAGTTTATGAAAACATCGAGATGCCGCTTCTGTACCAAAAGATCAAGGGATCAGATCGCAAGTCAATGGTTTGTGATATGCTGGATAAATTTAATATCGTAGGCAAAAAAGATCTCTTCCCGAATCAACTTTCGGGTGGTCAACAACAATTGGTAGGAATAGCTCGCGCAATTATTGGAAAACCAAGTTTGCTATTGGCAGATGAACCTACTGGAAATTTGAACTCAGCCCAGGGGAAAGAGATCATGGAGCTATTTAAAAAATTAAATGAAGAAGGAACAACTATCATACAGGTTACGCATTCCGAAGAAAAAGCTGCATACGGAAACAGGATAGTGAATTTGTTAGATGGAAGAATAGTTTAAAAGAACTAAACCTTAGGAGGGTTAACATGATTAATAAGCAAATTGTAGTACTAATAACTCTAATTCTGATATTGGTTTCTCCATTATTTTCTTCAGAGATCCATGATGCTGTACAAGAAGGAAATTTAACTCTAGTACAGGAATTGATAGAAGCCGATAATACAAATCTTGATAGAGAAGATGATCGTCAATTCACACCTCTGAATTGGGCTGCTGCAGGTGGGCATCTTGATATTTTCATGTATTTATTAAATTTGGGTGCCGACATAAATACTGTTGATATTGATGGCAGCAACTTATTGATAAACGCTGCTGGTAGCGGCAACATGGATATTGTTAGTTATCTTATAGAAGACAAAGGCTTTGATGTAAATTTTAAAGACAACAATGAATATTCTCCGTTCAATGCTGCAGCAGGTTCGGGAAACGTTGAGTTAATAAAATACATGATCGGAAAAGGTGCAGATATCCACACAGCAACCAGCATTGGTACTTATCCAATTGTTAATGCTATTTATTCTGACAGTTTGGCTGCGGTTGAGTATCTTTTTGAACTTGGTTGTGAATATGATGTTCCAAATCAATGGAACGTATACCCTATACATTATGCAGCGTATAGAGGTAATGTTGATGTAATTAAACTATTTATGGATAGAGGTGTTGATATTCATAAGGTTACAATGAACCGTGAAACACCATTTTTTTTGGGCTGTGGTTGGCAGAAGATTTGAAATGGCAGATTTCTTATTAGAAAATGGTGTAGATGTAAATACAAAAGTAGTAGGTGGTGTAACTGCTTTGCATAGTGCACATAAACTCAGGATGGAAAGTCTTGATTATCTTTTGGAAAAAGGTGCTGATATTACAGCTGTTGATTCTATGGGAAATACAGTATTACATTCTGCAGCGTGGTCTCAAAGAGATGAGATCATATTAAAACTTATCGAAAACGGTGTAGATATTAATGCAGTAAACAACAATGGAGCAACGGCACTTGTTAATGCCTGCACCAGAGATAGCCTGGATGTAATACAAGTTTTGTTGGATAATGGTGCATCCTTAGAAGTTGGTGAATGCAATAACGAAAATGGTTGTACTACAGATCCACGATCCCCATTAAATGCATGCGTTAATTTTGGTAAAGTTGATTTTGTTGAACTTCTACTTAAATACAATGCTGATGTAAACCATAAAGATCATAATTTCAAAAGAACTGCACTTCATTTGGCTGCCATTCGTGGAAACATGGATATCTTGAATATGTTGATCGATAAAGAAGCAGAAATAAACGCTAAAGATCGTTTCAATAAGACACCACTTTATTATGCGAATATTTATGAAAATGGTAATGTTGCACAAATATTAGCTGCAAATAATGGAAAATGCGGTAAAATAGAAAAAAAATACAAGCAAGATCTCTTGCAAGAGAAAGTTAAAGGATCAGAAGCTAAAATCTGGTTTGCAAATCATGCCGGATGGGTTTTCCAAACTGCAAATAACCTGCTGATAGTTGATTACTGGAGTCGTGGTAACCAACCAGAAAAGCCATGCCTTGCTAATGGTTGGATCGATCCGGAAGAGATCAAAGATTTCAATGTTACAGTTCTGGTATCTCATGCACATCCCGATCATTATGATCCTGTGATCTGGGAATGGAGAGAAACAATTCCTAATATTCGCTATATTTTAGGAATGGAGGCTCCCGGGCAAGAGGGATATGAAGTGATCCAGCCACACTCTACACTAGAGTTTGATAATTTTAAGGTCACTGCATTCGAATCAAATGATTCGGGAGTTGGCTTTGTGATCGAAGTTGATGGAGTAACAGTTTTCCATCCTGGTGATCATGCCAATGAAACGAGGGATTTTTCCGGAACTTACTGGCCAGAAATTGAATATGTAAAAGAGAACTTTTCTAATATAGATATTGCGATGATGCCTATAAGAGGTTGCGGACTTCCCGATGTAGAATCTGTAAGATTGGGTGTAATACGCACATTAGAGGAGTTAAAGCCAAAAGTATTCTTACCAATGCACTCAGTAGATGATGGATTCCAATATCGCAACTTTAATGAGAATCTTTTAGAAGAAGGTATAAATCAAACGAAACTCTATTATCCGCTTGATAAGGGTGATAGATTTCTATATAAGAAAGGTAAACTAATATAATAATGAAGTGTCGGTAACAGGCCAAGTTCCTCACTCCTTCCTTCTTGGCTTGTTATCGTTCATTTTATTATTTTTAAAAGGATAGAAAATGTTCAAAAATTATTTTACGGTAGCAATTAGAAATATCAGTCGTCAAAAATTTTATTCAATTCTCAATATATTGGGATTAGCAGTGGGAATTACATGTAGTTTACTTATTATGCTGTATATTCAAACAGAGTTGAGTTATGATAAATTTTACGATAATGCAGATAATATTTATCGACTTAATAATGAAAATGATATGGGTGGTAAGATAGATAAATATTGTAATGCACCCCGTCCGATATCACCAACAATGAAAGAGATTTATCCTGAGATCAAATCATTTACTAGAGTTTGTGGAGTTGGTGGTTTATTTACTCACACTGCAAGCTTGTATTATAATGAGAATGCTGTATTAACCAGCAATATATTTGCTGTAGACTCGACTTTCTTCGATGTTTTCAGTAATGAATTTATCGAAGGAAGTGCAGCTGAAGCTTTTTCCCAGCAAAATGCAATAATCTTATCAGAAAGTTTAGCTAAACGAATTTTTGGAGATGAAGATCCATATCAGAAAACCATCTCAATTGAGAATGCATTCGATCTTGTTGTTACAGCTGTTATTAAAGATCATCCCGGTCGTACTCATTTTCCTTATGATGCGCTGATTCCATGGATCGGGGCATACCGCCAGGGCGAAGAAAATGTCTGGTACGGTTGGCAAGTTTATCATTATTTCATGTTGGAAGATGGTGCTGATCCAGCCGATCTGGAAGCTAAGTTCCCAGATTTCTTTGAAACTTACATGAAGGAGACTTACGACAGGATCAATGGACATTCGACACTTTCCTTACAACCTATAAAATCTATTAGACTTCATTCTAATCTAGTATGGGAAATGTATCCTAATGGTGATGTTGTTTACATTTATGTATTTAGCATAATTGCAGTTTTCCTGCTTCTTATAGCATGCATTAATTATATGAATTTGGCTACAGCACGCTCTGCAAGACGAAGCCGTGAAGTAGGTTTGCGTAAAGTTTTTGGCTCAAATCGAAGTTCATTGATCAGGCAATTTTTGTTTGAATCTATTATGATGGCAGCAGGTGCTGCTGCAATGTCATTAGTACTTGCTGAACTATTACTACCAATATTTAATAGTATTACATCTTTGAACATCGAAATTAATCTGTTATCTGATCTTAAATATCTAATTGGAACTCTTTCATTGGGAGTAATAATTGGATTCATTGCAGGAATTTATCCGGCGTTCTTTTTATCTCACTTCCAACCTGTACATACTTTAAAATCTGAAACAGTGAAAGGTGTTCAGGGAGCACTATTCCGAAAAATCTTAATAATAATTCAATTCACTATATCAATAGCAATGATCTTTGGAACACTTATCGTGATAAAACAGTTAATGTATTCCAAAAATAAAGATCTTGGTTTCAACAAAGAATTCCTGATGGCTATAAATATTAGGAATCAGGAAATCGAGCAACAAATGCAGTCATTTAAACAGGAACTAGTTTCGCATCAAGGTGTTGTCTCGGCTGCTGCATCATTTAATATGCCCGGTACTACTTTCAATCGTTCTCCTGTTAGAGCAGAGACTAATGAAGGTGAAATTCAGCAGATGAGCTGCCAATTCATGCAGATAGATTTTGATTATCTCAATACAATGGGAATGGAACTTGTTAAAGGTAGGAACTTCAGCAGGGATATTGAAAATACGTGGTTTCAATCTGTTTTAGTAAATGAAGCCGCAGTACGCAAGTTTGGTTGGGATGACCCTGTAGGAAAGAGAGTTATAGCTTTCACAGATAGCTTAGGAAATGATAATTTTGCTGAAATTATTGGAGTAGTTAAAGATTTTCATGCTAACTCCATGCGACAGGAGATCCATCCGATATTAATCTGGCTTATTCCCGATAACATGCAATTTCGATATCGGGAAAACTTGAGAGTTTTTGTCAGGATCAAAAGTACAAATTATCGTGATACAATTGACTATATTAATGAGATTTGGAATCGTTTTAGCCCTGATGAACCAATAAGATATGTTTTTGTAGATGATCAATTAAATCAGCTCTATCTGGCAGAAGAAAAGCTGATTGTATTGTTTAGTTATTTCACTTTTATCACTATCTTTATTGCTTGTCTTGGTCTATTTGGTCTTGCTGCCTTTACTGCTGAACAAAGAACCAAAGAAATCGGAGTTCGTAAAGTTATGGGATCATCAGTTATCCAGATAATTGGTTTGCTTTCCAAAGACTTTACCAAATTAGTGCTTTTCTCATGCTTAATTGCATGTCCAATATCATATTTTGCTATGAATAAATGGTTACAGAATTTTGCTTATCGCACAAATATAAGCTTATGGGTTTTCTTAGTTTCCGGTGGATTAGCACTGATTATCGCTTTAGTTACTGTTAGTGTGCAAACTATCAAAACTGCAACAGCAAATCCGGTTGAAAGTTTAAAATATGAATAAAAATAAACTAAACGAATATCTTAATAAAAGTGATCTAATGTATCTGGCAACATGCACAGATGGCAAACCACACGTTCGTTGCATGGCAATGATCTATTTTGAAAATGCTATTTGGTGTTGTTCTAAATCTAACCGATTAAAAGTTCAGGAGATCAAGCAAAACGAGTCCATTGAAATATGCATCCTGACAGAAAGTAAAAAAGATCTTGGTTCGATCCGTGGGAATGGAAAAGCAATGATAGTAACAGAGCCAAAGATCAGAAACAAACTTTCAAAAAAAATACCTTTCTTCAAAGCTTATTGGGAATCACCGGATGATGATGATTTCACATTAATAAAATTAGAAATAAATGAATTCATGTTTCACGATCCTGATGATAAACAATTCTATTCAATTCCGGCAAATGTAATAGAAAATGAGGTAAAATAAATGAACGATTTTGAGAAACAATGGTTACGCAAACTGAAGATCGGCTTAACAAAAATCGGAAGAACAGACCTTTTTGAGAAAGCATCACTTTCCCACCAGGAAAATATCGAATGGTCAGATCAATTAATGAATATCATGAACAAAGAACTCACCGAAGAGGAAGTAATCGATGTAATGTGTGGCTGTGCCTGCTTAGCACCAAAAGATTACCTCAAAACATTAAGAGAAGAATATTTACAAACAAAAGATCTGAAACATGTTCATCAACTTTTACAGCTATATTTTGAAAAATCTATTACAACCTATAAAAACTTAAGTGAAGCTCAATTGAAATATATTGTAGACCACGATATGGGAATGGCAGGAAAACTAGAGGGAAATACAATCACTGCAGTTAAGATCCCCAAAGATTTTCATGAGTATTTCCAAACTGATGACCAAGCTAAGAAACGTTATCACTATTGTCATTGTCCTCGAATTCGCGAAGCTTTAAAATCTGATGAGAAACCTGTAGATAAAAACTACTGCTATTGCGGAGCCGGTTTTTACAAAGATATATGGGAATTCATCCTACAGCGTCCGGTATAAGTAAAACTCGTAGAATCTATACTGCAGGGTGATGAGCACTGTAAAATTAAAATATGTATTTGAAAGAGGAATTATGTTTAAAAATTATGTTAAAATTGCTTTAAGAAATCTAATGAGACAGAAAGTATTTTCTGCAGTTAATATCATTGGATTAGCTATAGGTTTAACTTGCGGGATCTTGCTTTCACTCTGGATCTTTGATGAGGTCAGTTATGACAAATTTCATGAAAATGGTGAAAATATTTATAGAATCTTAGAAAATCAAAGCTATTCATCTCAAAGTATGCAGGTTGCAGTAACACCGGTTCCTTTGGCAGAATCTATAAAAAATGATTTTCCCGAAATAGTTCGTGCAACCAGATATAATAGTTATGCTCGAGATCTTAAAGTTGATGATAAAGAATTTTCTGCAATTATTGGAGCTTTTGTTGATGAAGATTTTTTTAAGATGTTCAGTTTCCCAATAATCAAGGGTGATCTAGAACCACTTTCTTCGATCAATTCTATTGTAATAACAGAAGGTACAGCGAAAAAACTTTTTAATGATGAGGAAGCAATAGGCAAAAATATTTCTCTTTATGATAACAATTTTGAGGTAACTGCTATTATTCAAAATGTACAAGAAAATTCCCATTTATCATTCGAGTATCTGCTTCCATTCCAAATAATGGTCGATAGAAACCCCGATATTGATAATTGGGGCAGTAATTCGACCTATACTTACATTCAGTTAGCAGATAAAACTTCTCATCAGCAATTCTCTGAAAAAATAACAATGTATCTCAAAGAACAGGCTGAAGGGGCATCTTCTGAACTATATTTACAACCGATCTTTAAAACTCATCTACATTCTGTAGGATTAGTTGCAGATATGGGTGGTATGGGAGATTTCCAATACATCATCCTGTTTAGTATTATTTCAATTTTTATTATAATAATTTCTAGTGTGAACTTTATTAGTTTATCTACAGCGAGATATACTAAAAGAGCAAAAGAAGTTGGTTTAAGAAAAGTGGTCGGTTCAAGGCGCAGTCAATTGATCTGGCAATTCTTAGCTGAATCGATGATACTTCTTCTTATATCATTAGTTATTGGACTGGTTATGGTTGAATTATTCCTGCCGGCATTTAATAATATCGCAGCTAAAGAATTATCATTAATGTATTTATTAAATCCAACCATGTTATCTGGTCTAATTATTTTTGTAATAATAATCGGATTTCTAACAGGGATCTATCCAGCATTTTTGCTCTCATCGTTTAAACCGGTTACAGCTCTAAAAGGTACACAAATTTCCGGTTCAAAGGGTTCACTGTTCAGAAAAATAATGGTAGTAACACAGTGGTCATTATCTATTATACTAATTATCAGTACGCTTATGATCTCTAAACAATTGCAATTTATGAAAAATAAGAAACTCGGTTTTGAGAAAGAGCAAATTGTATATACAAATATAGGTAAATTCGAAAAATTGGACGAATTAAAAGAGGAACTTCTAAAAAATCCTGAAGTGGAAAGTGTTTCTTCTACTATGGCTCTTCCTCATAGAATTATGAGTTCAACATCCGGTGCTGTATGGGAAGGAAAACCGGAAGATGAGACATTTCTTGTACATTACAATATTGTAAATTACGATTTTATTGAAACATTCAAAATAGAAATAGCAGAAGGCCGCAGCTTCTCTGAAGAATTTTCTGATGATACAAATTTTGGATTTATTTTAAATCAGGAAGCTATTCGGCAAATGGGATTAAAAGATCCGATCGATAAGAAATTTTCTATCTGGGGAATGGATGGAAAGATAGTCGGTGTGATGAAAGATTTCCATTTTAAATCACTTCACGATCCTATAGAACCAATGATGTTCCTACCTTTAAAACAATATACCGAAACACTTGTCATAAGAATTAAAGGTGCTGACACAGAAAATACGATTTATTATCTGGAACAAACTTTATCTGCATTCGATTCTGGCAAGAAGCATGAGTTCAGATTTTTTGATGAACGATATGATACAATGTATCGTGCTGAACAGCAAATGGAAATGATATTAAAAATGTTTACGATACTGGCGATTTTCATCGCTTGCCTTGGTTTATTCGGGCTTTCTACTTTTATGACACAGCAGCGAATTAAAGAGATCGGGATAAGAAAAGTACTGGGAGCGGATGTTCCAAATATTGTTATTACACTTTCTAAAGATTTTACAAGATGGATCATCATCGCAAATATAATTGCCTGCCCACTTGCCTATTACATAATTAATAAACTTTTGCAGAATTTCGCATATAGAGTAGATATGGGTTATAATGTTTTTGCTATCACTATAATTTCTTCCATACTTATAGCTATTGTTACTATCAGCTTTCAAACTATCAGGGCAGCAAACTCGAATCCGGTAGATGCTCTTAAATATGAATAAAAGAATTGAAATAAAATAAATAAGGGAGAAAATAATTTTGAAAAAACTAATTACGATTTTAATAACACTTCTAATTTTTCAATTAGCAGTAGTTACGGAACTGGACAAACAACCAATAATTTTAGGCGAGAAGATCACGATCCATTCGGAGATACTGACTGAAGACAGAACTTTTTTGATCAATCTTCCCAGTAATTATCAGGATTCGGAAGAAAACTATCCTGTACTTTTTCAAATCCAGGGAAATGAAACCCTCTTTCATAAAGCAACAGGTGAAATACGTTATCTTTGTGAATCACTGGAAAAAATTCCACCAATGATTGTAGTGAATATACTGTTTACCAATTATCGACGAGATATTTTTCCGGTCGTTCTTCCCCGCGTTCCCGGAACCGGTGGATCAGACAATTTTCTAAAATTCATCGAAACTGAGCTGATGCCGTATCTTGATGAGAATTATCGCACATCAGATTACAGGCTTATCTTCGGCCAATCTAATACAGGTATGTTCACTCTATACTCACTTCTTGCCAAACCGGAGCTGTTTGAGAGTTACATCGCGTCCAGTCCGTCAGTGGGCCAGGGTGATAGCTTCATGTATCAATTAACTGCAGATAAGCTTCAGAAGTTCAGTTCACTTCCAAAAACACTTTTTATTACTCACGCTCTGGATGATCCTCTTAAACGAATTGTGGGAGATGCACTTCCCGATTATCTGAGAATTCTGAAAGAAAATGTTCCTTCAGATTTAACTTGGAAATATCAAGAATATGAAACTGGCGGTCATTGTCCTCAGATTAGTTTGCAGCACGCTCTGGCCTACATATTTTACGATTGGGAAGTTGGAAATGAAACAATAGAGGAGGGAACTGCGACTGTTGAAATGCAATGCAAAGAGTTGAAAGATAAATACGGAATTTCCCCTGATAAAGTGTCGATCTATCAAAGAAGCGCATTTGATTTCATGCGTTCTGAAAGCTACGATCTGGCTTTTGAATATTTTAGTGAACTACGTAAATTGAGACCTAATGAAATGCTGTATGTATACCAAATTGGAAAGATATCAGCAGTAACAGGAAGTCATACGGAAGAGGGAATTAAAGCTTTGCAATCTTATATTGATCAAGAAAATGAAAACGCTAATCCACATAAAAGCTCAGCCTGCTGGCGTTTGGGTATGATCTACGAAACTATGGAAGATTTGGGAAAAGCAAAGTCAGCTTATCAGAAAGGACTCCTGTTGGATGAAAACGATTCTTATTGCAAAGCAGCTTTGGATAAATTGGAAACTCAGGAGTAAATGAAATATTATAAGAATGCTTCCAAAAATGGAAAAATTGAATTAGTAGGATGAAGAATGTTTAAGAATTATATTAAAATAGCACTAAGAAATATTCTCCGACATAAGATATATTCGTTTATAAATATATTCGGTCTTGCACTAGGAATGGCTGTGTGCATTATTATTCTAATGTGGATCAATACAGAAGTAACTTATGACAGATTTAATGAAAATCTAAATGATATTTATCGCGCTACAAATTACACAAAATTTGGTGAACGAAAAAGCTTTGGAACTGGAAATGTACCGGCTCTTGGTCCTGCTCTAAAAGCAGAGTATCCCGAGATCGTTAATTCCGTAAGATTAAATAACAGCCATCCAGAATATCTTTTAACATATAATGAAAAATCCTTCAAGGAAAGAATTAAATTTGCTGATCCATCCATCTTCGATGTGTTTTCATTCCCTTTCATTCAAGGAAATCATGAAACAGCCCTTTACGATCTTCATACAATTCTGATATCTGAAGATATTGCAGAAAAGCATTTTGAAGGGCAAGATATTGTTGGTGAAACAATTTTTTTTGATAATCGATTTCATCTTACTGTCGGAGGTGTTTTCAAGAATATTCCCGAGAATTCATCTCTTCAATTTGATATTGTTGTTCCGGTTGATTTTCTAAATAAATTATGGTATGAAAATGCTACTACAACCTGGTTCAATTTATCTTACACAACTTATATTCAGCTAATCAAAGGAACCGATTACAAGCAAGTAAGGGAAAAGATAAAAAACAGAATTAAAGACTCACTTCCCCAATCCGATACAGAAGTTTCATTGTATCCGTTTTCACGAATGCATTTAATCTTGTATGGTAATCTGGGGATGGTTATTCTGTTTTCTTATATTGCGATAATAATTCTAGCGATCGCTTGTATTAATTTTATTAATTTAACTACAGCTCGTTCTGCCGGAAGAGCGCGAGAAGTGGGACTCCGAAAAGTTGTAGGTGGTAACAAAAAACAGATAATGATGCAATTTTTCTGTGAATCTATTATTATGACTGTATTTGCACTATTCATTGCAATTGGACTAGTAGAAGTATTCTTACCGTTTTTCGGTAATCTCTTACAGAGAAATATCGCATTTAATCTTTCAAGCAAATTCATATTTTTGGGAATTCCTATAATTACAATTTTAACAGGGATTTTTTCTGGAATTTATCCAGCAACAATACTCTCTTCGTTTAACCCAACAACTATTTTAAAAAGCGGAAATTTCTTTGCCGGCACAAAATCACCTATGCGCAAAAATCTTGTGATATTTCAATTTGCCGTTTCTATAGTTCTAATAATAAGCATTATAGTAATATTCAAACAAACCAGATTTATGACGAATAAGAATTTAGGATTTGATAAAGAACATCTTTTATATATAAAATTAGAAGGTGACCTAAAAGAGAATTATCCGCTATTAAAAAATGATCTTCTTCAGAATAGAAATATATTTAATGTTACAGTAACCTCCCAACTTCCTACCGGAAGCTATATGAATGGTTCGGGATGGAAATGGGATGGTATAAATGAAAATTTGAATCCCTTGGTTACATCTCTGAATGTAGATTACGATTACTTGGCAACAATGAAACTGGAAATGAAACAAGGAGATTTCTTTTCAGAGAAATATCCACTCAATTCACCGAATATCGTTATCAATGAAAGATATGCAGAAGTTACAGGACTAGAAAATCCTATAGGAACAACTATATACCGTGATGGTAATGATTCTTATAATGTCATTGGTGTTATCAAGGATTTTCACTATATGGCATTAAACAATAAGATCAATCCGCTTTTCATTTTTTGTTCTACAGAAATATGGGGCTACAGATATATTACAATGAAAATTGATAATACTGATGTGGAAAGTACTATTGCCGAAATTAAGAAGATCACCATGAAGCATAATCCTGATTTTCCGTTTGAATTTGGCTTTTTAGAAGATGATCTGGAAGCGATGTATCGCAGATCAAAACGTATAGAATTATTATTAGGAAGCTTTGCAGTTTTAGCAATTGTAATCTCCTGTCTCGGACTATTCGGGCTTTCATCTTATATGACTGAGCAAAGAACCAAAGAAATCAGCATCAGGAAAGTTCACGGAGCATCTGTAATTAGAATTGTGAGATTACTTACTGCTGATTTTACAAAATCGATTCTTATCGCTAATGCAATTGGTTGGGTAGTAGCTTTTGCTTTGATGGAATTACTGCTTCGTAATTTCCCATATAAAATAAAATTGAATATCTGGATTTTTGTGTTACCGGGCCTTACAACACTTGCTCTTGCCTTACTTGTTATAGGATATCAAACTATAAAGGCAGCGAATTCGAATCCGGTGGATGCTATAAAATATGAGTAATGTCAAACAGCTCGTTTGTAAATAACATGGGAGGAAATATGAAAACTATAAGATCGGTGCTGATATCTATTTGTGTTTTACTCACAATTACAATTAGCTTCGCACAAACAGATGCTGGGAATGAAGATCTTTATTCTACACAGAAACTTCAAGAAGACTTTTTACAAATGAGAAAAACTCTTGAAGAGAATCATGCAGATCTTTACGAATATACGAACAAAGAAACTTTCGATAAACTTTTTGAAAAGCAATATAAGTTAATAGATCATCCAATGCAATTAAGTGAATTCTATAAAATTCTAACTCTGATAACTGCACACGTAGGCTGCGGACATACAAACGTTTGGATGCCGAATAAATATTGGAATTCAAATCCTAACAAACTTTTTCCACTAATAATAAAAATGATGGAAGGTTATGCTGTTGTTATCGGTAATTATAATAATGATCCTTCAATCCCGAATGGAAGTATTGTTAAGGAGATCAATAAAGTTCCATTTAAAGATATTTATGATGAAATAGAAAATAATTATGCTGCAGACGCTTTTAATAAACATTTTATACAATCACAGATAGAAAGACGATTCTCTTTGATCTATGCTCGCAGATTTGGATACCCGGAAAAGTTTATAGTAGATTATGCTCTGCCGGGAAGAAAAACACGTGAAGTAAAAGATGTTAAGTCTGCAAACATTCAGGATGTAAGATCAGTTGTTTTTGCAAACTTCGATCACCCTGAACTTGAACTTGAAATTATTGAAGAAAAAAATATTGCCATAATGACTATAAAAACATTCATCTATTACGATCGTGTTCCAATGTTCAAAGAGTTTTTAGAAAAAAGTTTTAAGGAGATCAGCGATAAAGAAATACAAAATCTGATCTTAGATCTTCGTGGGAATGATGGTGGAGATCCTTTTTGTGCTGCACTTTTGTTTTCCTATTTGATATCTGAGCCTGTTCCTTATTATGCAGGATCTTATAATAAATACTCAGAACTTGCTAAACCAATTCCACCAGTAGAACATCGTTTTGCCGGAAATCTATATACTCTTATCAATGGTCGTTGTTTTTCTACGAACGCACATTTCTGTTCACTGCTCAAATATCATAAAATTGGTGAATTTATTGGAACGGAAGGTGGTGCAACTTACAAATGCAATGCAGGAAAAAACACACACTTTAACCTGAATAACACAGAAATTATGTTATATTTGGGTAGAAGTACATATGCTGCAGCAGTAGAAAATATGGATAAAACTAAAGGGATATTACCGGATCATTTTGTAGAGCAAACTTACAAGGACAACCTCAAAGGAAAAGATACAATAATGGCATATACTTACGATCTAATAGAGAAAAGAAAACTAAGCAATTCTAAATGAGTAAAATGAGAAAACTAATCTATCTAACATTAACATTAATCCTAACAGGAGGTTTTATCTTGAATGCTCAAAACAAAATAGAATCAGATATATCAGAAAGCACCGGTCCGGGTAGCTTTAAAATTCATGCAGATACTAATCTCCCAGTTAGAATTCCCTTTGTAATGCATAATGGGAAACCACTATTAGATTTAGAAATAAATGGTAAAAAAGCAAACTTGATGATAGATAACGGAGTATTATGGGATCAGGTCTGGCTGTTCGGTTCTAAATTAGTAGAGGAACTTAAGTTAAAGCCAATTGATGAAGGATCGATTGGTGGAGCCGGTGAGGGTGATCCTACACAGGCTTATACATCTGATAATCTAACATTAAAATTCGAGGATATAACTTTTTATGAACAACCTGTTTTAGTTTCTCCACCTGCTAGTGGATTTGCAGGGATGTTTCCCGGAACTGACGGACAATTATGCAATACTTTTTTCAAGCACTTCATTGTTGAATTCGACTTCATTAAAAACGAAGTAATTCTTCACGATCCAAACCAGTTTGCATTTACAGGAGAAGGTAGTGAATTAGATATTCATGAAAATGATACTGGTACTCATTCAATTCCATTTACTTTTACTATGCTTGATGGAAAAACTTATAGCAACAAAATTGATATCGATTTTGGTGGAGTCTATCCAATAAAAATTGCCCTGAATAGTAAATACAATATTAACTTGCCGGAAGATGCAAAAGAAACTCATAGTTATGGGGCACAAGGGAAATCCACCGAGTTTAGCGGGAAGATTGGCAGTATGACAATTGGGAAATACCAATTTGATGATCTCACTGCAATCTTTGGTGATAAAAATACTTCAAGGATCCATCCTGAGAATCTTGGTGTTATTGGCCTTCCCTTGTTTATGAAATTTTATATTACTTTTGATTATATTAACTATAAACTTTATCTTGAGCCAAATAAGAATATTAATATTCCATTTAAATAATAAAAAAAAACAATTTGGAGGATTAAAATGAAAAATGTATTTTGTTACACAACCTTAGTAATGATGGTTTTGTTATTATCTGTTCAATCTGCTTTTGCACAGAATTTATTGAATCAACCGGAAAGCGTAACCTGGGATCACATAAACGAACAATGGTTGGTTTCTAATTATGCTTCTGGTGAGATAGTAGCTATAGATACAACCGGAGAGCAATCGATTTTCTCCGATCTATTACCCTCTACAGTGGGTCTTAAAGTTCATGATGATATGCTTTATGCTGCATCGAGTGATGGCGTGGCTATGTTTGATCTGGCAAGCGGTAATTTAATAGGTTTGGTAGATGTTCCAGAAGCAGCATTACTTAATGACATTGATTTCGATCTGCAGGGAAATCTCTTTGTTTCAGATTATTGGGGAAATCAAATTTTTAAAGTAGATACAGATCTATTGTCTTATGATTTGTTTATTGATTATGGCATAATCGCTCCCAATGGAATGATCTTCGATGAAGAGTTTAACAGAATGATCGTTTGCGGTCATAATGGCTCTACTTCTATGATCCATTCATTTGATGTAACAACTGCTGCAACAGAGCTTCTACTATACCCGAACATCTATTCACTAGACGGATTAGCACGTGATATCCAGGGCAATATTTACATTTCCTCATGGCACACAGATACTGTTTATAAATTTGAAGGAAACAATATTAACAACAACATTGAAGTAGCCGCAACTGGCTTTATAGATCCTGCTGATATTTTTATTCATCCAACAAATAATATTCTGGCTGTTCCAAATTTTTATGCAGATTCTGTAAGTTTTGTACAGCTTGATATGCCTATAGGAGTAGAGGATAATTCCATTCCACCTACAAATTATTCATTAACAAATTATCCCAATCCATTTAATCCAACGACAACAATTTCGTTTGAAACCACTGATTTAAACGAAAATACACGAATTGAAATTTACAATATAAAAGGACAAAAAGTTAAAGAATTCAAAATTCCTAATTCCTCATCCCCAATTCCTAATTCCTCATCCCTAACTCCTAATCAGATAACCTGGAATGGAACAGACCAAATTAATCGACCTGTTTCTTCGGGTATTTACTTCGCCAGAATGAAAGTGGGAGACCAGGAAATATCACACAAAATGTTATTAATGAAATGATAATGGAGGAAAAATTGAGAAAAATAATATTTGTAATGTTGATCTGTTTTGCTGCTTTAAATATTGTTTTTGCCCAGAATTTATATCAAAATCCCGAGAGTGTTGCTTTTTGCAGTGAAAATAATGTTTACTTTGTTTCGAATTATGGATCAGGAAGAGTTGTTGTTGTCGA
The DNA here is from genome assembly GCA_964578365.1 of uncultured Candidatus Cloacimonadota bacterium. Lineage (GTDB taxonomy): Bacteria > Cloacimonadota > Cloacimonadia > Cloacimonadales > TCS61 > Tenebribacter. The sequence goes on from CAZOCS010000040.1 coordinate 17,536, forward strand.
TGAAAATTATGCAATTGTAGATACATTAGTTTCCGGATTGAATGAATGTTTGGGAATCCACCTAATTGAAAACACTCTGTACGTTTCGTGTAATAACAGATTAAAGGGTTTTGATATTGATACCGGAGATTGCATTTTTGATCTATTATTACCGGTAGAAAACTGGTTGGATGGAATAACTTCGGATGCATCAGGGAATTTATACGTTGTAGATACTTCCGGAAGAATTTTCATTGTTACCATATCTAATCAGAACTATTCTATAATTGCAGATACATTCCCAAATTCTACTCAGGATATTGAATTTGACGAAGCAAATAATAGATTACTTGTAGTAGCTTGGTCGAATAATTCTCCAATCTATTATCTTGATCTTTCAGATTATTCTACAGGATATATTAATGGAACAAATATTGGATATTTTGATGGTGTCTCTATGGATGATGAAGGGAATGTTTATGTATCATCTCATACTAATTCCGGTAGGGTTTTAAAATTCGAAAGCACATTAACCGAAGATCCTGTTGAAATTGAAGGAAATTTCAATGAACCTGCAGGTCTGTATTACAATACGTTTAATGATATTCTTGCAGTACCTAATTTTGCAGGGAATTCAGTAGAGTTTATCGATATTACAGGAACTCAAAGTGTTAATGAAACATTAGAGAATACAAAACAAATTGAAGTAACAAATTTTCCCAATCCTTTCAATCCTTCCACAACCATTTCGTTTGAAACCACTAATTTACACGAAAATACACGAATTGAAATTTATAATTTGAAAGGACAGAAAGTAAAAGAATTTAAAATTCCTAATTCCTCATCCCTAATTCCTAATCAGATAACCTGGTACGGAACAGACCAAATTAATAAGCCTGTTTCTTCCGGAATATATTATGCAATATTAAAACGAAATGGAGAGATGGAAGCTGCAATTAAAATAATTTTGATGAAATAACGTTTAGTGTATGCGGTGGAAACAGCACGATTCAAATTCGTAAATTATAATTCATAATTTCTTTATGCCAACAACAGGCTTGTTATGCCTATTCTTTCAATCAACAAACTCATTAAAATACATTTCAATTAATTCAAAAAAGTTGTTCAATGGACATGTATATCGTATGTCTATAGATTAAAACTATAATACAATATATAAAATCCTTTTAATTTCAGTTATATTCTCTTCTGATTTTTCTGTTTTTAAACTTTCAATAGTTAGCCTTATTAAATCTTCATAATCCGGTTTATCTCCAACTATATGAATCAAAAAAAGTTTGTCTTGTAAACTTAATGTTGAAGTGAGTACTTGATCAATAAATTCATTTTTACTAAATGAATCTTCTAACTCAAATTTTCTATAGGAAAATTCATCCTGACTTTTTATCCATTTTAAGATACGCTTATTTGTTTTA
>CAZOCS010000041.1:0-2074 GCA_964578365.1 uncultured Candidatus Cloacimonadota bacterium
GTCCTTCACCGGATGAAGTTAAAGCTATTTGTGAGGAAGCATCTAAGGTCGATATATTGAGCACCCTGACCTGGAAAAATAAATGCTTTTTTATTCATAAAATCACCTCGTTAATTATATTCTAAGCAATAAACTTCCGGATGTAAGTCCTGCTCCAAAAGAAGCCATAAGAACTAAATCTCCATGGCGTATCTTTTTGCTTCGAATTGCTTCATCTAAAGCCATAGGAATTGTAGCAGTGGAAGTATTTGCGTATTTTTCAATATTAACAATCACTTTCTTTTCATCTATTTTCATTTTTTTTCCTAAAGCCTGGATAATTCTTAGATTTGCTTGATGAGTAATTAACCAGTCGATAGAATGTACATCAAGATGGTTTCTTTTTAATACAACATCACAAGCAGTGTACATAGAGCGTACGGCATTTTTAAAAATCTTATTACCTTCCATGTAAACAGTATGAAGATTTTCTGCCACACTTTCGTTAGATGCAGGTATTCTGGATCCACCGGCTTTCTGAATTAATAGATCATAATGAGTACCGTCGGCAGATAGCTCAGAATCTATAAATCTGGAAATATCTTTATCTTCTGCACGCGATATTATTGTAGCACCAGATCCATCTCCAAAAAGAATACATGTTCCACGATCTTTCCAATTAGTTATCTTAGTTAATATCTCCACACCAATAACCAGAATATTCTTTGCAAGTCCGGTTTCAATATATTGTTTTGCAATATTTGCAGCATAGATCCAACCTGTGCAACCAGCTGAGACGTCGAAAGCTGGAAAGCCTTTCAATCCTAATTTCTGCTGCAGAACACAAGCAGTCGAGGGGAAAGGATGGTCACCCGAGATCGTAGCAACAATTATCATATCGATATCTTTGGTTCGGATCCGGGCAGCGTCGATGGCCTTTAATGTAGCTTCATAAGCCAGATCAGATGCAGCTTGATCATCTGCGGCAAGATGTCGTTCAACCATCCCGGTTCGAGTTCTTATCCACTCATCAGTCGTATCAACGATCTTTTCCAGATCAAAGTTGTTTAGAACTTTATCCGGAACATACATTCCGGTTCCCGATATTTTTGCATAATATTTAACGCTCATGTTTATTTCTCCTCAAAATACTTCTTTGTATGTTCTACGAATCCAGATCTTGCCAGATGTGCCGCAAGTCCTACAGCATTTTTTATAGCTTTTGCATTTGATCTTCCATGAGATACAACTGAAATTCCATTAAGGCCTACAAGTAAAGCACCACCGTATTCTGAATGATCTAATTTCTTTTTTAAATAGGCGTATGCTGGAAAAGATAATAGAGCTCCCAATTTTGCGATCCAGTCTTTTTTCATCTCATTTTTAAGGATCGACATGATTGAGTAAGCAGCACCTTCGACAGTCTTGAGCATAACATTGCCCACAAATCCATCGCAAACAACAACATCTACAACTCCTTTCAACAAATCTTTCCCTTCGATATTTCCAACAAAATTTATATCTTTATTTTCTTTTAATTTAGCATACGTATTTTTAACCAGCTCATTTCCCTTTGTCTCTTCTTCTCCAATATTCAAAAGAGCAACTCTTGGATCATCCGTTTCAAAAAAGAATTTAAAATACAAACTACCGAGAATTGCATATTGGACCAGGTTATCCGGATCGCACTCTATATTTGCTCCAACGTCAAGAATGATCTCGGGATGAGATTGAGTTGGGAAGGTGGTTGCAATTGCGGGACGTAGAATATTTTTGATCCTTCCATAACCAAAAAGAGAAGCAGCCATTACTGCTCCTGTATTTCCAGCGCTTACCACAGCTTGAACAGTTCCATCTTTATGTAATTTAATAGCTCTTACTAATGAAGAATCTTTCTTCTGTCGAACTACACGTGATGGAGAATCGCTCATACCAATAACTTCAGATGCATGAACAATTTCTATTTTATCTTTAGGATAATAGTATTTTTCTAGTTGCTTTGAGAGTATATCTTGCTTACCCACAAGATATACCTTATCACAAAGTCCTTCCTTAATTGCAATAATTGCACCTTCCACTTCCGGGAAAGGTGCAT
>CAZOCS010000041.1:2084-18799 GCA_964578365.1 uncultured Candidatus Cloacimonadota bacterium
TTTTACTTCTAATACTTTCTTACCGTTATAATGACCGCATTTTGCGCAAACATTATGAGGTCTGCACGTTTCACCACAATTTGAGCAAACAGTTGTAGTTGGTGCTGTTGCTTTGTAGTGAGTTCTTCTTTTATCTCTACGAGATTTCGAAGTTTTTCTTTTTGGAACTGCCATTCTTCACATCCTTATATAATATTTTAACTTCTTTTAATTCAACACATTAGACCATTAACCTAATTTAAAAAACCAAATTAATTTCAAGGGTATGAGTGTCAAGGTTTTTGGACTGTATTTATTTAGGTATAAAGTGTATATTATTTGGAATGAAAAAGAAGTTCTGAAAGTGAAATTTCATTTACAAATTTATTTCATATTTAGAACCAATTTCTAAATTGTATTATTGTTTCCCTGCTTTTGCTTGGAAATATGCAGGCTGGGTAAGAAGCACTAGCAAAGCCAGTAATATCACCGGCCATTTTCCAAATGGTCGATCGTCTTATTTGTATAATTTGATAATTTATTCTTTTTAAATTAACACTATCCGTCTAATTACCTTTATTTATTTTAAGTAAAAGTTAATTATTTTGTGATTGTGTTTTTAAACTCTCAAATATCTCCGTAGAAATCCAAAAGAAATCTTGCCCAGGTGTATGACGCATGAAAAACAAATATTTTCCATCAGGCGATACTGTAGGAAATCGTTCTCGTGTTTCTGTATTAATTTCAGAACCCATATTGATTGGATACCCCCAAGTACCATTTTGAGTTTTAAAACTTATGTATAAATCAATATCTCCATATCCTCCCTCTTGCATGTCTGCAAAAATCACATAGTCTTCATTTGGGGACATATAGAAGTTCCATGCCTGACGAAAACCTTCATGTATGGTAATGCTGTCTATTAAAGTAAAATTATCATTCTCATAAGCGTATTTTGAAATTTTACCCCATAAATTTTTATATGCGATTCCTTCTTTTGTGAATATTGGGCTATAGTTCTGGCCTTCAGTGTTATAAGGTTGACCAATATTGATCGGTTCATTGTCCCATTTTCCATTCTTTTTTTCAACATAATAGGTATACATATTTGATGAAACCCACGGACTCTTAACCTGATAAAAGAATAATTTTTTGCCATCTGGTGAAAAACTGGGACCACCATTTAGACCATGAGGATTTCCTTTTGTAAACTCGGCCAATGCTGGTTTGCTCCATTTTCCATTTTCAAAATTAGAATAGAATATTTGTTCCGTATTTTTTGCACCATCTTCTGTTTTGTAATCTCCTGTCCATGCAGACCAATAAATTTCTTTTCCATCGGGAGAAACAGCAACTTGGCAATGTTCTGCCCATGTGGAATCGGAAACAATACCAGGCGCAAAGACTTCGGGGATTAAACCTGGAGGAGTAAGACCAAAATAGGCATCTTTTGTTTCTAAAAAATCTTTTTCTGCTTGAGTGCAACTTACAAAACTTAGTGCTGTTAGTAGTATGAATATTAGTTTTTTCATTTCTATTTCCTTAATATTTTAAAGATTTTGATCCCTTTTCGCTATCTTGTTAGTCATTTCAATGCAAATACGATCAGTAACTCCAAAATCACACGAATTGGTAACTACAACATAAGCTCTATCTATTGCAGGTGCGACCATAACTGCAGCATACCATATCTCATTACTTCCTCCATGAACCAGCACTATTCCTTTTGCCCATGGCTGTTCAGTCTCTGGGAATACTACCCAACCTCCTGCATAAACACCATTAGGCTCTATCAATTTATTTAGAATTTTTCTATCAAGAATAGTATTTTCACCTGATAATTGAAGTACAATAAATTTAGCCCAGTCTTCTACACTGCAATGCACCCGACCGGCAGGACTGATAACTTCACCATAATAATCTCTACTTGGTTTCCAATTGTTCCCGATCCATGATCTTTTATGCCCCCAAGGTTGATCTATTGATTTATTCTTTACAGGATCACCAAATCCTGCAGTTGACATACCTAACGGTTCAAACAAACGTTCTTTCATTAAAACTTCCCAGCTTAAACCGGTAATATGTTCTGCCATACAAGCTGCAACTACATATCCGTAATTAGAATAATGAAATTCTCCATCAGTATATGCCGGAGGAAGTTTTATATTATCCTTCAATATTGAAAATCTTCTGTCTTTGATATCCTTGTCAGCATATGCATACCAGTCAATTGGATCATTGGGAATACCAGCTCGATGAGTAAGAAGTTGCCAAAGTGAAGTATTCTGTAGATCAGGATGAATATTATTTTTTAATTCGGGAATAGCTTCAGTCAATTTCATATCCCAATTCATCTTTCCTTCTGCTACAAGAGTAGCTATCATAGTGCTTGTCATTGCTTTTCCACATGAACCCAGATGCACCACATCACTCGTGGTAAACGCAATACCGGAACCAGCTTTACGTTCTCCTGCAGAACCAATTTCGATAATACCATCACTTGAAATAATAGCTCCGATCATTCCCGGTGCTTTGCCTTCAAGGATAACTTTTTCTAATTCTTTTTCTATATAATTCATTTTTTTTGATTCCGGTTTATTTTGAGCATTTACATCATCAGTAAAAACACATGAAACAGTTAAGGGTATTATCAGGATCATAATAGCAATGAAGCAATTATTTAGTTTCGGTAGATACTTCATTTTTTCCCTCTAATTTTAAACAGATCATTTCCCTTCCCCCTTGTGTTAATGTCATGCTTTCCACTTTCTCATCATTATTTAAATTAAATGTAAGCTGAGCTTCGAATATTTTTGGATAAAAAACATTTTTAGATTCCGGAAAAATTTCAAACTGATCCTGACCGGTTGCCTGAGCTTTCATTTGCTTACCTTCTTTAGTAACAGTAATAACAAGCCCTTCACGCAGTTTATATTTACCTACATAACTTTCCAAAATGGCATCATCAATAGGCTCATCTATAACCAATTGCCCTACCATAAGATATGTGGGTGGCTCTTGGATGGCATTTCTCGTAACTGGGAAGCCTGTAATCCCTGCTTCTGCTCGTTGACCAGCTTCACCAACAAAACTGATATTTCCATTTTTGTTTGGATGTATTCTAAACACAAAACTTGATCCTAAGTAGGTTGAGTAAAGAAGTTTACTCCTTTTAATATCGATTACAGAAACAAAAGGTTTTTTACGTGCAAAAAAACCAGAATTAAAGGTCTTCTCCCCAACTGGATATTCTGAATACAAAGCATTCTCTGTAAGCGGAAAATCAGCGGAACTTGTTGTCCCTCCAATAACAATAGTTTCTTCATTAAGAAAATATGCAGACATAACTTTATCGGCTTCACTTCCTCCAAATAATGTTGAGTATTCTAATGTCATATCATCAGAATTAAATACCGATATAAAACAATCCGGCTTACCTTTACCTTTTTTACTAATAGCATTATCAGTTACCGGGAAACCTTCTTCCTCAGTGCTGCCACAAACTATCAATTTGTTTGGCTTTGTCCACCTTATATATGAGCTCATATATCCTTCAGCTGCGAAATAGCTTAAATACGAAATCTCGGTATCTGTTTCATTTATTTTAGCAATAAAATGATCAATTCTTGCTCTATTTTTAGGCATAATTACTTTTTTTCGAAAAGCATTATCAGTTACTGATAAGTCTGCTGTACGAGTACAGCCCATTACATAGATATTATCTTTGTCATCAATATCAAGTCCAAGAATCATTTCCATTGCACTGCTGCCAAAAAAAGTTGAGAACAACAGCTTTTCACCTTCAGGACTAAATTTAGATAAGAAACCATGTTGCTCTGTATTCTTTTTTTCAATGACACCCGTTGTTAGTGGAAAATCATGAGAGAGGGTAACTCCAGCAATAATAATATTACCTTTAGAATCAATCTTAATATTCTTTGCCGATACTGTTTCTTCAACTTCTCCACCTATAAATGTAGAAAAGATGATGTCAGTTCCTGTTGGGTTCAATTTGGTTAAGTAAACATCACCAGCCCATTCTCCTTCTCCGTTAAAACTAGTATCATAACTTCCTTGTGTAACAGGGAAATCGGATGAATGAGTTCCTCCAATTAAGTAAATATAGCCGGCATCATCAACTGTTATTCCGGTATGATGTTCTCTTTTAGTGCCACCTATTAATGTTGCAAATTCAAGTTTTCCTTCTGGGGTAAATTTTGCTACAAAGGCATCTGCTTTTTCCCCCTTAAGTTCTGTTTGATAAGCTCCTTCTGTCGCGGGAAAATTCTTGTCTCTGGTGTTACCTGAAACATAAGTATTGCCCTCTGCATCTGAAAAAACATCAAAACCAGCTGCGAATCTATCAGTATGTGAAAGATAAGTAGAAAAACCAAGTTTATATGCCAAGCCATCTGCATGTTCAATTGTCTGCGATTTTAGGATCCCTTGACTAATAATAATTCCAAATAAAACAAAACTAATTTTTTTTAACATAACTACTCCTATTATTATTTTTGTTGCTTATTGCTCAAATCGATTTTCGAAAAAATATTCATCTCCCTATTATCAATTTTAGCGCAATTATTGCATTTTCTATGCCAAATATCTATTGTTCTATTTTTCAGTAAGTTAGGTTTTTGATATTATTCTAACCTCAAAATAGTAGTTCACAATCGATCAGTTTCATGTTCGCATCTGAACACATTAGGAAAATTCATTTCTTGATTTATTACTGTTCAAAATCAATTTTAACCAAAGTATTCATGTTCGTACTATCTCACTCTGCATATTCTTTGGTTACAGAAAAAAATGTAATCTATATCAAAATGTAATGTTTGGCAGCTGCCACGCTATTCTTACTTCTCTACTTGCTTGGTTGTGGAGCTGTGTGTTACAGGCATTTTCTTATTTCAATAGCAACATCCTTTTTGTTAATATCTTAGATTTAGTTTTTATTTGATAAAAATAAACTCCGGATCCAACAAATTTTCCTGAGTTATCAACACCATCCCAAGTTACTGAATAATCTCCAGTAAATAATGACTCATTAATCAATGATTTAATAAATTGTCCTTTTATGTTGAATATTGAAAGATCGACTTTAGATTCATTTTGGATAGAAAACTCAATTGTTGTTGTTGGATTAAATGGATTGGGGTAATTTGTAGCTGAAAAATGTGAAGAATGAACTATATTATCTATCCCAGTTTCATAACCTAATTTTAGCAGAAAAGCACAATAGTTCCCAGGCAATGTATAAGAATCTGCAAAACCTGTAATAATTAAATCACCTTCACTATCTTCAACTAAATCATATGCAACATCATTTAAGACACTACCAAACGATCTAGACCATAATGAATCACCATTGCCATTAGTTTTTAGTATATATATATCAGAATGACCTGATCCAATCTCATGTTTCCAACCAGACATTATAAAACCACTATCATTCGTTTGTTCAATTGATTCAGCTCCGCAATCTGGTATATCTCCGAAAGTTTTTGTCCACAAAGTATTGCCATCTTCATCTGTTCTAACCAAGAAAATATCAGAATCATCGACGTTGTATTCAACTTCACCGGCAATTATGTATCCATTATCATCAGTTTGCTGAACATCATTTCCGAAACACGCAACATCTATCCCAGATTCATGAAAACCTTTTGTCCATAATGTGTCTCCATAAGTATCTGTTTTTACTAAATATAAATCCCCAGAACCTCCATCGGTACCATTATGACCTTTATAATGAATCCACCATCGGATGTTTGCTGTAATGAATTTCCAGCACTACCCAATTCACCTCCAATATAGTTACTCCATAAAATATCGCCATTTTCATCCGTCTTTAGCAATATCATCTTTTGACCAGAATCAGGAGTTTGTCCCCGACCAGTCACTACAAAACCTCCATCATCAGTTTGAATAACTGAATGTCCGAATTCATTCAGCGAATTATCAAAAGATCTCGTCCAAAGAGTATCACCTTCTGCATCAGTTCTAATCAAATAAATATCCATATTTTCTAGATTAGAAGATTTTGTGTTGCCAGTTATTATCAATCCAGCATCTGATGTTTCATAAACTGAATATCCATAATCGGAACTTGATCTATTGTACGTTCTGCTCCACAATACAATTCCATCTTCATCTGTTTTAACCAGATATACATTAGAATTTCCATCTTCATATGATCGACCTGTAAAAACAAAATTGTCGTCACTGGTTTGAATTAAAGAATGAGCTTTTTCTGATAAGTCTCCACTATAAATATTAAACCATAAAGAATCTGGTACTGTTTGTGAAAACAAAAATGAAAAAAACAAAATCTGAATAATTGCAACTAATAATACTTTATTCATATCCTACTCCTTTATTGCCTGTAACATATGCACGCTGCGCCCACCAAAAAGGTAGACATAACTAACTTATAGTTATGTAAAAAATGTATACAATAACTTTTTTTTCTGGGAGTTATTGTATACATTTTTATTCCTCATCTCCAACCTCAATCTCGTTTAATGAGTATTTTATTATTTATTTTCTTAATTTAAGTTAATAATTTATTTAAAGATTTCGAGAATTAAATTTTCCGTTTGGATTTCTTCATCAATCAACTTATAGCTATTCAGTATTTTATTGATGATATTTTCTCCCTCTTTTCTTTTATTACAAAATACATACCCGATAGTTTCATCTGCATTAATTTTATCACCGATCTTCTTTGTTAGATATGCACCTGAGGAGTAATCTAATTTAGATTCCAGAGTTTTTCTGCCTGCCCCTATTTCAATTAAGGCATAACCGATCTGTTGGGAATTTATAGAATTTATCCATCCGGATCTCTGTGAAATAATTGGGATCTTATATTTAGCTTGAGGTAATAGAGATACATCATCACAAACTTTTGGGTCTCCACCCTGAACCGCAATAGAATCTTTGAAACATTCCAGTGCTTTACCGCTTTTTATCACATCTTCTATCATGGTTATAGCGTCTTCTTCTGTTCCGGCAACTTCGGAGAGTATTAGCATTTCTACAGCTAAAGCTTTTGTTAAAATATCTATATCCGGAATATCCTTACCTTGCAGGTATTCAATAGTTTCCTTTATCTCTAAAGCATTACCTATATATCCACCGAGTGGGGAATTCATATTGGAAAATACTACAGACACTTTCTGCCCGAATTTTTCTCCGGTTTTTATAAGCAGGTTAGCAAGCTCTTTACCGGTTTCAAGGTCTTTAATAAAAGCACCTGAACCAATTTTAAGATCGATAACAAGATTTTGAGCACCTTCAGCAATTTTTTTACTCATGATACTGGCAGTAATTAAGGGCAGACTTTCCACAGTACCGGTTACGTCTCTCAAAGCATATATCCTGCGATCAGCCGGAACAAGTTCTTCAGATTGGCTAATTATGCAAAATCCTACTTTCTCAATTATTTCTTTAAATTCTGTGTCATTGAAATCTGTCCTAAAACCTGGTATCGATTCAAGTTTATCTAATGTACCGCCTGTATGACCCAATCCGCGACCGGATATCATTGGTATCTTCCCACCACAAGCTACAACAATTGGTGCCAGCATAATGGTTATTTTATCTCCAACACCACCCGTGGAATGTTTATCTACTGTTTTATGAGATTTTGGAAATGTGATTTGTTTACCGGATTCAATATATACTTTTGTTAAGGTCTGGATCTCCTCGATCTTCATACTCTTGAAATAAATTGCCATCAGCAATGCGGACATTTGATACTCTGGGATCTCATTATTTATATAGGAATTAACAAAATATTCCAATTCTGCCTGAGTTAGTTCTTTTCCGGTTTTCTTCTTTATTATTAATTCTACTGGATTTAGTTTCATTTTATCTCCTTCTATTATTACCACCAGATCTGTTTGTTATTATCATAAGTAAAGATCCGCTCTTCTTCATCTGAGTTTTCTTTAACCAGCCAATACAACCTTTTAGCAGGGAGGTTATTGAATTTTAATGGTGACTCAGTTGCGGTTTGGGTTCCAAAAGATTCCCATCCATCTTGCCAATAGAAAAGCTCATATTTTTCTCCGTTTTCTAAAAATACTGTGCGCCTATCGTTGTTAGAGCGGTCGATATTTTTTTTGGTTACAGAGCGCAGGATAACTTCTTCTTCAAGCAGATCATTTCCATTAAGGATCTTTTTATCACCATTTTTTGTGAGAATAAACGGATCGGAAGCGGGGAAGAGTTCCTTTTTTACATAGAACATGGGAAGATAGGCAATATCAACTCCCATATCCGTAAATTCGGCTGTGTCATTATTCAGCTTTGCCCAATGAATTGCTTTCCACTCCCCAGAATTAAAAACACATAAATAAATAAAATTTGTACTATCGGGGATCTCGCAATCAAGCTCTAATTTCACATTAGAAACTTTTGTATACTCTTTTGTTACATCTTTATAACATTTGCCAGATAGCCATGCCGGTGCCTTTTCATTTCCAATTAATTTAAAGACAAGGTTATCTTTTTGCTCAGAAAAAACTTTTCTATAAACCTTAGCAGCTTTACTGGAAAGTCTGTATTTGCCGGGATCAGTTTCTGCACCCATAAATGGAGTTGCTTTTCCATCTGGCATAATTATTACATTCCAAGCATGATTATTACCTGCGTTTGCCCAATGCGGAGTGTAATCACTAGTTGCTCCAATTCCATTAGCTCTTAATGCATAAATTGTGAGATTTGTAATATCCTCGCACCTGCCTTCTTTACTCATGAGCATTTCAAACAGCCCTTGATCGGTTGGGTGCAAGTAATATTTTGAATTGAATTTAAACCAGGTTTTCAAATCATTATTTATAAGTTCCGCAGCTTCTATTATATCTGTCTGGTCAAACATTTGAGAGGCAATATCTTTATAGCTATCCATGAAATATCCACGCCATGAACGCCATGACTCTATTGGTTCATTACTTCCCCTATAAGGTAAAATATATTCTTTGAAAACAGAATAATCGTACACCTGAGACCAGGGTTTATTCTCCCAAGCCTTAAAAGCGAGATCAATATTATCTATTAAAAATTCAGAAGAGATAGTTTGATGATCAACTTTCTTTTCTGTTTTGCTCCAATGTAATTCGCCAAATTCTACTTCCAACGAATCCATCTTATTTTTTGCTTCATTATAATCTTTATATTCAGGGAAATTCCAGTTTACTTCAACTTCATTTTCGTCGAATAATCCAACCTTTACAAACGAATGATTTGGCATGTTCTCATATAGAAAAAGAAGTGCATCTAATCTATCTGATTGTTTATTTTTATGAAAGTACTTGGCAGCTATTTTTAATTCTTTTTTATTTTTTTCCGAACTTTGTAATGTTAGCTTTGCTCTTTCAGTATAATCTACTGTTGAACAGGAAATTAGTAACAGACTGATCCCAAAAAATAATAAGGTTTTAATTTTCATAATTCCTCCCTAAATCTGATATTGTTATTATAAACTTTTGCTGTTGGACCTTTGCCTGAAGAATCCAGAATTTCTTACCATCTATATGATCAATTTCATTTTCGATACATCTGGTTATTAGTAAAGTACTTTTTTGTTTGTAAGGTAGTTCTATTACTTTACCAGGCAACTTTAGTTTGAATAATTTAATTATATCTTCATTCTTTGTGCCAAGAGGTGTACAATTTACAATAAGATCATATTTACAGCTCTGTATTAATTTTAGTTGAATGAATTTTCTATTGTTCTCTTTTGCTAATTTATTGCCGGATACTTCATTTCGAGCAGAAATAGTAATATTATCAAAAGTATGAAATGCCTTTAGTGCGATCTCGGCAGTTGCTCCGCTTCCTATTATCAGTATAGTTTCTTCCTTTTTGATCTTCAAAATTTCAATCGATTGTTGAAAAGCTTTTAGATCTGTATTTAACATCTCATTGGTTTTGGGCAGGAACAGATTCACGGCTGAGAGTTGTTTTTTTGCCCCGATTATTTTTTTAAAAGGCATTGTAATAGAAAACCCAAAAAAAGTAATATCAGCATTATTTATCCAATTCCACAGATCATCTATATCATCCGTTACGAATGGAAGATAAACAGCATCAAGATTATCTTTTGAGAATAGTGTATTATAGTAATTGATTCCAAGAGAATTCTCAACTTGATTCCCACCAATGATCCCACCTATCTGTGTTTTTTTGGAAATTGAGCTAAGCTTAATTAAATTGGCCTCTTCGGGGGTTAGTTGTCCTTTAGCTGTTGGATTGTTTGGAAGCCCGATAAATGTTGCATCAGCACCAAGATGGCGAAATAATATTCTGCCTATCTTGCCAAGTTTTCCCATTCCTGCAAAGATAACAGGTTTATTAGATTTGGATATTAATTGAGATAGTTTTAAAAGATCTGAATATTTTGATATATTCACGGCGATCTTTAAGAATCTGGAAGATAATGAATTTGATTTTCTAATAATTTCTTCTAATTTTGTAATATTAATACCTTCGGAGAAGTTATGATATGAAAGGATCAGATTACTCTTGGGAATATCCAAAATATCTTGATGAGTAACTTCATTGATCTCGATATCACAAAGGCAGTTTTTATCTGAAATTATCTTTTTGTAAAATTTGATTTTATCAGCGAAATTAATCTTGTGTTTTCCACCTTCTTTTTCACTGCGAATTGTAAGAATTGTTTTTTCATTAATTATTCTCAGGGGGAAAGCTTGATGATCGTTAGAATAATCCAGTCGGAATTCTTTCCAATAATTTGGATATTTTCCAGTTTTTTGAATTACAAAGTCGTCATTTATGTATGGAATTGAAAGAATTATCATTGTTTTATTTTGCTTTCGGAGATTATTATATCCCAGATATTTGTAATAAGTGATTCGTCAATATTCCATAACTCTGCTTTCTGTTTCAGTGAGCCCAGAAGTTCTTCTTCGCGATCTTTATTTTCGATCAGAAGTTTGTTTTCCTGTTTGAATTTACCGATAAGTTCAGAGATCTTTTGTCTTCTTCCTAGTGCAATGAGAATATCTTCATCGATCTTATCGATCGCTTCTCGATAATCTGCTAATTCTAGTTTATCGTTCGAGATAAGTTTTTGATGACTTATTGCATCTGCTAATACAAGTTTTATCATTGCTTTAGCAACTGGAATAATCCGAGGAATAATGCATATATCATGTCTACCTAAAGATTTGAATTCAACTTCTTTGTTATCTTTCGTTACAGTTTTTTGAGTTATATTTATTGAGGGAGTAGGTTTTACTACAAAGCGAATAGAAAGTTCATTCCCCGTGCTTATCCCTCCCAGAATCCCACCATTATGATTTGTAATAAATCCATCACTATTCATCTGATCATTAGCATCGTTGCCGGTTAATGCTGCAAGTTCAAAACCATCTCCAAATTCTATTCCCTTCACTGCTCCAATCGAAAGAATAGCTTTTGCCAGGTTGGCATCCAGTTTCTCAAAAACCGGATCTCCTAATCCGGAAGGGATGTTTGTGATCTTTACTTCCACGATCCCACCGATCGAGTTTCCTTCATTTTTAATTCTATTTAAATATTCAATTAGATCTTCGTAATTTGTTTTATCCGGCCAGGATAGTTCATTTTGAAAAGTGAGATCATTTTGTTTTACTTCAAATTTCCCAATTTTTATCGGATAAATATCTATCTTGATATTTTCTAAAATTTTTTCAACTAATCCGGAAGCAGCAACTCGAGATATAGTCTCTCTACCGGAAGCTCTACCGCCTCCACGATGATCATAGATCTTAAATTTATTATAGTATGAGAAATCAGCATGCCCCGGGCGGAACAGATCCTTTAAATGTTCATAATCCCGGCTTTGAGCATCTTCATTATATACAATTAAACAGATCGGCATACCTGTAGTCTTACCTTCAAAAATACCGGATAAAACCTGAATTTCATCTTTCTCATTTCTTGTTGAAGAAAATGTTCCTGTCCCTGGTTTGCGGTCGTTTAGGGAACTTCGGATCTTTTCAAACGGGAACTCGATACCTGGTTTCACATCTTCAATAACAACTCCGATCGCTTTTCCATGGCTCTCACCGAAAGTTGTTATCCCATAATACTTCTCATAACTGTTCGATTTCATATTCTTTTCCTTTATTCTAAAACTGCGGATATGATTGAATATTCGAGTTCAATGTCAAATAAAACCTTTCCTATTTAAGTTCAATCAATTTTGAAAAAAGATAATTTGACAATATTGACGGAGAACTTCTCATCGGCGTACATATTTCATGAGGAGGAATGATGAATTTAGTGGTTTTAGCAGCGGACGTTCCAATGGAAACCAGCTTATTTTCGATAGCTTCGAAAGGTGGTTTCTTAATGATAATTTTATTTGTCTTATCAATTGCAGCATTATCGATAATTATAGAGAGATTGATCAAACTAAAAAAATCACATAAGAATGAAGAAGAATTTTTACAGGAAGTATATGGTTATCTTGGAGAAAATAAACTTGAGATAGCAATTCGTGTGTGTGAAGATAGAACCAGCAGCCCGATAGCCAACATAATTGCCAAAGCAATAAGCGTTATGGATAGAGGAATTGATGAGACAAAAGAGACGATTGAATTTTCTGTAAACAAAGAAATTCATCAATTGGAGAAGAATCTTGGAACTCTTGCTACATTTGCAGCAGTTGCACCTCTTATTGGTTTTTTGGGAACCGTTACCGGTATGGTAAAAGTTTTTATGAAATTAGGTGAAACTGGCGGTGGAGTTGACATTAGTTTATTAGCAGGTGGTATTTGGGAAGCTTTGATAACTACTATTGGAGGACTTACTGTAGGAATTATCACAATAATCTTTTATAATTATCTGGTTGGTAAGGTCGAAGATCTTGCACATGAATTGGAAGAGAATACTAATGAATTTATTTATAATATTAGAGGTGTAAAGGATGATAATTGAAACGAAGAAAAAGCGGATCTCATCGATTGGATTGATATCATTTACTGATGTTATCTTTCTACTGCTGATCTTCCTCTTGATCTCTTCAAACTTTATTACGCATTCGGGCATCAAGGTCGATCTGCCTGGTTCAAATTCTCAACAAAATGAATTCAATAAAAATATTAGTCTTACACTTACAAAGAACAATGAGATTTTTATCAATAATGAAATTGTAGGTTGGGAAGAACTACCCGAAGTGCTTAATAGAAAGCTTATTGATGATCCCGAGCAGGTTGTAGTGGTTCGAGCAGATGAGACAGTAGAATTAAAAAATGTTGTGAGACTTCTGGATATTGCCAAATTATCCGGAACGAATAGATTTTTTATAGCAACCGAGATCCAGGTAGAGGAAATTGAATAATAAAAATGAGTGATAAAAATATAGGAATTCTCACATCAATCTTTTTCCATCTTATTTTAATTGGAATTGCTATATTGGTTCATTTCTCAATTTTACCGGAGAGCGTTTATAAACGCATTGAATTCATAGAATTTGGCTTTGATGAAAGTGCAAATAATGAGAGATATATATCTCCCGCATCTCATCCATCCAGAACTTCAGACACTCAAGATATTGGTAGATTAAGCAATTTGATCCCCAAAAAAGTAGATCTACCCAAAACATTTTCAAAATCGGAAGAATCTGTTTATATACCGGCACATGAAGAGACAGCTTTTAATCAGCTTGATATGAATAGGAAGATTGGTAGTTCCCAAACTAAAATTAAAACTGAAATAGATGAAAATTTGATAAGTACATCTGAAATCAGCGAAGCTGAAGATACTTCTGCTCTTACTAGTGATGATTATTTGAATTCACTCACGAATAGACTTCTTGGAGAAAGCGAGAGTGACTCTCCCTATATTTTGGAAGGTGAAATAACTAACCGCAGAATATTAAATAAAGTTATTCCTTCCTATCCCGAAGGAGTTCAGCAAAGCGTTAAAGTAAAGATAAAATTCGATGTGCTTCCAGATGGCTCGGTCACAAATATTATTATCATCCAAAAAGCTGAGCCAAAATTGGAATTCAATAGTTTAAATGCGATAAGTAAATGGAAGTTCAATCCCATCACTCAGGATGTAATTCAAAAAGGCGTGATAACCTTTATTTATGAGTTGAAATAATTAGGGAAAGATTAATGAATAGGATCTTAAATATTAATTCACTGCAAGATGCAAAGAGAGAATTAGAGAAGATCAACGTCTCTTCACAAGGTGTTGAAGTAATGGCTCCAAAAGCAATTGGACTTTCGATAAAAATAACTGATGTGAAGGTTGGAGCGGCTAATATTCTCAAGCAGGAAATGCTGTCGATAGGTGGTGATGCTGCTGTTGCAAGAGGTGTTGTGAACGGTAAACTTGAAATTAGTGATATTATTCTACTTGGGAATTTGGATAAAATAATAAAACTGGTAGAAAAACTAAATTATCAAACAATTTTCGGATTACCGGAAATAAAACAAGATTTAATAAATATTATTGATAGTCTGGAAAATCCTCACTCAAAAATCCTTAATTGTTATGGAACCAAACTGAAATTAAATGAAACTAAGATAATGGGAATCCTCAATGTTACACCCGATAGCTTTTCTGATGGAAATAAATATTTGAATGCAGATAAAGCTGTAGAGCGAGCATTAGAAATGATAGTGCAAGGAGCTGATATTATTGATATCGGTGGTGAATCTACCAGGCCCGGAGCTAAGAGGATTAGTGCAGAAGTAGAGCTAAAAAGGGTTATTCCGATTATTAAGGAATTACGTAATAATTCCGATATTCTAATTTCTATTGATACAACGAAAGCTGAAGTTGCAAAAGAGGCATTGCAAGCTGGAGCTTCCATACTAAATGATGTAAGTGCTCTGCAATTTGATGCAGATATGATAGGAGTTTTACAGAATTTCCCTGAAGTACCGGTGGTCTTAATGCATATGCAGGGAACACCCGAAACTATGCAGGATGATCCGCATTATGAAGATGTTATTGAAGAGATCTTAAATTTCTTTGAAGAGCGTATAAATTATTGCGAAGTGAATGGAATTTCGAGAAAGAGAATAGTTATTGATCCCGGGATTGGTTTTGGAAAAAGGCAGGAAGATAACCTGAATATTTTAAAGAAAATATCTGAATTCAAATGCCTTGGAGTTCCTATAATTTTAGGCGCTTCCCGAAAAAGTTTTATTGGAAATATCTACGATTCGGATATGGAAGGAAGACTTGCTGGAAGTCTTGCCGCCACAGCATTTGCGTTCCAAAACAATATAGAAATAATACGTGTTCATGATGTTTTACAGCAAAGTAGATTTCTAAATATATTAAAAGAAATAAGGAAAGTATAATGAGTATTTTCATACCAAGAATAGCCGATATTATCGATATTATTATTGTAGCATTTATTTTATATCGAGTTTTTATCTTGTTAACAAAAAGCGGTGGCTATCAAATGTTATTGGGACTGCTTGGAGTTTTCATAATATATTTAACCGCATCGTTATTAAAACTAAATATGATGACATCCATTTTAACAGTCTTTAAAGATTATTGGATCATTATTTTCATAGTTCTATTTCAGTATGAGATCAGAAATTTATTTACCCGAATTGCGCAAACTCATGATATGAGAACGCTTTTTCAAAGCGCAAAAAAATCTTTCTATTCTCCACTTTTAAATGCAGTTTCTATCATGTCTTTTAGGAAAATAGGTGCTCTAATAATTATTGAGAATAAGCGTAAACTAGATAACTATATCGAAAGCGGGGAGATCATTGATGCCCAGATCTCAGTAAAATTACTCCTAACAATTTTTAATAATAAAACAATTCTTCACGATGGAGCTGTTATTGTTAGAAATGAAAGATTGTATGCTGTGAAGGTTGTGTTGCCTCTTTCCGAAAGTGTGGAATATTCTCAAAAGTTGGGAACGCGTCATCTTGCTGGTGTGGGTGTAACAGAGAATACGGATGCTTTTTCTATCATAGTTTCGGAAGAGACGGGCAAAATATCTGTGGCAAAAAATGGAGTACTTTATAGTGGACTTACAATCGATGAACTATCACAAAGGATAAAGGATGAAACATCCTGATAGACCACTCTTAATTGCAATAACAGGTGGAATAGCTTCAGGCAAATCGATTGTTTCCAAGTGGTTTGATAAGCAAAACTTCTCTGTATTCTATGCTGATAAAATTGGGCATGAATTATTTGAAGAGCGATATTTCATAAATAAAATTAAAAGTATATTTGGGAAAGAAATTATACATGATAATTCAATTGATCGAGTAAAACTTGGTGAAATTGTTTTTAATTCAGCAGACAAAAGAAAACAACTTAATGAGCTTCTGCATCCTGAGATAAGGAAGAGGATGCAGCATATCATTGATACAAGTCCGCAAGAAATTCTCATATTCGAAATTCCACTACTTTTTGAAAATAGTCTGCAAAATGCATTTGATCTTACAATAAATATTTCAGCACAAGATAAATTGAGATTAGACAGAATAATTAAAAGAGATAATATATCAGAAGAAGCTGCTAAAAAAAGAATCAGTTCTCAAATGTCTGAACCAGATAGAAGGAAACTTGCAAATGTTAACATCACAAATGAAGAAAATATTAATGAACTTTATTTGCAACTAAAGAAGCTTCTTCCACAAATTAAAAACTTAAAAAGAAAAATATAAAAAAAAAATAAAATTATAGTAGAAATTGGAGGAAATTTTGAAAACAAGATTTAT
>CAZOCS010000042.1:0-18502 GCA_964578365.1 uncultured Candidatus Cloacimonadota bacterium
GTTCATCGTCCTCGATTACCAAAACGCCTTGACTTCCAATGGCAAAACTTGACATAAAAACCAAATCACAAAAATTAACTTTTAGTGTGCTAGGCGGGAAGGTAGCGGTGTCCTGTAACCCACAATCCGCTATAGTGGGGCTGAATTCCTGCTTGAGAATACTGATTTCTTTTGTAGAATTGATAAGTGGTGTTGAGAGTCAAGCCCAGCGCAATTGTGAGCTGTGAACTGTGTCAGGTCCGGAAGGAAGCAGCACTAAATAGTTATCATGATGTGCCGCTGGTCTACTTGATTTGAGCTGGCTGTTAACTTCTATCCTAGAATAGGTATCGATTGCAGGTGCACACTCTAATTAATTATAAATTAATAATTAATAATTAAAAAATTAGGAATTAATAATGGCAACTAAATTTTCTGTACCGCGTGGTACCTTTGATATTCTTCCTGGGGATAGTTACAAATGGCAATTTGTAATAAACGCATTCAGGGAAGTAGCGCGTGAATTCAACTATAGGCAGATCGTAACTCCCATCTTTGAAAAGAGTGATATCTTTGAACGCAGTGTCGGTGAAGAGAGCGATATTGTAGAAAAAGAGATGTATAAATTTGAAGATAAAAAGGGCAGGATCTTTGCCTTGCGTCCTGAAGGAACAGCACCGGTTGTGCGTTCATTTATCGAGAATGGACTGATGCTGAAACCCAACTCATCCAAACTCTTCTACTTAGGTCCCATGTTCCGTTACGACCGGCCTCAAAAAGGACGCTATCGCCAGTTCTATCAATATGGAATTGAAAATATCGGTAGCAGCGATCCCTATCTAGATGCAGAGGTGATAGCTTTTGGCTATCTGTTCCTCTCTAAATTAGGCCTTAAGAATTTTGAACTTCAGATCAACAGCATCGGCTGTAAGAACTGTACAATAGATTATGATAATGCTCTAAAGAAATATTTTGAACCATTTAAAAGCGACCTCTGTTCCGACTGCACTAAAAGACTAGCCAAAAATCCTAAAAGAGTGTTGGACTGCAAAGTGAATACCTGTAAAGCGATTGCCCAGGATGCTCCTTCCATGCTCGATTATCTCGATGCAGAGTGTATTGCCAATTTTAATAAAGTAAAAGAGTATCTCAACACAATGGAGATCCCCTTTGTGGTGAATCCGAAGATCGTGCGTGGACTCGATTACTATTCACAGACAGCTTTCGAATTTATCGATACAAACCTTGGAGCGCAGAACACACTTATCGGCGGCGGCAGATACGACACACTGGCTGAACAGCTGGGTGGAAAGAATATGCCGGGTGTTGGGTTTGCCGGTGGATTTGAAAGATTGCTGCTCTCCATGGAAGAGGAAAAACTTTTTATAGGTAAACAGCCAAAGCCAACAGTCTATCTGGTTGCACTGGGTGATGAGGCCAGAACTACCGGGATCAAATTGATCATGGAATTGAGAAATAGTGGTATCTCTGCAGAATTTGATCCCGATAAGATATCTATGAACTCACAGATGAAAATGGCTAATAAAACAGGTGCAAAGTTCGCCTTGATCCTGGGAGAAGATGAGCTGAAGAGTAATAAGATAGTCCTCAAAGATCTACAAAACGGTGAGCAGAAAGCTGTTGATCTTTCCAATATTATCAAGAGCCTAAAAGATAAGTAATTTTATTCTTGACGCAAAAAGCTGGCAATCCAAAAAAAGGGTTTGCTAATATTGAAAAATAGATTAGTTTAATATAAAAAAAGTTGGAGGATATTATGAAATTAAAGCCACTTGATGACCGTGTTGTTATCGAAGTAACAGAACTGGCAGAGAAAAATGTTGGCGGGATCATTATTCCTGATACTGCCAAAGAGAAACCACAGATCGGTGAGATCATTGCTGTTGGTACAGATGAGGAATTGCAGGAGATGGTTAAGATCGGTGATAAAATATTGTATGCAAAATATGGTGGAACTGAAGTAGATGTTGAAGATAAAAAATTATTGATTATCTCAAGATCTGATATCTTGGCAGTAATTGAATAGGAGAATTAAGATATGTTAGAAATCAATGCAGACACATTTGAACAAGAAGTATTAAAATCGGAACTTCCGGTCGTGATCGATCTATGGGCACCATGGTGCGGACCCTGTAAAGCATTAACACCAATCCTAGAAAGTGCTGCTGCCGATTATGAAGGGAAAGTTAAAGTTGTTAAATTGAATATTGATGAGAGTCCTACTATTGCAGCACAATATCAGGTGATGTCTATTCCTACATTACTCTTCTTTAAAGATGGTAATGTGGAATCTCAAGTTATCGGTCTGGTCGGCAAAGATAAGATAGCCAGCAAGATTGAAGCTATGCTTTAATAAAAAGCTGAATTAATAAAATTTATTAAACCTCTTCTTTTATCAGGAGAGGTTTTTTTAATCTCCATTTTCGAACAAACTGTTCAATACCGAACAACAATAATTCTGTGGCTGATGCAGTTAAGTCATTTAGATATCAGTAAATAACTCTTTGGCATAGTTCATGCACCTCTAAATATAAAAAAGAGGATAAATATGGATAAAGAGTTATCAAAAGAGCATATTAGAAAAAGAAAATTAAAAAAAACAATTAAGTATCTATTTATATTTTCACTGTTTGTAATATTCTTTTTCTTTTTTAGGTATATTATAAATCCCAGTATAAAACGAGATAGGATCCAGACCGCCACTACCCAGATCGGTTCAATTGACGGAACGATCACTGCCTCAGGTGTTGTGATCCCCCAGTTTGAGCAGGTACTGACCTCTCCCTTCACCTCAACAATAGACAGCGTTTATCACAAAGCCGGCGATAAAATTAAATTTGGTGAACCAATTCTAAAATTGAATAATGAGTTCACCATGATCGACTATAAAAAACTTCAGGATGAGTACAAATTAAAGATCAACCGCAAGAATCAGCTGAGCCTTAATATGGAAAGACAACTTATTGATCTGAGAAGTGAATATGAGATCATGAAACTTAGAATAGAATCTTTGGAGGCAAAAGTAAAGGCCCAGGAGCATATCTATGAATTTGGAGGCGGGGCCAAGATTAACTTGGATCAGGCAGTACTGAACCTCAAAATCGCCCGGCTCGAGCTGATTCAAAAGGGTAAGAAGATCAAGAATCAAGAGAAATCACTGTTGGCAGATCTAAAGGAGTTGGATCTCAATATTAAAATTCATGAGAATAATATATTGGAGCTGGAAAAGAGACTGGAACTGGCAGAGGCCAAAGCTGTTCGTAATGGAGTGATCACCTGGGTAAAGGATAATATCGGTGAAAATGTGAATCAGGGTGAGATCATTGCCAGAATTGCCGATCTGGAAAAATTTAAAGTCGAATCTAAGATATCGGATATCCACGCTCCGAAATTGATCGTTGGAAATCCGGTAAAAATTCGCATTAACGATGTAGAGCTAACCGGAAAGATCTCTAATATTAAACCGACCATTGAGAACGGTGTCATCAATTTTATTGTGGAACTGGATGATAAGACCAATAAGAGTTTACGTTCCAACCTAAGGGTGGATGTATTTGTAATAACATCATCTAAAACTGGCATTATCCGGGTGAAGAACGGACCATTTATTAATGGATCCGGTAGGCAGGAGGTATTTGTGGTCGATGGTGATGATGCTTACCGCAGAACTGTGGTGGTGGGTGATACCAATTTTGACTGGGCAGAGATCGAAAGCGGACTGGAACCGGGAGAAGAGGTGATCATTACCAATATGGAAGATCACATTCACCAAACGAAAATAAAGATAAAGAGTAGATAAATTTAAATTAAAAAATAGGAGAAATTAATTATGATCCAATTAAACAAAATCGACAAAGTATACACCACGAACACGATCGAAACAACAGCCCTTAAGTCGATCGATCTGCAGGTAGAAAAAGGTGAGTTTTTGAGTGTGATGGGACCCTCAGGCTGCGGCAAGAGTACACTTCTGAATATTATAGGATTACTCGATTCCGCAACCAACGGAGAGATCCTGATCGATTCATTAGCGGTCCAGAAATATGGAGATATTAAACTGGCAAAACTAAGAAATAAGAAGATAGGTTTTGTTTTTCAGAGCTTCCATCTGATCAACGATCTCTCTGTACTGGATAATGTAGAGATCCCGCTTCTCTATCGTCGTATGAGCGGTGCTGAGAGAAAAAGAAGAGCATTGGCAGCTTTAGAGAAAGTTGGCCTTAAAGCTCGCACAAAACACTTTCCGAATCAGCTTTCCGGTGGTCAAAAGCAGCGCGTGGCAATTGCCAGGGCAATAGTGGGAGAGCCAGAGATCATCCTGGCTGATGAGCCTACAGGTAACCTGGATAGTGTGATGGGTGCCGAGATCATGGGTATCCTGATGCGCCTGAACAAAGAGGAAAATACGACCATTGTCATGGTTACACACGATGAACATCTGGCTAAACAAACTCAGAGAATAATCAGACTCTTTGATGGAAGTCAGGTTGGATAGGATTGAAAAAGTAAAACATAACAGGAATTAAAATGTTTAGAAAATACATAAAGTTATCTTTAAAAGTTCTACTTCGTCACAAATTCTTCACTTTCATAAGTTTGTTCGGTATCAGTTTTACACTGATGATCCTGCTGGTGGCAACCGCTTTTGCCGATCATATTCTGGGTCCTTCCTATCCCGAAGCAAACCAGAATAGATGCCTCTATGTTCTCGATCTGGAGATCAGCGGACCCGAGATTAATCGACGAGGTTCAATCAGCTACTATTTCTTAGATAAGTATGTGAAATCCTTAAAAACACCACAAGCTGTCTCCATCACGAGCTCTATCTATAAAACTGTTACCTATAATCAAGGTAAAAAATACAAAATCGCCATGAAATACACCGATGCCGAATTCTGGCAGATCATGGAATTTAATTTTGTAGAGGGGCAGGCTTTCACAAAAGAAGATGTTCAGAATATCAACCAGGTGGCCATTATTAACCAGGCCACTAAAGAGAAATATTTTGGTGATGAGAATGCAGTTGGAAAGTATATCGAAGCTGACTGGAAAAAATACAAGGTGGTTGGGGTTGTGCAGGATGTACCGATTATTAGGTTTCTGGCTTATGGAGATGTCTGGGTACCGATCACAAATACAAAAGAAGATATAGCTTCCTATAGTATGGAAGGTGGATATTTTTCGATTTTATTGGCAAATTCTAAAAAAGATTTTCCAGCTATTAAGTCTGAATTCCAAAAACATCTGTCACAGATCGAATTCCGGGATGAAACCTATGATAGCGTGCGGGGCGGAACAGATACGATCCTTGAATCTACTTCGCGTGAGTTGTTTGGTTTTGATGATTCAAAAGTGCATCTTATATTTGTTATTATGATCGGAGTGATGGTACTTTTTATGATACTCCCAGCTCTTAACCTGGTAAATATTAACATAAACCGCATTGTGGAAAGATATTCGGAGATCGGTATCAGAAAATCATTTGGCGCCTCCACCCCGACCCTGGTCGGTCAATTCGTTGTGGAGAATGTTATCCTTACGTTAATAGGCGGCCTTATCGGCCTGATCCTCACAACAGTCGTTCTGGTTAGTTTCAATAATACGGAGATCATACCCTATGCCCATTTTACTTTAAATTTCAGGATCTTTATATATGCTATCCTCATCACTCTTTTCTTTGGATTATTCTCTGGTGTCTATCCGGCCTGGCGTATGTCTCGGCTTAAACCCGTGGATGCTCTGCAGGGAGGTCAAAGATGATATCAATTAGGCATCTATTTAAACTGATGTGGAATCGGCGTAAAATGAATTTCCTGATGATCACAGAGATATTCATCTCATTTTTGGTTATTTTTATTTTGGCGCAAAGTCTGGTAAAATTTGCCGTCTATTATAATGAGCCCTTAGGGTTCAACTACAAAAATGTGTGGAACTTACAGATCAGCAGAAATAACTTAAGCGATGAAGATTCCAGAAGTGAATTGGAGCTGATCAAAAATGAACTGCGAATGCATCCTGAGATCATCGATTTTTCTGAAGCATATAATATTCCCTATTCTTCTGGTTCTATCCAAACAACAATGGAGCTGGAAAATAAAACGTTATCAACCAATCTGTTGCTGGCAGATGACAATTATGCTGATGTGCTGGAAATTCCCCTGATCGAAGGACGTTGGTTCAACCAATTGGATAACGCCTCCAACTATGAACCTGTAATTATAAATAGAAAACTGAAAGAGGCATTTTTCGGTACAGGAGAAGCTGTTGGAAATTTTTTGGAACAAAAAGAAAACAAGCGAATGGTTATTGGTGTTATTGATCAGATCAAGAAAAAAGGTGAATTGAACGATTACGGTATGATCATTTTCAAACGGGTCAATCCAAACGATCCTGAAAGCTGGATAGGAGAAAATATCCTGATGAAAATGAAACCTGGAGCCACTATAGATTTTGAAGAGGATCTACTGCGCAGGTTAGCCCAAGTCTCTAAGAGTTTCACTTTGGAGATCCGGCAAATGGAAAAAATGCGGGAGAGGTTTTTTGCCAAATATGCTGTGATGGCTTACATTTTTGCCTTCATTTCACTTTTTCTGGTGATCAATGTGGCTCTGGGCTTATTCGGGATCCTCTGGTACAATATCAATTTCCGCAAATCGGAGATCGGTATACGCAGATCATTCGGCTCCACCGCCAAAAATATCTACTCTCAGATAATCGGTGAAACTATGGCATTATCTACTTTCAGTCTGATCTTAGGAAGTTTTATTGTCTTCCAGTTCAAAATATTTATCACAAATTGGTTGCGAGCTGATATATTCTATATCTCTTACTTTCTCTCTATTTCGGTGATCTACATCATAACAGCTGTTTGCGCTTTTTATCCCAGTAAACTGGCAGCCGAACTTGAACCCGCAGAGGCCTTGCATGATGAATAAAAAACTTGTTTTTATAATTATTCTCGTTTTCATCATCTCTTATGTAGCAGCAGATATAGCAGTAGATGCTCTCTGGCAGAAAGCACAACAGATTGCATCCGATAACTGGAACCTGGTTCCGGGAAGAATCGAGAAAGAAAAGAAGATATTTAAGAAAAATGGAGATATTAAAGTAAACAAAGAAGTGTCTATTAACTGTTCACTCATCGATAACGAGATCACTGTACAGTTAATTCAGGCAAGAGATGGTGAGAAGGAATTAACTGAAGATAATAAGTATGTACAAAGAGAGATAAAAGCGGATTATGTACCGGATAACCATTCTATTTTCCATAATAATGATCAGTACAATGTAACGTTCGAAAATACACATGAAACAGTAGATCTGGATGGGAAAAAATGTCTGATTTATCAGCTCGAATTCACAATGCTGGAAGAGGGGAAAGAGGTGGATTATACAGGAATATTATGGTTAGATGCAGATAGTGGAATTCCTTATAAACTTGAACAATCCTGCAAGAAACTTCCTCCAACAGTGAAATCTTTTAAGGAGACAACCCATTACACTATCAACCAAAATGGTTATTGGATCAAGCTTTCAAAAATTACATTAATGGATGTAACTGTTCTCTTCATAAAGTTAAAAATGGAAATAAAATATGACTATTCCGATTATTGGGTTTTTCCCAAGAATTAGAATATTAAGGAGATAGGATGTTATTAAATTATCTAAAAATAGCATTGAAAGTGATGACACGACACAAGCTGTTCACCTTTATCAGTTTATTCGGGATCAGCTTCACCTTGCTTATCCTCGTACTTATCACTTCTGCACTTAATCACACTTTTGGCCCTTACTATCCAGAGGAGAAGCTCGATCAAACTCTTTCGATTACAATGGGGATGCTGCGTACAGAGTCGGATGGGACGACATCAGGACCTCTTTTCAGTCCCTGGTTTTTCAATAAATATGTAAAGACGCTTAAAACACCCAAAAACATCTCGATTGCTTCCTTCCACAATCCAATACAGATCTATAAAGGTGAAAGGAAGATCAATATGGGACTTAAATACACAGATAGTGAATTCTGGGAGATCCTGGATTTTGATTTTCTGGAAGGGAAGGCCTACAACAAACAACAGGTAGAGAATATTGAACACGTGGCTGTGATCAATGAGCGTTTGCGTAATGAATATTTTGATGGGTTTTCCTGTGAGGGAAAATATATCGAAGCTGATGGTGAAAACTACCGTGTTATAGGTGTTGTAAAGAATGTTTCAATTCTACGGATCATGCCTTTTGCCGATATCTGGGTACCAACTGGCCATACAAGTGAAGATCTGAACAAAGCAACACTTACCGGTAACTTCCCCGGCTGGTTTGCCATGCTTCTGGCTCATGAGAAAAAAGATTTTCCAAAAATACAGGCAGAGCTGCAGAAACATCTGGAACAAGTAGAATTCCCAGAAGGTCGCTACAAATGGCTGCTTACAAATGCCTCAACCTATGGAGAAGCAATTGCTAGGCAGATGTTCCGTAAGGAATCTGGGAACATCGGTCCCTTCATGCTCATACTTTTCACCTTAATGACAATTTTCATGATACTTCCGGCAGTTAACTTAGTGAACATTAATATGAGCAGGATAATGGAGAGATCTTCAGAGATAGGAATCCGCAAATCTTTTGGGGCATCTTCGCTAACACTGGTAGGACAGTTCATAGTTGAAAATATTATTGTCACGCTTATAGGCAGCTTAATTAGTTTAGTTATGGCTGCCATTATACTGGCAATTGTGAATCAGAGCCAGCTTGTACCGGATATGACGTTCATGATCAATTTCAGGATCTTTTTTACCAGCTTGATGATAGCTATTTTTTTTGGTTTCATCTCTGGGGTTTATCCCGCTTTAAAAATGTCGCGCTTACAACCGGCTGACATCATACAGGGAGGTAGCAAATGATAAGACATTTTTTCCGGGTTATCTGGTTCAGAAAAAAAGAGAATTTTATGACGTCACTGGGGATATTCATCTCCTTTATCGTGCTTTTCCTGGTTACTTCTTTCCTGGTTTATACAGCAAATAATTATCTAAAACCATTGGGATTTTCTTATAAAGACGTCTGGTATATAACTATGGATTGGAAAGACAGTAGTATAAAAGAGATAAGGGAGACATTACAACAATTTGAAAATGATTTTAACGGTTTTGTGGAAATTGAACATTTTGCTTATTCTGAATCCTTTCTATTTACACCAGCTGTGATGAATATGACAAATTATGAATATAATGACCGAGAAATAAGGTGTAATATCAGATCTGCCAGTGATGGCTTTGATGAAGTGATGGGAATTGAAATGTTGGAAGGACGCTGGTTCGATGAGTCTGACAACGCTTCCAGCAAACGTCCACTGATCATTAATAAATATGCAAAAGAAGATTTTTTTGGAAATGAAAAAGCATTAGGCAAAGTTATCTTTAGAGGTGAAACCGAGTATATAATAATCGGAGTAATTGATGAATTTCGAAATGCCGGAAAGTTTTCTGGTTCAACTCCAATTTCCTTTAGGCGGACCTCACTGAATGTGGAACATGAACTTGCTCGTTATGGCAGTGAATCAATGGGAAGCAGGATCCTGCTTAAAGTGAAATCAGGAACACCTGTGCAATTCGAAGAAATTATTACTAAAAGTCTTTCAAATATAGCAAAAGAATGGCAGATAAAGGTTAACACACTGGAAATACTAAGGAAGAGCGCAACTCTCCAGACCTTGATCTTCCCGGTGATCTTAATTGTGGTCTGTAGCTTCCTGATCATCAATGTAGGTTTAGGTCTCTTTGGTGTGATCTGGTATAATACAAATCGCAGAAGAGGGGAGATAGGTATCAGAAGAGCTTTAGGATCTTCTGCCAATAATATCCACGGGCAGATCATTGGAGAGGCACTCGTACTCTCTACGCTGGCTATGATATTCGGAAGTTTCTTTGCCTTACAGTTTCCAATACTGGGGCTAATCCCTATATTTGACAGTAAGATCTATACACTTAGCTATATAATCTCAGTTTTGGTTATCTATCTTATCACCGCTTTATGTGCCTGGTATCCCAGCCGTGTTGCAGCCTCAATTGAACCGGCTGATGCTTTGAGAGATGAATAAAATGATGGAGTTAATATGAATTTAATCAAGTTAGTATTAGTAATAGTTTTAGTTGTATTGCTCTCTTCCTGCAGCTATCATTCAAACACATATTCAACCGAATTGAAAAACTCAAAGATTTTGACAGATGATTTTCTGGAAGGTAGTAAGGAAGTTTCTATCAGAAATGATGTTGTTGATATTCCTGACTGGAGTTTTCGTTTTTTTGGAAAACGAATTCTTCCCAAATTGGATGGAGATCAAAAGATCTATGTTCGAGAGTTGGAAAGATTACGTAAGATCAACAAACAACAAAAGAAAATTGAAAGATTAAAAGCAAAGAATGAAGCAAAATTAAAAAAGTATGAAACGAAGATCAAAGTGATCAACAGTTTCCCCAAAGAAGTTAAAGCAGGTAAATCTAACTTTGGTTTATGGTTTTATACTCATGACTACAAAAAGATAGGTTATGAATATGAATACAGTGAGAAAAACCTTTTCTGGGGTTTGCTAAAATGGGGAAAAAGAAGAAAATGATCTTCAAATAAATGAAAGGAAAAATCTGAAGGCTTGACAAACCTTTAGGTTTTTCCAATTGATGTTGTGGAGGTTAAATTGCAAAAAATCTTGATAATTGATGATGATTTTGCTATACAGACATCTCTAAGTTTACTGCTTAAACAGAACGAATTTGATACAGTACAAGCACAAAACCAAACTGAGGCAATGAATATACTTCAGGAAGTTACATTTGATCTTATCATCCTGGATATGAATTTTACCATGGAAACATCAGGTCAGGAAGGATTGAAACTCTTAAGGGAGATCAAAGCTCTGCTGCCAACCATACCTGTGATTCTCATCACCGCCTGGGGCAGTATCGAACTGGCTGTGCACGGCATGAAACTTGGGGCCAAGGATTTCATTACAAAACCCTGGAATAATGAACACTTCCTTCAATCTGTGCGCACTACTTTACACCTATCGGAGCAAATGAAAAAAAGCGGGAGCCATTCTCGTAAACAACTTGATGAAATGTATGATTTTAGTGATCTGGTTGGACGTGATCCTGCCTTTTTAAAGGCGTTGGAAACGATCAGCCGTGTAAGTTATTCCGATGCATCGGTGTTAATACTGGGAGAGAGTGGAACCGGCAAAGAACTTTTTGCAGAAGCTATCCATCGTAATAGTGCCAGAAAAAATCAACCTTTTATAAAAGTGAATCTGGGAGGAGTCTCCACCTCACTTTTTGAAAGTGAAATGTTCGGTCATGTAAAAGGGGCTTTCACTGATGCCAAAAGCAGCCGTATCGGACGTTTTGAAATGGCGAATACCGGCAGCATTTTTCTGGATGAGTTGGGTGAGCTGGATCTAAGCAGTCAGGTTAAACTCCTGCGGATTTTACAGAGCAGGAAATTTGAAGTGCTGGGTTCAAGCCAAACGAAAACAGTTGATATCAGGGTGATCTCTGCCACCAATAGGAACCTAAACAAAATGGTTGCGGATAATGAATTCAGGGAAGATCTCTTCTACAGGATAAATCTGATCTCGGTTCAGATCCCACCCCTAAGAGATCGACCGGGTGATATACCTCTGCTGGTTAGTCATTTTGTGAGAAAGCTGCGGAAAACATATAAACGTCCCGGATTGCAGATAAGCAGTGCTGCAGTTGAATGGCTAAAAAAACTCTCCTGGCCGGGCAATATACGTGAATTGAAAAATTTGGTGGAGAGGGTGATCCTCATTTCCGATAAAGATATTATAGGTCTGGAAGATTTTACCGATGAATATAAATTGGGTCCGCAGAAAAAATTTGACGATACTATTCCGCAAGTGGGCAGCATGACCCTGGATGAAGTAGAGAAGAATATGGTTATTAAGGCTTTGGAACATTATCAGAACAATATTTCTAAGGCGGCAAAATCACTTGGTCTCAGCAGAGCCGCCCTATACAGACGCATGGAGAAATTCGGAATTTCACTATGAGACTGAGAACCAAATATATTCTTTTTGTTTCGCTCATTCATATTGCACTTATTATACTCTCTATAAACTTGATCAACGATAAAATCTATCTATTTTTAGTTGCCGAAGTTGTAATTATTATCACGATCACTATATCAATACTTCTTTATCGACAGCTTATTCGTCCCATCAACACGATCACTTCAGGCATCGAATCGATCGAAGACAAAGATTTCAGCATGAAATTCGTGAAAGTAGGTCATTATGAAATGGATAAATTAATAGATGTTTATAACACTATGATCGATCAATTACGAATAGAACGGGTGAAACAGCAGGAACAGCACTTTTTCCTGGAGAATTTGATCGAATCAACTCCTTCGGGAATTGTGATCCTCGATTTTGATGAGAGGATAATATCTGCTAATCCCGCTGCAGAAGCTTTCATGGACAACAAAGAAGAAGAATTGATCGGAAAAACATTTAATGAAATTCCCGGAAAACTGTCTGCTGAGATAAGTAAAATAGAGACGGATGAACCTGTAGTAATTCCAATAAGCGGTATGAAAACTTTTCGCTGCCAGAAAGCAAGTTTTGTAGATCGCGGTTTTAATAATCTCTTCATCATGATCGAGGAGCTTACAGAAGAACTATTAAAGACCGAACGGGCTGCTTATGAAAAGGTTATCCGCATGATGTCGCACGAGATAAATAATTCTATTGGGGCAGTGAATTCCATTCTCAATTCCAGTTTGAATTATAGTGATCAAATAGCCAAGAAAGATAGAACTTATTTTGTGGATGCGATGAATGTAGCGATCAGGCGCAATGAACATCTAAATAAGTTCATGCGTAATTTTGCCGATATTGTGCGCATTCCACAACCCAAGAAAACCAGTTCTGATCTGCACGAATTATTAAAAACTGTTCAGTTGTTGATCTCATCACAAATAAAAGATAAAGAAATAAATTGGAAATGGGAACTATCAAATAGTGAAATTATTATAGAACTTGATATTCATCAAATAGAGCAGGTGTTGGTTAATATCCTCAAAAATGCAGTGGAAGCGATCGCAGATAGCGGTGAGATAGTAATTCAAACCCGGCACCATCCAAAAAGAAAATTATTGATCATAAATAACGGCGAGAAAATTTCAGAAGAGATACAGCAGAAGTTGTTTACACCATTCTTCAGTACAAAAGCCGGTGGGCAAGGATTAGGTCTTACCCTTATCCGTGAAATTTTATTGAATCATAGATTTAATTTTTCATTACAAACACGCGAAGATGGTTATACTGTATTTGAGATAGAGTTTTAGAAAATTTATTTATACTATCGGCATTTCCTCAAAAATTCCCGGTACAATGATCAAATGATTTCCCAGTGGATTTGAAAGCAGGTCAGCAACATTCCTATCAGAATTCAATTTCACTTCGATCTGAGTTCGACAGAGATCTTCCTCAGTGGATGTGGAAATTATTTCACCATTTGCCAACCAGATCTTATCCAGATCGTTGCCACCTATACGGAAAATCGTCACATTTCCGCTTGGGAATGTCCCTTGAATTCCTACACCAATTCCAGATTCAAAATGTGAACGGATAGTGTAATCTTTAACGATCGTTCTTGGCACAGTACAATGTGCTATAATTATCGAATTATTCTCTAGATCTAAGCGTGAAGGATTAGCCATCCATGGTATTTTGCCGGTTTTCTTATAGACCAGCAGCATGCCAATTGTGCTTACTATGTCACCTTCGCAGCCAGCAATTATTCCCTCATCATTAAGGCGTGAGAGAGCAAAACAGCCGGTAGTTCCCAGATCCAGCACCAGATCAAAACAGCGCAGCGCAACTGCATCCAGATCATATTTATTAATGAGTTTCTTCATAGCCAGATATACTTTTATATTATTCAGAATATCTTTGCTTGTTGGTTCAACGATCTCAGTTGAATTGCCGGTGAGCTCATTGAAATTTTCCTGGCAATCCTCATCAGTAATTTCTAAAAAAATTGTTTTAAGTTCTGTCATCTTAACCGGAATTACATCAGCACCCCAGTTCTCTTTTACAGTATCAGCAGACGGACTGCTGGCAACCAGCCAGTCGGAGGGTGTTCCGATCTCACCGATACTGCTGCCTGTAAGTTGATCTCTCCCATTTACTTTTTGGATATTTGCAGTTTGGTTTTCAGGTGTTTCATTTGCCGGGAGATAGATGATCCTGCCTCTTTTACCAATTTGATTGAAGCGAGCCAGAAGCTCCATGCTGGCAGCCAGAGAATTGTTACTCTCATAAGCCAGGAGAACGATCTCTTCATTCTCAAATCTGGTATCTCTTATTTTTTGCAGATCAAGCACTTGTGCCTCGGTACCACCGGTAACAATAAAATAATAAATATTTTCTGTCTTTAGAATATCAGTTTTTCCAATACGATCCTCGCAGATATTATTTATCCTAACCATATTGAAAGCTATGATCTTCTCAAGTTCTTTCTCTCCTAGAAAATCGGAAGCAACAGGAATAAAGGCAGATCTTATCATAATTAATCCTTGAATATTTTAACAATACGTTCAGCAGTTTTGCCATCCCAGTATTTGGGAATACTGCCCTTTTTAACATTTCCAGACAAAATTTTCTGGGCTTCATTTATTATATCATTTGTATTAAGTTTAACCAGAATATTTGTGCCCTCGGTTATAGTAATTGGCCGCTCTGTATTAGGGCGCAAGGTCAGGCAGGGAACTCCAAAATAGGTCGATTCCTCCTGGATTCCGCCTGAATCGGTCAGAATGAATTTTGCATCCATTTGCAGCTTAAGAAAATCGTAATAACCAACCGGGGGAATAAGATGCAGGTTCTTCATCTTTTTAACCTTATCTTCCAAATTAAAGGAGTGTATCTGCTTGGTCGTGCGGGGATGGATGGGGAAGATGAGATTGATCGATCTTGAAATTTCTTCAAAAGCATTCAGGATAGTAAGAAGTCCTTCTCTATTATCAACATTAGAAGGACGGTGCAGAGTAATAAGAGCGTAATCTTTTGCTGGATCAATTTCGATCCTATTTAGAATATCAGATCTTTTTGCTCTATCCTGGTATTGCATCAATGAATCGATCATGATATTTCCTACAAAAAATATCTTCTCTTTTGCAACACCTTCAGCCAATAGATTTTCATCACCGTCTAATGAGGGAGTAAGTAGATAATCGGAAATTGCATCAGTGAGAATGCGATTGATCTCTTCCGGCATAGAACGGGCAAAGCTGCGCAGTCCGGCCTCTAAATGCGCAACAGGAATATGAAGTTTAACAGCATCGATAGCGCAGGCAGAAGTGCTATTCACATCACCAGCTACTAAAACCAGATCAGGTTTGTCTTTTAGCAGAACCTCTTCATATCGTTCCATTATTTTGGCAGTTTGCTTTCCATGTGATCCACTTCCAACTTCCAAATATTCATCCGGTTTGGGCATGTGCAAATCATCAAAGAAAAACTTGCTCATACGTTCATCATAGTGTTGACCTGTATGGATCAATTTTATCTCAAATTCTTCTTTGTATTTTGCAAACTCTTTATAAAGAGGAGCCATTTTCATAAAATTCGGTCTGGCACCAACAATTAGATGAACTTTCTTCTTTCCTTTTTTCAACTTAAAACTCATAATTTATAATCCCTAATCTATAATCTCTTATTTTATAATTCCGCCACCCAGCAGCTGGTCATTTTTGTAAAAAACTCCGGACTGACCGGGTGTAATGGCGCGTGTACTTTTTTCTAATTCAATTAATAGCAAGTTTCCTTTTTCCAGGATATTTTTAACAGGGACCGGAGAGCTATTATAACGGATCTGAACAGAAATTCCTGAAAGTTCTTTTGGTTTTTCCCCTGCTATCCAGTTCACTTCTTCAAGTTCAAAAACATCAGCCAATAGGTCATCAGGATCTTCTGTAACCACGAGTTTGTTGTTCTTTACATCCAGCTTCAAAACATATAACGGACATCTCCAGGGAGTGTTAAGACCTTTTCTCTGCCCAATAGTGTAGAGTGCCAGCCCACGGTGTTTACCAATAACTTTTCTATCAGGCAGTGTGATGTCTCCTGGAGTGTAAATAATGTGATCTTTTAAGAAATCTTCATAGTGATCTTTGATAAAACAGATCTCCTGGCTATCAGTTTTGGAATGTATGGGAAGTTTCAGTTCAGCAGCAATTTTCCGGATTTCCGGCTTATGATATCTTGATACAGGAAAGAGAGTATTAGAAAGTTGGAACTGGTTTAATTTCCAGATCATATATGTTTGGTCTTTAGAAGCATCTTTGGGAATGTAGATCTTGAATTGCTGATTTTCTTCTTTGATTTGAATGTAATGTCCGGTAGCAATTTTATCTGCACCCAGTTTGAAGGCTACTTCCATGAATTTACCGAATTTAATTGTTGGGTTGCAAATGACACAGGGATTTGGGGTGCGACCTGAAGAATATTCATCTATAAAATTCCTCTCAACGATCGCTTTAAAATCCTCTTTTAGATCTACTACAAAATGTTCAATTTCCAAAGCATCACAAACAGCTTTGGCATCTTTAATGTCTGCTTCAATTCCTTCATTCTCTCCATATCCGGATTTTTTAGCATCGTACTGACGCATGGTCAATCCAAAAACTTCATAACCTTCTTTTTTTAATAGAGCTGCAGCAACCGAACTATCGACGCCGCCACTCATGGCGACTGCTATTTTCATATTTCCTCTTTTAAACACAAAAAAAATAACACAGAAATTAATCTGTGTTATTTTTTATACATCCTAGTTAATGTCAATTAGAACAATAAGTGTTTGCTTATTTCATAAGGATCATCTTCTTAGTTTGTTCAATCCCTCCGCTTTTCATTTTATAGAAGAATACTCCACTCGAAACGGGCTTGTTGGTTTCATCAGTACCATTCCAGATCACTGTATGATCACCTGTCTCTTTAACTTTATTAACAAGTGTCTTAACATGCTGTCCTCTTAAATTATAAACTTCCAAGATTATATTACCTGCTTCTTTGATTGAATATGCAATATTTGTAACTGGATTAAATGGATTAGGATAATTTGTTAGTAATATGTTATCATCTGGAGCAATAGTATTTTCTTTAGTTTCAGTATAAACTATTTCGATAAAATCAACAGAGTTAGTGAAAAAATCAGGAACAACTAGAATGTTATCTTCTGAATTGAAATAAATATCTCCTGGGGCTGTATATCCATCAGCTATTACTTCCGGTGGTTGAGAAAAATTCTCATCATAACGATAAACAGTATCCGAATTCCAGGATGAAATGTATGTGTATCCTTGGTCATCAGTTGTAATTCCATCCAAACCCATAATTCCTGTTTCGATCAAAGTTGTCATAGTAGAATCATCAAGATTTACGGATTCTATTGGACCAATTGAAGAATGAACCCAATTATTTACGAGCAATCTATTATTCTCCTCATCAAACAAAATACCATCAGGTGAATTAAGGCCGGAATCAACAAAAACGGAATAGTTCAAATTTTCCATTCTTACTTTAAATATCTTGTTGGCAAAGGAATCTGTTATGTATAAATTTCCGGAAGAATCGGAAGTTATATCGTTAAGATAGTCCATCCCTTCAATATATAATGTAAACAAAGTATCAGCAGTTGAAAGACTTAATGCAACCAAACCCGGATTGTCTCCCTGATAATCAAGAGCAAATAATGTGTCACCTACAAGATGCATTCCTGCTAAAGAATTACAATCTTCATTAAAGATAGATTGCTGACCAAGACTATCGATCTTTATGATTTTGCCATCACCATAATTGGATATCAGATAACTGTTATCGGATAAATCGTAAACAACTCCCTCGGGATTGTTCAATAGATTTTGTGCAAATGTATTTGTGACCAATAGCATAAAGCAAATTATTGCAATATATTTTAATAAATAAGATTTAACATTCATAATTCTCTCCTTAAATTATTCTATTTTAACAAAATCATTCGCTTCGTTGCAATGGATTGATTATTGATATTTAAGCTGTAGAAATAGATACTTGATGCAACTGGTTTGTTGTGTTTATCCGTTCCGCTCCAGATCACTGTATGATCACCTGTTTCTTTCATTTCATTAACAAGTGTCTTAACATGCTGTCCTCTTAAATTGTAAACTTCAAGTGTTACATTACCAGATTCTACAACAGAGTATGAAATATTAGTAACTGGATTGAATGGATTAGGATAACATTTCATATCTATTTTAGGTAGTGCGATATTAATCTGTTCAGATCCGACTGGATCGAGTTCAATACCCTGGAACCAGCTTGCTTCAAAAATCGTTCCATCGTTATCACCGGTTGCATCAAAAGCGATCTCACCATTTCCTTCGCTGAACTGCCAGTAGTGGATCAAACCACTTTCCCAACCGTGCAGATATTTATTCATATTCTCCAGAA
>CAZOCS010000043.1:0-18318 GCA_964578365.1 uncultured Candidatus Cloacimonadota bacterium
TTTCATTATCAAGCGGAATTCCATCTTTTTTTACAGCTTCCTCAAGCTTGGCAATCGCAGCTTCAAATGTTTGTGCTGACTCTACAAATTTCTTAGCATTATACAATGTTTCACCTTCTACACCCTTTTCATTTGCAATTCTCTCAAGAGATTTTTCAGCAAATAGGCTAGATATAGTGACAGCAAGTAATAACAATGTTATTATTAAAATCTTTTTATACATTTTTCCTCCATTATTTTAAGCTTCGACATTTTTTTTGATTAATTATTAATGTCAACTATTCTATTCGGTTAGCTATTCTAACCTTAGCCCCTTGGATGATAAAGCCTATGTTCCTGCATAATAAAAGTATTATCAATATTAATGTATATCTGTGTTGTATTTATACTTGAGTGACCTAACAGCATTTGTACGGCCCGTAAATTTGCACCAGCTTCCAGAAGATGTGTGGCAAAAGAATGCCGGAAAGTATGAGGAGATACATGCTTGGAAATGCCAGCATTTTGAGTGATCTTGTTAATTACTTTCCATACACCCATTCTACTTAGTTTATTTCCAAATCTATTAAGAAAAAGTATATCAGTGTTCTTATCTTTCCGCAATTCTGAACGTGCAGACTTAAAATATTCTTCTAGATAGTTCAAAGATTTTTGTGCAATTAGAACAACCCGCTGCTTACCACCCTTCCCTAATATCCTTACGACGTTATCATCCCAATGTACATCGTGCATAGAAAGATCTATAGTCTCTGATATTCTGATCCCGGTTGCATACATTAGCTCCAACATCGCTTTGTTGCGCATATCAGTTGGTTTTTCAGTAGGAATGCTATCTAATAATTTTATCATTTGCTTTACACTAAGCACATCAGGTAATCTTTGAGAGGGTTTGATGCTTGGGATATCATCAACATCTGCTGATATTTCAACTTCCTCCTCAATTAAGAATTTTAAAAATGACCTTATAGAACTTCGTTTACGGGCAATTGTAGAATTTGTAAGACCAATCCCTTGAAGG
The DNA here is from genome assembly GCA_964578365.1 of uncultured Candidatus Cloacimonadota bacterium. Classification (GTDB taxonomy): domain Bacteria; phylum Cloacimonadota; class Cloacimonadia; order Cloacimonadales; family TCS61; genus Tenebribacter. Next base: position 1,019 of record CAZOCS010000043.1, read on the forward strand.
GTAACAAAAAAGTTAGTAATATCCTTATTATTAACCTTTTCAATATCTTTCTCTATTTCAGAAAGAAGATTGCAAATATCATTTTCATAGCTTTGTATGCTATTGTTGGAGAGACCTTTTTCTACCTTAAGGTGATATTGATAGTTTTGCAGCATAGCACGGTTATGCTTGGATAGATCATCAATCATTTATTTCTCCGAGCCATTTTTTCTCATCTTCAATTATTGGATCCTCTTTCAATTTTACTTCATTATCAGGATCAAGACCTGTATCCCGCTTGAATTTCTTACGTTTACTGTTTTTTCTAAATTCATAAAATAAATATAACGCTAAGGGAATTGAAATGTACCAAAATTTTATTGCATAATACATAATAAAATTGAAAAATCTGAAGACTAATATCAGTACTAGAAACGGAACTATATAATTGAGTAAATTCTTCATTCGTTCACCAAAATCCTTCTAAATTGCGGAGAGAAGATCGATTGCGGATTACTTTGCAAAAAACTCATGCTATAATTCTTCTTTTCAGTTTTGTTATTTTCTATTTCAACCCGTTTCAATATAGCAAATTGCTGAAGGTCCTGTTTGGAAAACTCATGTGAAAATATCTCAGAAGCAAGCTCCAGATAACCGGTTTGCAAAGCCCATTCACCTGCCAAAAATAACATATCTTCCACTTTAGATCTCTTGTAGATAGATCTTAATATTTCAATTGCTTCTGAATTTTTATACAATGATCTTTTCCTGTAAGCTCTTAATAGGTCTACTCTGTCTTCATTGTTTTGAACATGATTCGTGCTTTGAAAAAGTAATAGAGCATCATTGGTCAAATCATCTTCAGGTATATTGATGAGAAGCTCTCCCAGCAAACTATCAGATTCTGCATCATTGGTCATAATAGCTATCAAAAATGAATAATAATAACCTTTTTTAAAAATATCAGATCCTGAATTTTCATTTATTAAGACGTTCTTCAATTTCTCTTTTGCCAGGTCGTTGTTCTCGTTCATTATTAATAAATGAATAATTTTGAACTCAATCTCATTTATATCATTCTTATTAAATGTAAATTCTTTAGCTTCTTCCAAATATTGGATAACTTCTTTTTGGGAAGCGTTCCGCATAAGATAAATTTGTGCAAGAAGTTCCCTGCATTGCCTATTTGCTCGAGTTTTATATCTATTCCTTTTTAATTTGAGATCCTTATCTTTATACAGTTCTAGTAAGATTTCTTCTGCTTTATCTAGTTCATCTTGTAAAATGTAGATGTTAGCAAGTCTTGTCATTGTTTTTGCATTTTCAACAACATCAATACTTCTGGATAAAAAGATATTATAAGCCCTAATAGCAATAATCATTTTCCCGCTCTTTTCCATGCGATCTGCAAACTTAAATAGATTTTTTACAGGCAGAGCTTCATATTCTTTCAGAGCTTTATCATATTCACCGATCTCTCCAAGACAAAGTGCATAGATCTCCTTTACAGCAAGATTGTTGCTTTTGCCGGTATATTCTTTTATATATCGAATAACATCAACATCTTCCTTGAGCATTGTTTTAAAATGACTTAGGATTAAACTAGAATATGAGTTTTTATTCTCTACTAATTTAATAAATTCTCTCACAGCATTTTCATTATCCTTAAGCGCTTTATGATCATAAGCGAGTTCCCTAACATAGAGGTTTTCATCCCCGGCAATTTTACGAGCCTTTAGATAGATCTCAACTGCTGTATCATATTGGCGGTATTGTTCAAAAACTTTGGCTACAGAACCATAGTTATTAATATTCCCTTTATGTTTATCGAAATATTCACTACTCAGTTTTTGAGCTTTTACAAATTCTGCTTTATGTAATAGGACCATTAATTTAAGTTGGAAATGCAAGTCTTCCCGCATTTTCAATTTGTATGTATTCAATAGTTTCTCTGCTCTTTCTATCTTTGATGTCTGAATGAGAACGAGTATCAATTCACGGATATTATCCATATCATTAGGATCGTTCTTCTCGATAGTTTCGTAAATACCAATTGCTTTCTCAAATTGTTTTCGAGACCTGTAGGAACTTGCTCTCCGCTTTAGGATGTTATTCTCATTTAGATCTGCGAAAGCATTTAAAGTGAATACTAGCAGAACTATCAATAATATTTTTTTCATATAAACCTTTCAGACTATTTTCTCTTTATTATCAATTTCCATTCTATATAATTAGCTGTCACACTGAGTAGTCCCGAAAGCTTTCGGGACGTATCGAAGTGCCGAGATTACATCTTCGATTCTTTCACTATCCTTCGATACATCCGGCAAATGCCGGACACTCAGGAAGACATTTTCAATTTATTTTAGAAAAGCCCTCTGCGGCAATCACCGCATCTCCCCTTACAAAGTGTAGCACTTTTATTTATCTTCCAAAGCTTGCTCTGCCCATCCTTCTCTACGATGACCTTCTTTCATTGAAATTCTGGCGAAATAGATAGCTCCTCCAACCAGAGCCAGAAAAATAAAAAGTGTTATCAAAGGTATAACGAGAACCGCTAACGACGTGATGAATTTGCTTAGAATTATTATCACGATCAATAACAAACCACCCAAAAGGACAGCTTTGAAATATCTAAGTAATCGCACATATCCAACATCAGCAACAAACGGTTTCGATGGATGATGAATATCTACTTCTTTTATTTCTCCTCTTCGTTTCATAAAAGCAATAATAAAGGCTGCTATTGGAACAACTATCACTACTATCCAGCCAAACATTAGGGCTTTTGCAGGATAACCTTCATAACCCTCTCTGATCAGTTTGATAGCATCTGTAAGGATCAGTGCGAATACTGCTATCGGGACATAATATTTAAGAATGTAATTCCACCATTTACCCACTTTCACTTCCGAATAATCATTAGCATATTTTCTTAGTTCATTAATTTTAAAGAACCAGGCCAATACAATACATTCAACCAAAACTACCATCGAAAGGCCAAATACTTCCAACCATTTATCAACAAGGTCTAACCAGTAAAGCCCTGCACCGGTGGTAAATAAAATTCCAATAATAAATGCTGATCCAGCAGTTATCAAATTAGATTTTTTGTGACTCCAACCAAATTTATCACGCAAAGAAGAGGCAATCGCTTCTACCAGAGAGAAAGCAGAATCAACTGCAAGAGTTAGTAACATCAAGAAAAATAGTATTCCAAATATTTTAGCCATCGGCAGCATATTAATTATAGCCGGATATGTAACAAAGGCAAGTCCGGGTCCTCCCTTCAGCACGTTTTCAACTGCCTGTCCTGTCATATTTGCATAATATCCCAATGCACCAAAAACTGCAAAACCACCGATGAATGCTGTTGCTCCGTCGCTCAATGCAATAATGAGTGCACTGTTTATTATATCACTTTTTTTAGGCAGGAAGCTTGCATAGGCTATCATTATACCAAAGCCGATAGAAAGCGAGAAGAAAACCTGCCCGTATGCTGCAACCCAAACACTGGGATCCAATAGTTTTTCAAAATGGGGTGTTAGATAAAATCTTAATCCATCCATCGCTCCCGGAAGTGTTATTCCTCTTATTACAAATAATATAAGTAATAACCATGGAACAAATACTGTTACATAAACAACTTTAGAAACTGTTTTAGCACCTTTCCAGATAGCTCCAACTATTAATATCCAAGCTACGACCAGTGCAATAATAATGGGAAGTTGTATTCCACCAAAATCAAAATGACCACTTGTTAATTTTAAGAAATGATTATAAAAGAAATCACCTGTATCAGTCCCCCATGCTTGTGTAGTTGCAAATACTGTATAGTTCAAGCCCCAGGCCATCACTACGGCATAATATGTTGTGATCATAAAACCAACTATTACTGCCCACCATCCGATCCATTCAAATTTCTTATTTACTTTGGAAAAAGAGAGCGGGGCAGCCAGTTTGAAATGGTGACCGAAACTTAATTCTAATATCATTAGTGGAATTCCGGCAGTGAGCATTGCAATTAGGTATGCAATGAGAAATGCACCTCCACCCGACTCATAACATTTAAACGGAAAACGCCAGATATTTCCCAAACCGATCGCTGAACCAATAGCTGCTAAAATAAATGCCTGACGACTACTCCAATTACCTCTTTGTCCCATGAGTTTCTCCTTTTAATTTTTCTTTAGATTTACACAGATCACTTATATTCTCAATAATTTACTGTCACACTGAGTAGATACTAAGTATCGTATCGAAGTGTCAAGATAACATCCTTGTTCTTTCACTATCCTTCGATACATCCGGCTGTGCCGGACACTCAGGATGACAATTTTTGTTAAAGATAAAACCCCTTTTTAAAAACTTTGTTTTTCACCTTTCCCTTACAAAGGGGAGTATGAATCCGTCCCCCTTCGTAAGGGGGAACTGAAGGGGGGTTCATTCTTGCAATTCTTCTACACGTTCTTTAATCTTCTGTTCCAAATCAAGATATACTCCCTCTAAATTACACATTATATCAGCATTGGAATAACGAATAATTTTAATTCCAATATTATTTAAATTCAAAGTTCTTAATTTATCATATTCTTTTTGTTCATCATGGCTTTCACCGTCAATCTCAATTCCAAGGTTTAACTTTGAACAAAAAAAATCAATAATATAATTCTCAATCGGTTTTTGTCTGAGAAAACGGTACCCTTGAAATTTTCTATTACTTAAAACTTCATACCAGAGTTTAGCTTCGGGTCTATTCATATTTTTTCGATTAACCCTAGCTCTTGCTTTCAAATCTTTTCTAAAAGGTAGAAAATCTTTTTTAGTTTCTGGCATAAATCCCTCTATCCGGCAATTGCCGGATTTTCTCCCCTTATGAAGGGGAGCTAAAAATCATTCTGAAAACATTATTTTCTTTCGATCTGGCAGATCGAGTTATATTCCCTTTCTACTCTTCTTATGCTTGCCAGCCTCTGGCTGGTTCCCTCTCATGTTTATGAAAAGAGGGACTGCAGGGTGAGCTTAATTCCCTTCATCATACTTTTCATTAAGCAATTTAAGATACTCCTGAATAAGCTCCTGATACTCCTGTGGAAGATCTTCATAATCCTCTTGCAGAAGAGCTTTTTTCCTCATTTTGTCAAACTTTAATTTGATCTCTTCCGGTAAGTCCCAATCATCTATTTCGCTTGTCTCTGCTTTCCTCTTCTTAGAAAACTCTCGTTTATGTATCGATCTCTGTGCATCAAGCAGTCGTGATAAAATTCGTTGCTGCTTGTCTGCCAACTCTTGATTCAATCTTCCGCGTTTCAGATCGTGAGAAATAGATTCAAGATCTTCTATGATCTTATTCAGGGCAGAAGTCTGCTTTTGTGCTTCCGGATTTGATTGAAGCATTCTCTTTAAATTTTCGGCAAGGCGCTGTTCATCTCTGGCTAGCTTTTGTGCCTGGCTACGCATTTCACTTGTCATCTTTCCATTTTCAGACATTTGCATCATCATCTGCTGTGTCATCATGTTCATCATCATCTGCTGTTGACCCATTTGCTGCAAAGCCTGCATCATGCTCTGCATTCCTCCGCCACCACCACTTTGCTGCATATTACTGCTCGCCTGCATCAGATCATAGACCATCAAATTTATACCTTTCTGAATATCCTGCAGATAGTTTTTCACTTTAGTAGTTTTTGCATCATTAATATATTGGAAAAGCTCCCTGAATGATGAGAAAGTAAAATTGGCATCATACATAAATTTCGGGCCTATAGCGAGTATTATCATTGGAACTTGATAAAGCTCTTTTACGGTAAGATCAATACTTTCGAAGATCGAGATCTCATCTAATAGAATTAGGAATGGATCATTAGAATAACTATTAACAATTTTCTCATGATATTGAGAGAATATGAGTAATCTTTGTATTGTCTTTTCCAAGATCTCTGCCACATCCAACATCATACCTGATGACATCATCTGCTGCATATTTGCCAATCGTTGTCTCATCTTCTTCATTTTTTTTGATGCTTGCTTTTGAGATTCCTGAGCTTCCTGCAACTGCCCGGATTCCAGGTTTTCCATACTCTCTTCCAGATCGGATGAAAGACTGTCCTGCTCCATCATTTCCTGCATTTTTTTCATCTCTTCCAAAAGTTCAGCATCTTTTTGTTCATCCATCATTTCTGCAGCTTTTTGCATTTGTTCAGTTAAATTATCTAATTTCTCTGAGATCTGTTGCTGCTGATCTGCCAGTTTTTCATTTGACTCGCTATTCTCCTCGGTTTTTTTATTCAATTCATTTTGCATCTCTTCCATTTCTTCAGCCATCTCAAGCGCTTTTTGAATGGATTGCTCTTTTTTAATATCTTCAAGTAGTTTTAGTGTTTGCTCTAATTTTTCGGAAAAATCTTCCATAGAGAATTTAAAATCATTCATTGCTTTTTTCAAATCTTCAGGATCAATATTTTCTAATCTTTCCTGCATTTTCTTCAAGGCTTCTTGAAGTTCTTCATTTGAGATTTCTTCCATTAACTCCTGGATCTTTTTCATTTTTTCTATAGTTTCCTGAGATAATGCATTGTTATTCTCGAACTTCTTCATCAGTTCATTAAAATCATCGGCAACCTTTTCTACATCTTGGTTCAGATCACCTTGTTTGTTCAGTAATTTTTCAATTTCCTTTTTGTCTTCCCAGCTTATCTCATCCTTCTTCATCATTTCACGACGCTTTTCTTCGAACTCTTTTTGAAGTTCTTCAGATTTTCTTAACGTATTCTCCAAAATATCAGATTTTTCCTTTTCCTCTCTTTCAATCTCTTTATAAATTTCTTCAATAGAAGGAAATCTGGCAGTATACTTTTGAGAAAATACAGTTTGTTTTTGTGGAGAATTATCAGTTATTTCTACCCAATAAGTTACTTTATCACCTGGTATCAAGATGCTTTTATTTAGATCAAAAATATATTCATGTGTAATTGTATTAGAACTAATCGTATTCACAATTGGAACTACATGCTCATCATCATTATTGATATAATAATGCAACTTCATATTCTGCAGACCATAATCATCAGTTGCAAAGATGGAAAGTGGTAGCAGCATATTCTGCGTAAGAAGAGTATCTCTGCCCGGTGATATAATTTTTATCTCTGGTTTTCTATCTGGAACTGCTGTAATTGATCTTGTAATTTTACGTGACCTATTTCCAAGGATATCTTCTAATCCAAAATGATAATTACCGTTATTTTCAACGTTAAAATTACTGCGGAATGATGATCGTCCAAGACGATCCATCTCCTCATATTCACCATCTGAGAAAAAAATCTCTGCATTCTCTATAGGATTATTTGCTGTTATGCTCAAAGTCACTCTAGTCCCAATTAAAGCTTTGATATTACCACCAGCATTCTTTTGGATTTCTGGTTTCAGAGCTGTGTAAGCAGGATATTCATAACTAACTTGAAGATCATCTATTATCGGAAGTTCATAAACTTTTATATAAAAAGTATCAGAAACAGCAAATGGTGTTTTTATAAAATATGAGAATGAGAAATCCAGGTTATTGAAGATCTTTTTGTAATTTAGCAGCTTCTCCTCTCGCCAGTTCTTCTCAATCTTATAAAAAAATGTATGTTCAACTTCCGGTTCCGGATCAACTACCTTTATTTCCAGTTTAGAATTTCGTGTGATCGATAGATCTCCGGGTTGAACTTCTACAAATTCTTTATGCTGAGCTTGTGGTAATTCTTTTAGTTTAAAAAAAAGATATGTTTGTGAAAAATGCACAGGATTAAAAATGAAAAGTAAACCGGAGAAAATTATCACAGCTATTGAGATCATCAGTATCGGTATCAATTTATGTGTATCCGTTTTAATTATCTGGGTTTTTGCTTTTTCATCTGCATTATTAAGAATTCTCTCTAATATTTCACTTTTGTCTAATTCTTTTTTTAATTCATAAGCATTTTGGTATGTGTCAGCTTTATCTTCATTGAATTTATCTAAGAATCTTGCAGCTTCCAAATGAGAAAGAAGTGATCTGTTTGCTTGAAGAACTAGATAGATAAAGACAAGAGCCAGGAATATTTTAAGACTGATGGCAAAAAGAAATAAAGTACTTTGAGAATTTACTGATGGTGTATACGTTGCAAAGAAAACATTGAATGTAAGTAGAACAAGAAGCATTGCCAGGAGCAGAAATCTAAGACTAATAACCAAATTCTGCTTAATTAATATTTCTCTTATTTTTCTTTCAAATATTCGCATTTTCTACCTGTATCAGTATAATATCAGGAAAACTAAATAGTTTACTTTTTATACTTCGGTTCCCATTTAAGTTCAGGTTTTTCATAACTTAAGTTCCATAGATATTTCTCTATCTTTTCTTTCAAACTTTTATCGATCTCTTTTTTAACTGGATACACTTTCGCATTTAAAACTCGGTCTAGTAAGTTAATTGAGGCTTTTATGGTTGTATCATAACCTTTTGGTCCTACATTCTTCACACTATCACCGGGAGTGTGGATCATGCTTGTTGCTTTACCACCAGCTCTAAATATATTCACAGAAGGGATCTCATAAGGTGTGAACGGCATTCCGTCACTACTGAAAATATCAATTTTCGCTTTAAATGCCATGCCGATCTCTTTTGTTATTCCATCCGCATATCCCAATAATTCTTTGCTGCCTGTCACATTGAAATGATCGTGCCCGATGGCATCTCCTGTTACATCAATATTCACAACTAATTTGAGCCGGTCTTTGATCTCATTCACGTGCTTCTTCGCATAAGCCTGACTACCTAAAAGGCCCAATTCTTCTCCACTGAAAAACACAATTCTAAGATCACGCTGAGGTTGATTCTTAGCGAAATATTCTGCAACTTTTAAAAGTGTAACAGTTCCACCGCTATTATCGGAAGCTCCTACGCTGTGAGCAACAGTATCATAATGTCCCACAGCTAAAGTTAGATTTTTATCAAAACCTTTTCCTTTTATATCCACTACAATATTTTGTGCTTTCCGTTTTTCTACTTCTTGCTCGATGTCAATTACAAGCATTTTCCCATCAAATTTTCTAATCTTTATCGCATCGTCATGCGTTATTGTTATTGAATGTACATAACCATCTTTATATGAACTTTGTCTGTGGGAAAGACTTGTTGCATCCCGGTGAGGAGAACCTATTCCTATATAACCAGCAACACCCGCAGCTTTCAATTTAGGAGCCATTCCCCTGCTAAAACCATAGCACATCACTATTTTTCCTTCATAAGCGCCTTTATTATGATCAATGATATCCATGTTCTCCAATACAGCCAATTCACCTTTTATACTTGCGTTTTCGTTCAACCCGTAAGGCAGAGCTTTAAACTCTTTACCTTCTACTTTGATAATGGCTGAACCTGCATCAAAAGAGGTAAGATCAAATGATTCCAATTTAGGTTTTAAACCTAATTCTTTGATGTAACCACTAAGAATCTTGATAGCTTTTTTCTCACCCTTACTTCCTGCCAGTCTTTCAAATCCTATCTCTTTTACAACTTTGTATGGATTTATCATTTTCTCCTCCATTTATTTATAATATTTTTTATAATCATATTTCACACTGGTTTTATCACCTTGATTCAAATTGTGTCTATATAAATATTTCCTTAAGAAGTTCATCCATTGTGTTTTATTTCCTTTATATTCATCAACTGCAATTTGCGATCTTCTTATATTGGATGTAAATAGTCGTGACACTGCAAGATCCCCTCGCAAATATGGGATCAAATCTCCTAAATTCTTTATATACTCTTCAATTGTATATTTTGGGATATTTTTCTTTTGAGCTAATTTAGTATTTTTATAAATAACCAAATTATGGAATTTTACCTGCTTGATATATTTATTAGATGAAACCCACTTAATAGTCTCAAGCATATCTTGATAAGTCTCATTAGGGATGCCCATAATCAGATGTACTCCAATGGTTAATCCGGCTTCACCACACATACTTATTGCTTTTTTAACCTGCTCAAATGTGTGTCCACGATTTAATAATTCCAAACTTCTGTTGTGTATCGATTGCAAACCTATTTCAATCGTAACAGGTACTTTATAAGAAACTAACAATTTAATCACTTCTTCATTTATATGATCAGGGCGTGTGGATACTACCAGACCAATTACTTCCGGATGAGTAAGAGCTTCATCATATTTCTGTTTTAGGAATTTTAAATCTCCATAAGTGGAAGTTTCATCCTGAAAATAAGCAAGTAATTCAACATCACCACAAGCTTTTTTAATTCTGGGAGTTGCATCTTTGTACTGTTGCTCAATTGAAAGATCCTGCGATTGATATTCTCCTGTAAAAGTATGCGGATTACAGAAAACACAACCACCATTTCTTACGCGGTGTGGACATGTCTTCCCAGTACTTAACCCCACCCGGAAAACCTTCTTCCCAAATTTATTTAATAAATACGCAGAATATGTAAATATCCTGTATTCAAGCCTTTCTTCCATAACGTTGATTATAAAATATTTGTATGAAATTTATGTCCAGATTTTTATACTTGACTCTAAATAAAATTTGATGAGTTATCGTTTTATAAATGATTTCTAAATAATCTTATTTAGAATGTAAATAGATTAGAAAGGATGAAGTAATGAAAAAAATAATTTCGTGGTTACTCTCCGGAAACTTTGCAATTCAATTTCAAACAAAACGTGATCTGCTAATCACAGAAAATGATGAATTAGAAATCCTGCAGAAACATATTTCAACTGAAGGTTGGGGCAAAGCTTTCCTGCAGAGACGAGATAATACAACCGGAAAATGGGGTAATGGATTATACGGTCCCAAATGGATATCTACTCATTACACTTTACTGGATCTTAGAAATATCGGAATCCATCCTGAAACACCACAATATAAAGAAAGCGCAGAGCTTCTCCTGGATGAATTGTGGTTCAATAAAGGCAAAGTTCGCAAAGACCGCTGGCAGGATGTATGCATTAGCGGAATGTTCCTGCATATATGCTCTTATGCCAAAATAAAGTCAGATAAAATTTATGAAATAGTTGATTACTTGATAGACAAGCATTATGAGGATGGTGGGTGGAATTGTATGTGGAAAGCTGGACATACACACAGTTCACTGCACACAACTCTCAGTGTTTTAGAAGGTATTCGTGATTATGAAAAAAATGGTTATAAATATCGTTTGGATGAATTGCTTAAACAAAGAAAGGAAGCTCATGAATTCATCTTAAAGCATAGATTATACAAATCAGATAAAACTGGAGAGATCATAAATAAAAATTTCATAATGCTCTCATTTCCCGGTAGATGGTTCTACAATATCCTGCGTTGTCTGGATTATTTTCAATCAATTGATCTTCCTTACGATGAACGAATGCAGGATGCAATAGATGTTCTGAATAAAAAGCGTAGAAAAAATGGTAGATGGCCGGTTCAACATAAAATCTCTGGATTAGTTCATTTTGATATGGAAAGAACTGGTAGTGACAGTCGTTGGAATACATTAAGGGCTTTGAGAGTGTTGAAGAAGTATGGGGAACGATTTTAGAATGTTTCTTTAAAATTATCAGAATTCTTCACAATCTCCGGCAATTTCCTTTGTATAAATTTTAATGCATTTTGTAAATTTTTCTCTGCCTTATGTGTTAGCCCTTTATCAAATTCCAACTCCCATTCAAATCCTTTGATATGGATCAAATATGTTTGTGGAACTTTGTTGTAAATTTGTTGGCACAGACTAAGAACAACACCCGGAGAAATAGCATGCATTGTAAATTCCACTTGGGCATTACTATGTTCGACTTCTGTTATACTAAAACTTTCAAGCTGTTCCATTGAAGCATCTATAAAAAATACAATATCATGCTCAGAAATCGTATCAGCATCTTCAATGTTCAATTGATAATTTGAATCGAATGAAATGTTCTTATAACCCTTTTCTTCGACCCAAGTCTGCATCCGCTCAATAAAGCGAATCCCGAGAGCATCATCTTGTCTCCCGGGATTGCCATAACCATAGAATAGGATTTTAAGATATCTATCCATTTTTAAGTTTTCTATCTAATTCCATACCGTTTGCATCTAATATTATTGCCTCTAAAGGCATTTTACCCAGTGCATGAGTTGCACAGCTAAGACATGGATCATAAGCACGAATTGCAACTTCTACTGCATTCATCATACCTTCTGTGATTTCAGTTTGTCCGTTCATGAACTGTTTTGCGGCTAAATTTACAGCCGTATTCATTGGAGTATTATTATTAGTTGTAGAAACTATTAAGTTTGCCATTTCAATCTGATCGTTATCATTAATGCGATAGTGATGGAATAGTGTTCCACGAGGTGCTTCTAAAAGACCAACACCTTCCCTACCTTTAGTTCCTTTTACTGTAAGTTCACCACTCATCAGATCAGGATCGTTAAGTAGTTCTTTCATCATCTCTGCACTGTGTAAGATCTCAATAAGTCGTGCCCAATGCTGATGCATGCTCATTCCGTTTGGCTTTCCACTAGTATATGCTTTGAATATCTCAAATTCTTTCTGAGCAAGTGGTGTTGGAATAAAATCACATGTATTCATTCGTGCTAAAGGACCAACTCGATACCAACCATCCTTTTTACCTATTGATCTGAGATATGGGAACTTCATATAGCTCCAGGATTTTACCTCTTCATCTATATACTGTAAATAATCTTGATAATCAACATCATTAAGAACTTTATTTCCATCGGAGTCTACTCCACGAAGAACACCATGATAAAGATCCATTGCTCCGTCTTTCCTAACTAAACTAACATGGCTAGATGGGAAAGAAGCAAAGTTATCTATAAGATCTTTATTTTGTGCATGATACCCTTTAAAGAATTCAAGAGCACCCAAACTCCAATCTATCATTTTGTCTATATTCATCGGGTCCGGACCGTTCAAGAAATGATCTTTTTCTTCTTGTGAAAGGTGTTTATTGATTCCACCCGGAATAGCACCGGTTCCATGAACTTTTTTACCTGCTGTTGCTTTTATGATCTCTTGTCCGAATTTCCTCATCATTACTGCTTGCACAGCAAGTTCTTTGTGCTTTATTGCAACACCTATTACATTTCTAAGTGCAGGATCACCATCTACTCCAAAAAGTAGGTCCGGTGAGGCAAGATGGAAGAAGTGCAGAACATGAGATTGGAACATTTGGCCGTAATGCATCAGACGACGCATTTTCTCTCCTGTTGGTGTTAAACCGTCACCGGTTCCGGCACCAACGATAACATCCAGAGCTTTGGCAGCTGCCAGATGATGACTTACCGGGCAGATCCCACATAAGCGTTGTACAAGCACAGGAGCTTCCCAATATGGTCTTCCCTGCACAAAGCGCTCAAAACCTCTGAATTCAACGATATGAAGTCTAGATTGAGCAACCTGATTATTATCATCGAGATGAATGGTAACCTTACCATGACCTTCAACTCTTGTTACTGGTTCTATAGTTATTTTTTTACTCATAATATTTTCCTCTTAATCGAATTTTACGACTTCGTAAGGTAGATCCATTTCATTTCCGGTAACCAGAGCCACTAGAGCATTCCAAATAAGATCTGCTCTGGGCGCACAACCGGGAAGAAAATAATCTACTTTTACAATTTCGTGGCATGGATAAACTCTATCGAGTATCATTGGAAGTTCTTCATCATTCGGAATTATTTTTTCATCGTTTGCTTGAACTGAAACGCAATTTAAATATGCTTCTTCCAAACATTCGGAAATTGGAGCATTGTTGTTTCTCATAGCAGGAAGCCCACCCATGATAGCACATTCACCGATCACGACCAAAGTTTTACAGTTTTTCCTGAACTCTTTGAGAACATGAACGTTTTCACTATTACAACACCCACCTTCAATTATTCCAATATCGCATTGTTTTGTAAAAGTTTTAATATCATCAATTGGAGATTTATTAAACTCAACCAGTTCGATCAAATCCAGAATCCGTTCATCGATATCCAATAAAGACATATGACATCCGAAACATCCGGCAAGAGAAGTTGTTGCTACTATTGGTTTACTCATAATGTCACTCCTTGTTTTTCAATATCGCTTCCGATTGGATTCTTATCATATTTTCTTTCACCTATTGGAACATCAAATCCTTTCTCTTTTTTGATGATAGCTCCAACCGGGCATGTATCCATAGCTTTTTGTGCTAATTCATCATCGAATTCCTTATCAATGAGTTCGTGATCTACATTTATCTGAACTTTATTCCCACGTTGCTTAAACACGAACCAAGATGGATTTTCTTTTTCCTTTTTTCTTCTGATGCAGCGTTTGCAAAGAATGCATCTGTTATGGTCTATCATTATTTTAGGATTCTTTGCATCTACATCTTTGCTTGGAAAAATGTATGGAAATTGGGGAACCATCATTTTGTATCTATATGCTAATGCTTGAAGTTCACAGCTTCCACTTCTTTCGCAAGCAGGGCAGAAATGATTTCCTTCTGCAAAAAGAAGCTCAACAATTATTGCCCTGATCTTTTCCAGTTCTTCCGTATTTGTTTCTACAACCATTCTATGAGTTGCTGGTGTTGTACAAGCAGTCATATTTCTTCCATCAATTTTACAAGTACAAACCCGGCAAGAACCCTGTGGTTTTATTCCTTCATAATGACACAAAGTAGGAATGTATATCCCATTGTCTTTTGCTATTTCAAGAACCATTTTACCTGGTTCAGCAGAATAATCTTTGCCATTAATATTAATTAATATTTTACTCATGATCTCCCCCTAAATTGGGAATTCTATTTGCAGTTTTACAAGATTCCTGAACTGCTGCTTCAAGATTGAACTCACTCACAAAATCAGTATCTTTATTAAGTCTTTCCTCATACAATTCTCTAAAGTTCTTAATTGTGCTTAAAATTGGATTTGCGGCTGTTTGACCGAGTCCACAACGATTAGAGATCATCACATTTTCCCAAGCAAGCATCTGGTCAATATCTTCTGCAACACCATTTCCTCGGATAATTTTCTCTAATTTATTTTTGTATTGAACTGTCATTGCCCTGCAGGGAACACATGAACCGCATGATTCTTCTATGAAAAACTCGGTAAAATTAAGAACTATATCTTTAAGAAGATCACGCTCTTTTCCTATTACAATCAGAGATCCACCGGTTGACAGGTCTTCATAAGCCAGTTTTCTATCGAATTCATTTGGTGCAATGCAATTTCCGGAGGGACCGCCGACCTGAACAGCTTGAACATTCTTAGCATCGACTAATTTTAGAATATCGTTTACAGTAAAGCCCCATTCAACTTCATAAACTCCCGGCTTTTCGCAATCACCGGAAACACTAATTAGTTTAGAACCGGTTGAATCTAGAGTACCAAGCGATCTATACCATTTTGCACCTTTATGCATAATTTTGGCTACTGCACATAAAGTTTCTACATTATTTACAGCTGTTGGCTGCTGAAGATATCCTTTTACAACTGGGAATGGAGGTCTGTCTCTTGGCTCTCCGCGTTTTCCTTCTGCAGATTCTAAAAGTGCAGATTCCTCACCACAGATATAAGCTCCTCCACCGAACTGAATCCGGATATCAAAGTTGAAACCTGGTTCACCGGCTACATCCTTTCCTAATAATCCTTCTTCTCTTAATTTACTGAGAATCCCTTCTAGATATTCTTCCATAAATTTGTATTCATAACGAAGATACAAAATACCTTCATCAGAACCAATTGCATAACCTGCAATTGTCATACCTGCAAATAAGAGTTGAGGACGCTCTGTGAGGATAACACGATCTTTAAATGTTCCGGGTTCACCTTCATCTGCATTACAAAAAATATAATGTTTTTCACCTTGAGCATTTCTACAAAAACGCCATTTCATAGCTGTTGGGAAACCAGCTCCACCTCGACCTCGAAGATTGGATTGCTTTATTTCCTCAATTACATCTTCTGGTTTCATCGATATTGCTTTTTTTACGGCTTCTCCTAGGTTAGAATCCTTGGTTAGGATCGGTCCCTGCTTGAGAATATTAGATTGAACGTCTGTTCCAACAAGATCTTCTATTTCAAAATCATTTTTCATTCCCTTAACAATTTTTGCTACTTTCTCTTTTGTTAATTTAGTGAAAACTCGCTGGTTAATGATAGCTGATGGTTCTTGATCATTCATCCCAATACAAGAAGTACTGAATAAACCAATTTTTCCATCATCAGAAACTGTCCCAAATTTACATCCAACTTCCTCTTCAAATGCTTTTGCGATCTCATCTCTTCCCATCATATCAGCAACTGCACTATCGTTTAAATATACTGCATATTTGCCGGTTGGAGTTTGAGATAAAAAATGATAAAATGATAAAGTCTGTTCAACATCAACAGAGGAGTAATTAATAGCTTTTGCAATTGTTTTTACGGCTGCATCAGAAACGCAACCATATTGTGCTTGAACTGCGATGAGAATGTCCATCAATCTTGTTGGATCATTGTTATAGCCTGCAAGTATCTCTTCTAGGTTCTTACAATCACATTTGCAGTTATCATTGTTGGAAAATCCTGATTTCCCGGATTGTGTATTATCCACAATCAACCTCCTTGTACACTATTTATTTTTCTTCTAAATTTTAAGTCGCTAAAATTCTAATTGAGAATAGGTTGTCAAATAGATTTTTTCTTATCATTGGTATTGAAAATCATTCTCATATTAGCATTGGTGTATCTTGTTTAATTTTATTATATTACGGAATTCATATCAACCAATATTGTTTAATAAATTAATTATAGTTTTAAATGGGATTAAAAACTTGACGCTAATAATATATTAAAAAGATATTCTTCCATTATTAATTTTATGGATGGTAAGGTGTATCAAATAAAAATAAATGGTATTGTTCAGGGAGTCGGATTTCGTCCGTTTATTTATAAACTGGCAATTGAGCAAAAATTAAAAGGATATGTTTTAAATTCAACTAGTGGTGTTCAAATTGAAGCCAAAGGCCAAAAAGACTCTCTCGATCATTTTATTTATAGAATAAAAGATGAACTTCCACCAGCTGCGGAAATTATTGATTTCCAATACAAAGAAATTCCTGACAAAAATTACACTAAGTTTGAAATTAGGATGAGCTCAAAATCTGAAGGATCAACTTTAATATCACCAGACCTTGCAGTTTGTGATGATTGTGTAAACGAATTTAATAACAATGAAGATCCGAGGAAATGGTGTTGCAGAAGATATTGACCAGATGCTTGCATGGGAAAATGTGATGATCTCTAATCGTTGTGGACTCGGTCAA
>CAZOCS010000044.1:0-18022 GCA_964578365.1 uncultured Candidatus Cloacimonadota bacterium
GTTTACGGGCTGATAAGTTTTGTTGGTATTGTGGCTATTGCTCGTTATCTGGAAAGGGGGATATAATGGAACTATTTGGTGCATTAGTTACTTTGGCTGGATCCATTTTACTTTTTCTGGGAGCATTAGGAATTTTACGGATGCCGGATGTATATAATAGAATGCAGGCAGGAACAAAAGCTACAACACTCGGTTCCATTTTATTTCTCGCCGGTATTTCGATCGGTCATTACGAATGCGGCTGCTTCGGAAAGATAATTATTATAATTTTATTTGTAATATTTACTAACCCGATATCATCAAACACCTTAGCTAGAGCGGCTCACTTTGCTGGGATCGGTCTTACTAAACGTTCTGTGAAAGACGATCTGAAAGATGATGATATAGAAAATAAAGGAGAGAAGAAATGATCTCCATAATAATTATAGTTTTAGGAATAGTAATGATCATAGCTGCAATTTTAGCTATTCGTTTGAAGAACCTGCTTTCTGCAATAATCAGTGCTGGTGTAATTAGCCTGTTGGCTAGTGTGATCTATCTTTTACTTGCTGCACCGGATGTGGCAATGACGGAAGCAGCAATTGGTTCGGGACTCACAACTATTATCTTTATCTTCACACTGAAAAAGATAAAAAAAGGAGATCTGGATGATTAAAAGAATATTTATATTACTAGCACTTCTAGGATTGATCTTAATGTTCCTTCCTTTTTTAAGAGATTTTGATTTCCATCAAGAGCTTGGCGATCTATCTTCGCAATATGTTGAAGGATCTGTAAACGATTTGAACTCACAAAATGTCGTTACATCTGTAATAGTAACTTATCGTGGTTTAGATACATTGGGTGAAGTAACGGTATTGTTTTTGGCAACAGCAGGAGTTGGTTTTTTATTACGAAAGAAAAAAACAAGTTTAAGATCTAGAAGATCTTCCGAACTACTGCAAACCGGATCACAGTTTTTATTTGTTTTGATAATACTAACAGGAGTTTATATATTTACTCACGGTCACCTAACTCCAGGAGGAGGTTTTCAGGGTGGAGTACTTATAACAACTGCATTTCTTTTATTGATCCTGGCAGATATTAATTTGAAGTTCAACCATACAATTCTGCTTTTTGTAGAGTCTTTCTCCGGTGCCTTTTATGTAATAATTGGTTTATTCGGAGTACTGCTTATTGGAATGAACAGTTTTCTGGATCCCGCAATTCTGCCACTTGGAAAATTTGGAAAATTATTAAGTGCAGGTGCTATCCCACTGATCTACTCGATCATAGGTCTCAAAGTTGGTTCTGAACTTACAACAATTTTAGATAGAATGGGAGGAGAATAATGATATTCTCACTTATACTTGGCTTTTTACTCCTTATCATTGGTATTTACGGAATGTTAACACAAAAGAACTTAATAAAGATAGTGATCGGGTTTTCGATAGTTGATACCGGAACTCATATTATTATAGTTTCAATTGGTTATCTTCGTGGGAAAACTGCACCGATAATTGATTCGGCTGTGGATATCAAGAATGCTGCTGCTCAAGTTGTTGATCCCATTCCATCGGCTTTAGTTCTTACGGCAATTGTTATTGGACTGGCAGTAACAGCATTGATGTTGAGTTTCATTATTAAATTGTATCAAAAAAATAGATCATTATCGATAGATGATTATCAGGAGTTGAAATGGTAAATCCGATATATATACTTATTGTATCTCTTGCTGCAGGATTTCTGTTAACTGTTATCGATAAAGCCGGAAGAAAACTTTCACTAACTTTTTTATACGGAGTTCTTCTGTTTAATGTAGTAGTTATGTTCGAGTGGCTGTATCAATTTGTAGTCTTGGGAAGATCTCCCCTGATGCTTCATACAGCAGGATTTCTAGCACCTCTATCCATAAACCTGCAATTGGGCATATTGGAAGCATTCGTATTGTTCCTGGCAAATCTGGCAGGGCTGATGTCTGCAGTATTCCTTTTTAAAAAATTTATAAAGACTCATATCTCCGGGCTGATATTATATTTGGTTCTAATAATGGGAGTGAATGGTTTGGTAATGACACGAGACCTCTTTAATATGTTTGTATTCTTAGAGATCGTGTCCATTTCAACATATGCATTAATTAGCTTTGATGAAGATAAGAGATCATTTTCAGCCGGATTCAAATATATGCTTGCGGGTGGAAT
The DNA here is from genome assembly GCA_964578365.1 of uncultured Candidatus Cloacimonadota bacterium. GTDB lineage: Bacteria > Cloacimonadota > Cloacimonadia > Cloacimonadales > TCS61 > Tenebribacter. The sequence goes on from CAZOCS010000044.1 coordinate 2,181, forward strand.
TACTTCAACGTTTTTCCTGATTGGTGTTATCTTTATCTACTATTTCACAGGAAACCTAAACCTGGATCTTATTATTAACAGTCCATCCATGTTAGCAATGAAAACAGGCGTTTTCTCAGTCTTTGTATTACTTATTTCTGTGTTTATCGAATTGAAACCGTTTCCGGCAAATGGATGGGCACTTGATGTTTACGAAGCGGTTAATTCCGGAATAGTCTCTGTAATCGCAGTTGTAAATTCTGCAGCTATTCTTTTTGTTTTTTATAAAATATTACCACTTCTTCCAAGTGAGTATCTTTCAGTATTTATGGGAGCAGGAATTGTAACATTTTTGTTTTCCAACCTGATCGGAATAAAGCAATCTAATCCTAAAAGGTTACTGGGATATTCATCTATTGCACAAATGGGGCTTGTGGTCGCTATTGTATCATTTGCCCATAAGACAGGTCTTCCAAATGGATTGATCTTAATTATCGCAGGCGGTTTTTTTCTCAATCACTTCCTAGCTAAAGCAGGGCTTTTCTGGATAACAGGTATTGTACAAAAAAATAATATCCAAGATTGGTCTGTTCTGCGAAATAATATACCATTATTATTGATGTTTGGTGTTTTGTTACTTGCCCTGGCTGGTCTTCCACCATTTCCAGGATTTTGGGCTAAGTGGGAATTAGTTAAGGTTCTTATAACCACAAAATATTATATTGGCTTAGCTGCAATATTAGTTGGTTCATTATTTGAAGCATTCTACCTTTTCAGATGGTTTGGATATGCAATAAAGAATGAAAGCAAAAAAGAGATCAAAGAGCAAATTAGATTCTCTCAAGTTCTTCCAATTTTAGTTTTTGTATTGATGATGTTTTTATTTTCATTCTGGATAATGACGAGAATATACTTATTTGATCCAGTAAATTATTTACCTCTTGCTGCCATTTTTGGAATGTACTTGGTAAATTTCTTAAGATCAAAATCTAAAGCAATTATTTCGATAGCCGGTGTTGCTCTTTATGGATATTATTTATACCCGATGGCAACTCATCTTCAATCTCTATTCGGGATTATATTTATAATTGGCAGCGGCATAATCATCATATCTACTATGAATAGAAAAGAGTTAGGAAAGGGATTCTACGGATTTTTATTGATGATGATCTTTGCGATGGGGAATTTATTGGTCGCAAAAAGTTATCTTACTTTCTTCTTAAATTGGGAATTTATGACAGTTGCTTCTTATTTCTTGATCTTAAGAGGTGAGAAAGCAAAAATTCCTGCTCTTACATATATTACGTTCTCATTAGCAGGAGCATATCTCATGCTGGCAGGTTTTGGATTTGCTCCGTATCTATCAGCAAATTCCAGTTTGGTAAGTTCGATCGCAAATGTAAAACTGCCTCTTATTTCAATGATCTTGCTCTCACTCGGATTCTTGATAAAATCGGGTTCACTTGGCGTTCATATCTGGGTCCCTGGAGCGTATGCCGAAGCAGAAGATGATATGACACCTTTCATTTCTTCTGTGTTGAGTAAGGCTGGTGTATTTGGAATTCTACTTGTTGCGATTTCATATGTAAAACACTCTCCATCTTTCAATATGTTTTACTGGATAGGTTGGCTGGGTGCACTCACGGCAATAGTAGGTGCATTTTTAGCTTCTTTCCAGGAAGATGTAAAAAAACTTCTGGCATATTCCAGTATGAGTCAGGTTGGATATATCGTTGCTTCTATAGCATTACTAAGTCACCTGGGCTGGATATCTGCACTTTATTTATCTTTAAATCATTTTATGTTCAAAGCAATGATATTTATTGCTATTGCCGGTGTGATTCATCGAACCGGAACAAGAGATATGTATAAAATGGGCGGACTGATAAAGAAAATGCCGATCTCATATATTTCAGTTTTAATTGGAATTATTGCTGTGTCGGGTGTTCCACCTTTATCCGGATTTGGTTCCAAATGGCTGCTTTATACTTCCTTTATAGAAAAAGGTTGGTTTCTGCAAGCCGGAGTTCTATTCTTTGCAAGTGGCGTAAGCTTCCTATATTTGTACAGATTGATCCACACAATATTCTTGGGGCAACTTAAATATGAACATCAAAATGTGAAGGAAGCACCGATCTGGTATTTGATCCCACAAGTTATATTTATGATGGGAATCATGGCAATTTCAATGTATCCAAATTTGATTATCCAACCACTGAATGATATAGTTGGAAATTACTTTGCATCCACAATCCAGATTGATGGTTACAAGATAACAAGTTCTTTGGGCTATTGGAATGGGAATATGGTAATGATGATCACAATGGGAGTTTTTGCTGTTCCGCTGATATTCTTGATACTATTGAATGGCAAAATGCAGAAAGTTAAACAATTTAATATTGTATATTCTGCCGAAAGACCGGAATCTCCCCAAACAACACATTTTGCTCATAATATGTTCTCTCATATGTATAAGGCATTGGGTGGTTTTACAAAGCCCAGAATTCAAAATTTCTGGAACATTGTAAGCGAATGGTCGAATTCTTTAGCTGGATCATTCCGTCAGATCTACACAGGAAACGGTCAGACATATTTACTGTATATAATTCTTTATATTGTAGTTTTATATTTTTTTTTAGGAGTGTAAATGAATATTACAACAAAAATTTTATACGCCATAATCTCGGTATTGGTAGCAACTGCATATGGTCTTACTCTGGGTGGAATTGTCAGAAAGATCTATGCGAGAGTACATGGAAGATATGGTCCTCCCGTATGGCAGCCATTTATTGATATCTTACAAACTCATGCAAAACGAGTTTCAATCTCGCACGGATATATGTTCTACCTTGGTCCTGTTTTCCGTTTGGCAGGAGGTCTTGGAACATACCTTTTCATTCCGGTGATATTTGGCTCAGTTGTGTTTTCCAATTTTTCCATGGCAGGAGATTTACTTCTGGTGATGTATTTTATTTTCTTTGGTCAGTTGGGAATGGCTCTTGGTGCGGGTGAAGGTGGACATCCATATTCTCCTATCGGAATTTCTAGAGGTTTAGCTCAGATGAGTACATTTGAAGTTCCATTTGCATTATCTGTTATGGCACTGGCAATCCAATATAATACTTTGAATATCACTACAATTGTTGCAGCACAGCAGGGTAGTATTTTAAATTGGACACTATTTACCAATCCTCTGGCGGTTGTTGCCGCTATGATCTCACTTTTGGGAATGAATATGCATTCTCCATTCAGCATTGTGCTGGCTCCTCAGGAAATTCCTATTGGTCCTCCAATAGAAATGAATAGCAGTTTTTTAGCTACATTACAAACCAATAGAGGTTTATTCGGATCTGCAAAATTGGTATTATTTATGAATCTATATTTTGGTGGAGCAGCTCATCCGAATATATTTGTTGCTCTTGCTATTATGGTTGTAAAAACATTTTTAATTTATATGTTCTCTGTTTTTGTGGGAGCAGCATTTCCAAGGTTCAGGCCTGAACAATCGATGCGGTTTTTCCTAAAATGGCCCACTATAATTGGAATTGCATCAATAATTGTAGTTGCCTATTTTTAAGGAGACATTGTGAATAATAATGACATTAATAACATTGAAAAAGAAATGAAATTGGCAAATGAAGGTTTATCGGAGAAAGAACGAACATTATTTAGTGCTGCACGTCCAACTCCTGTAAAACCTTTGAACAAATATTTAGAGAAATTTCTTAACTGGGCACGAGCTGAATCTTTGTGGATATTAGCTTTCGGAACAGGTTGTGGTGCGGTAGAATTGAGACCGCTCATGACCTCACGGTTCGATATGTTCCGTTATGGAATAGCTCCTCGTCCCACACCCAGACAAGCTTCTGTGTTTGTGATAGGTGGATATGCTTCTATTAAAACAATAAAAAGGATCGTGCGAAGTTATGAACAAATGCAGGGGCCAAAATTTGTTATAGCTTTGGGAAGCTGTACGATAAATGGTGGGATGTACTATGACAGCTACTATACAATAAACCGAATAGATCATTACATTCCGGTGGATATTTATGTAGCAGGCTGTATGCCGCGTCCGGAAGCTTTGATAGCTGGTTTTAATAAATTAAAGATGCAGATAAAAGCTGGTAAATGTGAAGGCATGAACAAATATGCCGAGAATTTCGACTGGTATAAAGAAAATCAGAAGAAAGTTATAAAAGATTGGAACATGCCGGATTACAACTGGTAGGAGATAGGATGGAAAAAATATTAAATAGATTAAAGCAAAAAATTGAGATTAAATCTGTTATCAACAAAAGGGCTGATCTTTATTTCATTACAATTAAAGAAGAACATATTGAACTTGTTCTTTCCTATTTGAAACAACAGGAAAATTTTACACATTTAGCTTTTTTGCAGGCAGTAGATTACATCGAAGATAATAAATTCCAATTAACCTATATGCTTTATAATTACGATATTAAGGTTAATCTTGGTATAAAAGTTTTTATTGATAGAGAAAGATCTGAGATGACTTCCATACACAAGCTTTGGCCTCATACCTGGCAATATCAACGAGAGCTAAAAGAATTGTTCGGAATAGATTTTCCGGGTTCCCCAAAAGTTGATGAACCTTTTGTATTGGAAGGTTGGGAAGAAATACCACCAATGAAAAGAGAATTTGATACTCTGGCCTATTCTGTAAAAACCTTCTATCAGCGTCCGGGAAGAACTACCAACGATCCAAAAAGATATATGAAAGAAAAACTATATATGAATTTCGCTAAATCCCCTGAGAGCGGGAGGAATGATGAGTAAAATATCAAAAAACAAATATGATAATTTTCAAACTGATAGATCTAAATTTCCACAAATGGAAAATGGAAAAGCGATTATTGATCTTGATTCTCATAAATTTACTAAATTGTGGCAAGGTCCTCAGCATCCTGGTGTTACCGGAAACATGTCTGTTGAACTTACTATTAGCGGTGATGAGATCGTTCAAGCCAAAACACATGTTGGATACTTACACCGCGGATTTGAAAAACTATTGGAAAGAAGAAAATATATTCAAGGTTTTACTATTGTATGTAGGATCTGTGTTCCCGAACCAGATACAAATGAATATTGCTATTCTACTGCCGTAGAGGAATTAGCAGGGATAGAAATTCCTGAAAAAGCAAAATGGATACGTACTTTGAACATGGAAATGTCTCGTCTTGCAAGTTTCTTGATGTGGCTTGGCGGTCAGGCGGGTTCACTCGGAATGGGAGCAATTGGTCAGTGGACAGTAGGAATGCGAGACTTCTGGTTAGATCTTTTTGAAGAGATGACAGGTGGACGAATTTATCATATGTATATGATCCCGGGTGGCGTGAGAAAAGATCTTCCGGAAGGATTTATTACAAGGGCAAAACATCTCGTAGTAGAAACAAGGAAACTTCTATTTGATATAGAAAAGTCATTCTTTAATAATGCAATTATTAAATCCAGGTTAAAGGGTTTGGGAATTATTACTCCGGAAATGGTGGATGAATATGGTATTGTTGGTCCGAATGCACGAGCCAGCGGCAAAGAGTATGATGTAAGAATGAACAATCCATATCTAAAGTATCCCGAATTAGATTTAAAAATGATAACTTCGATGGGAGGAGATGCATTTACCAGAGCAGAAGTAAGATATCAAGAAATGCATCAAACATTAGACCTGATATCTCAAATTCTTGATAAAATTCCGGAGAAAGGTGAGATTCAAGCAAAGATCCCGAATGTTGTGAATTGGAAAATTCCAACAGGTGAAACATATGTGAAAGCAGAATCAACCCGTGGAGAACATGGATTTTATGTAGTTTCTGATGGCACGAAATATCCAAGGCGTGTATATAATCGAGGGGCTAGTTATACTCATGCGATTTCTGTATTAGAAAAATTAGCAGTTAATACGAGTATTTCCGATTTGGCAGGTTTGATGGTTTCACTTCATACTTGCCCACCGGAAATAGAGAGGTAATGATGAGTTTAAAAGATTTAATATCACCATTCAATGTTTGGAAAAGAGCAGCACAAAAACCTTGGACCATTAAAGACCCATTGAATGAAAGACCGGGAGCAGATAATTACAGGGGCTTCCATAAAAACGATTTTGATAAATGTGTAGGTTGTGGAACCTGTGAAGATATTTGCCAGAATGCAGCTATTGATCTTGTACCGGTAGAAGGGGTGGAAACTGATATGGGTGATAGTGGTTTGCGTCCTAAAATAGATTATGGCCGCTGCTGCTGGTGCGCACTTTGTGTTGATGTTTGTCCAACAAGTTCACTTACAATGTCTAATGATTATACTTGGGTTACTGATGATCCGGAAGAGTATAGATTTATTCCGGGTGCAGACAAAATGAAATGGGACGATTGTGAAAAGGGTTACAAAAGATCAGATAATTTCCAATTAATTAATTTTGATAGGATCAAAATGAACGAGCTTGGAGTAGAAGAAAGAAGTTCATCATTTATAGAAATGGTAAAAGGTTATTCTAAAGAGCAAGCAATAGAAGAAGCTGAAAGATGTCTTGAATGTGGAATTTGTGTAGCACGTTGCCCGGCCCATATGGATATCCCGGAATATATCAAAGCGATCAGAGAAGATGATATTGAGCTTGCAGTTCAAATTCTATATAAAACAAATCCTTTTTCAGCCAGTTGTGGAAGGATCTGTACTCATCATTGTGAAGATGTATGTTCATTAGCTCATAATGGAGAGCCAATTGCAATTCGCTGGTTAAAAAGATATATCCTTGACCAGGTCTCTCCTGAAGAAATTGCGATTATTTTAAAAGACATAATTCAGACAAATAATAAACAGATCGCGATAATTGGAGCTGGTCCTGGAGGACTTTCTGCAGCTTATTATCTACGATTGTTAGGCTACGAGATTGAAATCTTTGAAAGTAATGAGAAAGGTGGCGGAATGCTGAGATACGGAATTCCCGAGTATCGTTTACCATACGATCAACTAGATAAAGATATTGATTATATCGTGTCGCTTGGTGTTAAAATAAACTATAATACAAAAATCAGTGAGGAAACTAAATTTAATGAGATCTATAATTCTCATGACGCACTTTTTATCTCACCCGGACTTTGGAATTCTATTCCGGTAAACATCACCGGAGAGGAGCTTCCTAATGTGATATCCGGAATTGATCTGCTGAATAAAGTAACAAATAAAGAAGAAATTGATCTTGGAAATAAAGTAGCTGTGATCGGCGGTGGAAACTCTGCAATGGATGCAGCAAGAACTGCTAGAAGACTAGGCGCAGAAGTGGAAGTATATTACAGAAGAAGAATCGAAGATATGCCTGCGGATTTAGAAGAGATTGAAGAAGCTCAAGAAGAAAATGTTAAATTTTTCCCACAAACAACTCCTTTGGAAATCGAGCAAAATGGCTCTGGTCTCAAGTTCGTCTGGGGTAAAAATAAGATGATCTATGAGGAAGGTAAAAGACCAAAACCGGTTCTGATAAAAGGTGAATCATTTGAGACAAATCTGGATACATTTATTATTGCGATAGGACAAATTGCGGATCTATCATTTTTACCGATAGAAATAAGAGATAATATTGAAACCAAATGGGGTAAAGTTGTTGTGAATGAACTGGGACAGACAAGTGTAGAAAAAGTATTCTCAGGTGGAGATGCTTCCAATAATAAAGCAGATGCGGTAAGTGCTATTGCAGATGGTCATAAAGCTGCAGTAGGAATTGATAGATATTTGAATAAATAGGAGGGAGAATGTTAATTAAAGATATACTTAAAATTAAAGATGGTTTCGTTTATACTGTAAATGAAGATGAACAAATTTGCAAAGTACTCGATACATTTGTAGAGAAAAAGATTGGTTCTTGCATGGTTGAAAATTCTAATCATGAATTCATCGGGATCATGACAGAAAAAGATGCAATAAAATGTTTTAAAGATGTACAAAAATTCTCTGATATCAAAGTGAAAGATATTATGACAAAATATGAGAATATTATAATTGCCTCAGAAGATGATAATATTCAATATGCCATGAGCATAATGACAGAAAAAAGAATTAAGCATCTTCCTATTATGAAAGACGCTAATGTGATTGGTGTGATCTCTATTGGAGATATCGTGAAAGCTCAATTAGAACATAGCGAGCATATTGCAAAAACATATCTCGATCACATAAAAGGAAAGACCCCACAGCCGCATAATCAAGAATATTAAATGAATAATATTTGTGTTTTTTGTGGTTCAAGTCCTGGAGCAGATCCTGCATATTTGCAGATGGCTAACAAGTTGGGTAAAGAGATCGCTACTCGTGGTTTTGGTCTTGTTTATGGTGGTTCAACTCTGGGTTTAATGGGTGAAGTCGCAAAAGGTGTTCTTAATTGTGGTGCTTCAGTTATTGGTGTACTACCAAAAGTGTTTGATGGCAGAGTTCAACATCCCGAGTTAACAGAACTTATAGTAACGGATACAATGCACCAGCGTAAAGCGAAAATGTTTGAGATTTCAGATGGATTTATTGCTCTGCCGGGTGGATTTGGAACGTTTGAAGAACTATTGGAAATTCTAACCTGGGCACAGATCGGATACAGTTCCAAACCTTGCGGAATACTTAATGTGAACGGATATTATGATGAGCTGCTAAAGTTCTTTGATAGAGCCGTTGAGATGCGATTTGTAAAACAAGAACATCGGGATGCAATAATTGTAGATTCCGATCCTAAGATTATTTTAGATAAGTTTAATAAATACAAACCGATAAAAATAGATAAATGGATAGACAGGTAGGGGTGATCCACAAATTGCTAAATCTGATATTCATCGTCTAACCAACGATTAGGATTCTGTTTAATATATTCGCGGATTCTTTCCCATGAGTTATAATTCCTGATAATATGATCATAATATCTTGATTGCCATGCAAATTCGATGTTGTTTTTTGTCGCATATGATTTAACACCGGATTTAAATCCACGAACAATCGACGCTAAATTTTGTGATTGTGGTCCAAATTTATTTTTATGTAGAGACGCAACATTTTGCGTCTCTAATTTGTTGATTTGATTTTGAGACGCAACATTTTGCGTCTCTAATTTGTTGATTTGATTTTGAGACGCAATATTTTGCGTCTCTACGGTTTTGTTGATTACGATAATTCCATGAATGTGATTTGGCATGATTAAGAATTCATCCAATTCTACAAAAGGAAAATGTTTGGGAATTTCTAGCCAATAATTCTGAGCAATTTCTCCAATCTGTGACAATTCAATAATATTATTTATGATTTTACCGAAAAACATCTCTTTGTTTTTTGTGCAAATCGTTACAAAATACGGAGCATTTGCTCCATAATCCCAAGAAGGTAAACGGGTTGTTTCAATTCTATATTTATTTTTATATTTCATATTTAATTAGAGACGCAATATTTTGCGTCTATACTGTTGCAAGATGTTGCGTCTATACTGTTGCAAGATGTTGCGTCTTTACGAATTATTTTTCATCTCTTAATTTTTTCCACCAGTCCAAACGTTTCTGTACCTCTTTTTCATAACCGAATTTTGATGGTTTATAATATTTCTTTTCGTTCATTTTATCTGGGAAATATTTCTGATAACTATAAGCATTTTCTGCCATGTGATCATATTTGTAGTCCTTACCGTAATCCAGATCTTTCATCAGCTTGGTAGGAGCATTGCGAATGTGAAGCGGAACACCTAGATGACTTGTTTTTATGGCATCATCAGCTGCCTTTTTGTAACCTGCATAAAGTGCGTTGCTTTTTGGTGCGGTGGCTAAGTAAACCACCAACTGCGCAAGCGCAGTATTTGCTTCCGGCATTCCCAAAAAATGACATGCATCTTTGGCAGCTATTGCCTGTACCAGTGCATTAGGATCGGCAAGACCTATGTCTTCGGAAGCAAATCGCACCAAACGGCGAGCCACATACATTGGATCTTCTCCCGCTTCCAGCATTCGGGCAAGCCAGTATAATCCAGCCTGAGGATCACTTCCCCTTAACGATTTATGCAAAGCTGAGATAACATTATAATGCTCCTCTCTGTCCTTATCGTAGAACATTGCCTTCCGGCTTAGTATATTAGAAATGAATTCAACATCGATCTTCTTTTTACCTTTTGAGTTTTTGATGATGCTCTCCAGATAATTCAAGGCTTTACGAGCATCACCTCCACAAAGTTCTGCAATATATGGAATGCACTTCTCTTCAAATTCCAATTCTGCATTTATTTCTTCCAATGCACGTTCAATAATTCTTGTAATATCTTCATCAGAAAGCTGATTTAAAACAAAAACATTACATCTTGAAAGCAGCGCCGGAATAACTTCAAAAGATGGATTTTCGGTTGTAGCACCAATAAGAATAACTGCGCCGGATTCTAGATAATGAAGAAATGCATCCTGTTGAGCTTTGTTGAATCTATGGATCTCATCTATAAATAATATTGTACTCTTGTCTTTTGTTTTGAATGTGAATTCTGCTTCCTTCATAACCAACTTAACATCTTTAATACTGGATAACACAGCACTGTAAGATATGAACCTGGATTTTGTTTTTTTCTCGATCAACCTGGCGATCGTTGTCTTTCCGGTTCCGGGTGGACCCCATAAAATAAAAGAACTGTAATTATCGTTTTCGATCATACTACGCAATTGAGAACCATCTTTCATGATCTCATTCTGACCTATTATCTCTTCAATTTTATTAGGACGTATTTTTTCTGCTAACGGGATATTTGTTGGGGTTTTCTCTTCTGAAAATAATGATATTTGATCAGGCATAAATTCCTCGATTATTCTTTTTTACTATTCCTGCTTTTTATTTAATAGAGAGCATTTATTTGTCAAATGCTTAATGATATTTTTTAACTGTAGAGTTAAAATGTGTGGATAGATAAATAATAAAAAGCCCCGATAGCTCGGGGCTTGTCACTGATCATAAGGGGGAGGATCAATGCTTCATATTGCTCTTTTGGGAGATTGCTTAATATTTAATATTATCATCACTATATATATGAATATTGGCATTGGAAGTATCCAATTTAAGCAGGTTACCGCCATTTCCGATAATACCGGAAACAAATGATTTTGAGATATTATCCGCTGTGATAGCAAAATCATGTAGTCTGACCTTACCACTTGATGTTGATGCTTCGATGTCGGCATCTAAATTATTGGCCAAATACAAAGTGATCGAACCATTACTGGATTTTATATCAACATCATTACTCATACCGGCAATTTGCGCTTTTATCGAACCGTTGGAGGTTTTGGCATTTCCAATGCTGACAACGTTATAGATCTGAATACTACCGTTTGATGTATTAGCATCAGCAAAACCGGTGATGTTTACCAATCTTATTCTACCATTTGAAGTATTTGCGAAAACAGATCCGTCGATATCTTCTGCAGTGATTGAACCGTTACTAGTATCTGCATTTATCTTACCTTCACACTCTTCGAGGCTGATAGAACCATTGGATGTATGAACGATATCTACAATTCCTGTATTTTTAATGCTGATACTGCCATTTGAACTTTGAATACTCTTTAGCAATAACTCTTTTGGAACGTTGAGTTCATAACTCACACTAACTTTAGGATTCTTGCTCAAATGCTTGGTTTCGATAATGATATCTTTTTTTTGTACCATTACAATATCTACTTTGTCTAACGCTTCACTGCCACGACTGGATTTCTTGATTATCAAAACATCAACAAAATCTTTATCCCAACCAGTGATCTTAACGGGTCCATTAAGGTTATCAATTATCAATCCTGTATTGTCATTTATTTCAAATGTTTTACGGATCTCCTTGGTTGTTACAATTCCATAAATCAAAATTGCAACGGATAAGATCGCAAAAAATATTGTTACTTTTTTCATAATTCCTCCAAATAACTATTTATGGTTAAGAAATGCAATTTGCAGTCCAAACATGTTATATCAGCTTATGTGTTTGTATTATAATGACTTATGGTTGTTTTGTAAACAGATACTTCACAATAAAATTATCTAAATGATAAACTCTCGAAAAAGATATTATCAAAATGATAACAAATTAACAGATCAAGTTCAGTTTTTTTGGTAAAAGCTCAATTGTGAAATGAAGTGGATTTTTTAGTTTAGGAAGTTCACCGTCAGTGTAAAAAGGTAATGGTGTTTTGGTTGTTACTTCTATAGTTTTGCTTTGTTTAAGATCCACTTCTGGTTCTTTGAGATGTTTACCTTTTATAGCAGATGGAAGCAAAGACAAAAGTCTTCTGCGTGTGATCGTTTTGATAAAACAGATATCCAGAAAGCCATCGTCTACCAGAGCTTCAGGTGTTATTAAAAATCCACCACCTGTATACTTCCCGTTTCCAACAGCAATTAGCAGGAAAGGCGAATTATAGGAATAGTTATCTAATTTCACTTCAGCTTCAAATGGTTTTAAAGCAACTAGAGCTTTTATCACTGCCAGAAGGTATCTTGGCAGACCATTCAAATATTTTATCTTGTTCGAGATCTGGGCAGCTCTGGCATCAAAGCCCATACCCAGTGCATTAATAAAATATCTATCTTCGATCTTGCCGACATCAATTTTTCTTATATTTAATCTTTGTAAAATTTCTACAGCTTTATCTATTTTAGAAGACAGATTAAACCCTGTGGCAAAATCGTTCCCACCACCTTCCGGAATGATACCCACATTAACTTCTTCCGATTTCCCTGAGAGCATTACGCCATTGACCACTTCATTCAATGTACCGTCTCCACCTACAGAAATAATATTGTGAAATCCTTTTTTTATAGCATCTTGAGCAAGTTGAGTTGCATGTAGTGCTGCCTTGGTCAATTCTATCTCAAAATCTAATTTATGCTCATTTAATGATGTAACTAATTTACTTATTTTCTTACCTGTTTTTCCTCTTCCGGCGGTTGAATTAACAATGAAGAACCATTTTTTATCTCGCATATTTTCTCCTTTTATTCATTTCAACTTTTCTTAAAATAAACACAAATTCACCCTTTGGAAGCTCTTCGGTCATAACAGAGATTTCTTGTAAATTTCCCCATAAGATCTTCTCATTTGGTTGTGTAAGTTTATAAGCTATTATTGCCTGCCTGTTTGCTCCCAATATCTGTTTCAAATCAGCCAAAAGTTGTTTAAGCCGGTAAGGAGTTTCCAGGAAGACCAGGTCATAATTATTAGGAAGGCGTTTTATTGCTCTTTTGCGTTCATCTTTATTGGCAGGTAAAAAACCATAATATAAGAATTGTTCAAGTTTAAGTCCGCTAACCATCAATGCTGCCATTATAGATGATGCCCCCGGAACGGGAACTACATCGATTCCGTTTTGGTGGCAGCTCCAAACCAGATTATTACCTGGGTCTGCAAAAAGTGGTGTTCCTGCATCGCTTATCATTGCAGCAGTTTCACCATTCATAACAAGTCTATCTAGAATTACCTGAGTTTGTTCAGTTTCGTTATGCTCATTCAAAAGTTCTAATGGTTTTTTAATATCATAATTCTTGAGCAACCTGCTTCCAACTTTAAATTCCTCACAGATCACAAAATCAACCTCTTTAAGAACCTTCAATGCTCTTAATGTGATATCGTCAAGATTCCCAATATGCGTGGCTACAACATATAGTTTATTCTTTGACGACATATACTATTTTTCCCTGAAAGTTTGAGCGGATGTAATACATGAGTCCTATTAGGAAGATCAATACAGCTAGTGTCAATCCGAAAAGACTAAGCTTCAAACTCCATGAATATGTACTGGATTTAAATCTCATTTCTACTACATGCTCACCTTTTGGAACAACAACACCACGCAAGATATAATTAGTTGAAAATATCTCAGTTTCTTTTCCATCAATAAAAGCTTTCCAACCTGCAGGATAATATATTTCGCTAACCGTTAGGAACGAAGTTGTATCTGTAACTACATTGAATTTTATGTCGTGAAGTCCAAATCCTGTTGGAGTAATAGAAGATTCTATGGGGGCATAAGTTGTAGGAACTTCTTTTTCTACAATAGCTGTTTGTGCTGGGGAGAATTCGGGATCGTTCAGTTTTTTCCAGATCGCCTTTTTATCCTTTATAAACTCCGTATTATTCACAAACCAGGCTCTTGGAAGATAGGTATTATTCAAATAAACTGTTTGTTTTTGTTTCCTGTCATAATATGCATATTCCAGGTTATCCAAGGGTAATTTTTGAGTGAAGATCACATATTTTGCATTAAGCATATTCACAATATTCCAATTTATCGGGATCCGATCGAGGAATTCTGCGTTTAGGCAATTCTCGATTATCTCTTGATATCTTTTCAGTTTTGCTCCATGATATCCTCCGATAGTTTGATGATAATATGCCCAGCTGTTCTGACCAAATTCTCTGGCAAGCGGATAGATCCTGTAATTTTCCGTATCTTTAAGAAGGAACTTATCAGCATCTGTTTTTTCATAATTTTTTTCAATATTTTGCAGTGGAGTTACGTTTTGTAAGAATCTACCGTCAATAATCAGAAGATCAGTTATCACAAGAATAGCAATGAGAATTAAGAATGGATATTTGCTAATTTTTTTCTTTCCGAACAATAAGATCAGCCCCATGCTAACCAGCAGGAAGATACCTGTTTGAATTCCATCGTTTAAAAGTTTTTCTGCCCGGAGAGTTTTAAGCTGCTTAATTTGTGCGGGATTATATTTGGAACTGTCTCCCGAATGCTGCAAGCCAAAACTTTCTAAAGAACTGCTGAAAGCGAGGAAGATAATAAAAAGCACAAATACACCAATTAATATTTTTTGGAAGAGATCAAAAAATTTCGTATCATCTTCTTTTACTTTTTGGATGATCGTCTTTATTCCGAATCCCGCCAGTATCACAGTTGTGAATTGCAATAGAACAAGTATCATTGCCGGTACACGGAACTTATTGAATGCCGGCAAATACTCTAGCAGGAAATTTGAAAGAAATGGCAAGTGCCTTCCAAAAGAAAGAAATAGTGTGAATATAGAAACACTTAACAATATTTTAACAAATCTGTTCTTATTATAGAATATTGGGATAATTGCGAACAAGAGAATGATAATTCCCATATACATTGAAGTTTGCGTAAATGGCATCCAGCCCCAGTAAAATGGAGAAACGCCACCAAAAAAACTTGGATTCAAAAAAGTTAATATCTCCATCGGGTGGAATGACCAGCTGGTTGCATAACTTGTACTTAATCCGGTTGAACCACCACGGATAGTGTAATGCCCGTATTCATAGGATGAAAAATAAGGTTGTGCAATCGCCATGAAAGCAATGATAAATGCCCCTAAAAGCATTGCCGAAAATATCAAATGTGATCTTAATTCTTTATCTTTTATTACCCAGATCAGATGTGCTATCCAGTAAATTCCGATCATTAAGAAAGTATAATAGGAAATTTGCGGATGATTAGCCCTAAGTTGCACGATAAGCAATATTGCAGTTGTTCCCAAAGCAAGCAAACTACGCCTCTGCTTTAAATAATGAACTGCATACATTATCCAGGGAATGTAGACTACAGCTTTGAACTTGGTGTTATGCCCAATCTCCAATAGTCCTAAAAAATGACACGATAGCGCCATTGCTATAGCACTTATAAATGCTATTGTAGGATCAAATTTTAGATGTATCATGAACAGATAAACACCCAATGCCATTATGAACAACATCAAAATTCGCCAGTTCATAACTTTATTTGTGAGCTTGTATATCTTACCAATAAATGGATATTTTGCACCAAATGAGGTTAAGTACGACGGCATTCCACTAAATACATTTGGATTCCACATTGCTTGATCTTTGTGCT
>CAZOCS010000045.1:0-17670 GCA_964578365.1 uncultured Candidatus Cloacimonadota bacterium
ATATAGGCAAATCGGATGTTTCTCAAGTTAGTAATGAGATCAGAGATCCTGAGCAAATAAGTATTGAACGTGGAGTAAAGTTCCGTTCATTATATGAGGTCGAGCCAACTGACATAGACGATTTTATTAAAAAAGTTCAACACTTCGAAAAAATGGGTGAAGAGGTTAGGATATCTAAACACCTTCCTTTCAAAATGTTTGTTTTCGACTATCATACAATAATGCTGGCTCTGCAAAACAAAGCTGATATATCAGTTAGTTTTACAACCATGACTTTTGAACATAGTGATTTTGCTGAGGCAATGGCCGGAATTTTTGAGATCTATTGGAAGAAATCTATGACGATTGAAGAGTTTTTACAAAATTAATGGGAGATCGTTTTGCATATGCAAGCCGACCTTTAAAAAAAGGAGAGTAGAATGAGAAAGACAATTGTATTTTCATTTTTTATTATGCTTCTATCAGCAAGCCTCACAGCTCAGTGGAGCAATGATGCGGGTATAAATAATGCGATCTGTGATTTGAGTGGAGAGCAAGCAATTCCTAAAGTTGTCACAAGTTCAGCTGGTGATACTTATATCGGCTGGTTTTCCAATGACTCAGGAAATTATGATGTAAGATTGCAAAGATTAGATCACATGGGAAATGAGTTATGGGCTAATGATGGAATTGTGATTAGTGATAATCCTGCAATGAGCTGGTTAACAGATTGGGATATGACAGTTGATGAAGACAATTATGCGATTCTCACCTTCCAGGATATCAGAAATGCCGGGAACAATAATATTTATGCATATCGTATTTCACCGGACGGCATTAGTGTGTGGGGTGATGACGGATTGGAACTTTCAAACTCCGGAGCTTTCGATGTCTCACCAAAAGTTTGTGTGACTTCAACAGGGAATGTTGTTGTAACATGGCAAGCAGATGATGTTATCATCATGCAGAAAATAGCTCCTGACGGAATCCTGCTCTGGGGAGATAACGGCATTACAATGAGTTGTGCAGATACTTACTCTTGGCCACAACCTTTTGCTGTGGAAGATGACAATATACTGCTAAAATTTTTCCACGATACAGGACCTTCTTACGCACCAACTCGTCACTGCTATATGCAGAAATATGATTCTGATGGATTAGCGGTATGGGACGAAGATACAGTGGTATCTAATGCAGGTGGGATATCTGCATGGACGCAGATCTTTAATATTATCTCTGATGATAATAACGGTTGTTTTATTTCCTGGCATGACAGCCGTGGTGGAGGAACAATTTCTTATACATTTGTTCAGCATGTGAATTCTGATGGTTCGGTTGTTTTCACTGCAAATGGAGCACAACTTTCTACAGAAGCAGACCGTCAGAACTTTTATCCGGAATCAGTTTATGATGCTGTGAATGAAGAATTGATAACATACTGGTTCCAAACTAATGGAAACCAGAATAATTATGGCATTACAGGGCAAAAACTTGATGCAAATGGAGATCTTCAATGGGGAGTGAATGGAAATAATCTTATCAATATTTCTTCACTTTATATTCAGCTCTTTGCAGTTCGGGCAGCAAGTGATGATCTTATAATTTTTTATGAAGAATATACAGATGCTACTAACGCTTATGTAAAAGCTATAAAATTAGATTCTGATGGAAATTATTTGTGGCCTGATGAACAGATCACAATGTGTTCCATAGCATCTAGTAAAATTCATAGTGTAGCAAGTCAATTTGCAAATAACCAAATTATAGCCTCCTGGGAGGATGACCGAAATGGGCAAAAAGATATTTATGCTCAAAATATCAACTCTGATGGTACTCTTGGTGCTTCAACTGCAAATGGTACAATCGAAGGAAATGTAACTTTGAATGGTGGATCAGGCAATGTAGAAGATGTTGAAGTAGCAGCAGGTTCTGTAATTGTTAATCCGGATGCTAATGGTGATTATATTATTTCACTTTTACCTGGAATCTATCCTGTAATGGCTGGATTGATTGATTATGAAACTGTAATAATAGAAGATGTTGTAGTTACAGAAGGTAATTCTACAACCGGAGTTGATTTTATTTTAGAGCCAATTGTAAGCACAGAAAACTTAATTGTTACTAATACAATACTTGGAAAAAACTATCCTAATCCGTTCAATCCAATTACAAATATTGCTTACTCAATTACAGAAATTGGAAAAGTAAAAATTGAAGTTTACAACTTAAAAGGACAACTGGTTAAAACGCTTGTAAATGAAGTTAAGGATACAGGTGAATATAGTATTAATTGGAATGGTACCGACAACACCAACAAACCAGTTTCGAGTGGAGTTTATCTCTATAAAATGAAGTCTGGTAATTATACTTCTAGTAAAAAAATGATCCTCCTAAAATAATGGCGGACAAGTCCTTATGGAATAAATTTATAGATGTAAAAAGCCCTCCGGCATGCGGAGGGCTTTTTACATCAAGCAATATCAACTAGTTATATTTATTTTTTTCTTCGTTCACCATCTTTTCGACGCTCTGTATTATTCACCTTCCAAAGTGTAGAATCTAAAACACCTTTCTTGCGTCTGTCTTTTAACCTGAAAGTATGTCCCCTGTAATCGAACAGGTTCTCTTTTTCTTGCACTTTAGCGATAATTTTCATTTCAATATTAACAGGTGTTCCAACCTCAACAGAGTTAAAAAGTAAGATAATATCATCATTTTTCATTCTTAGGCACCCATTAGATGCAGGAGTGCCGATCTTATTTTCGGATGATGTTCCATGTATCCAGATCTCTCTTTCATATGAATCTATTCCACTACCTCTATTGATACCGTTTTCCATTCCTTCCAATTTTATTATCCGAGTTGTTATAAGATCTTCATCTATAGCTTTCTTATCTGTTGTGGCAAGTTCATTTGTAAATTTACCTGCTTTATAAATTGAATATTTAGGAACATGTTCTCCAATTTTTTCTTTGATCAGGTGATACCCTAGAGGTGTCATATTGCTTCCGGCTTTATTCCCAATACCAAATTTGGAAGTTGATATTTGGTATTCCGCAATTTTATAATTATCTTGAATCAACATTAGTTTTTGTTCTTTGATGCTTATCAAGATCATTTTCTCATATTTAATCATATTTACCACTCCCCTCCAGCACTATATTAATTTAAATATTTTTTTATTTTTCTTTTTGTATCTTCTACGTTTGTAAACAATACTCCAGCAATTCCATTTTCTGTAGCGCCTTGTATGTTCTCCGGGTTATCATCGATAAACAAACAATCTTCCGGTTTTAGATCAAACATTTTAAGAGCGCGTTTAAATATTTCTTTTTGAGGTTTAACAGAATCCAATTCATACGATAACATCAAATTATTTTCAAAGAAATGAAGTTCAGGATAATCCTGCCAAACAATGTTAAAATGTATCTCATCCGTATTTGAAAGAATATATACATTATAATTTTCTTTTAATTCCCTGGCATAATCCACTAGGTCTGTAAGTCCTGTAAAAACACTGCACCACACTTTTTCAAAATCAGCTATCGAGTGTTCAAATTTATAGATTTTCTTCAATTTCCTATAAAATTCCTGTCTTGTAATTTTACCTGCTTCAAATTCCAGAACAGGAATTGTAGATTCCATAATTGTTTCTAACTTAGGTTTATAATCCAGTTCTTTATAGAACACATCAAAATCATATTCAACTAATACTTTGCCCAGATCAAAAATGATATTCTTCATTATCTCTCCAAGATCATAGTAACAGGACCATCATTTAACAAAGTAATATCCATGTGTTCACCAAATTTTCCAAGTTTAGGAATAATACCGTTCTGCGCTAAGGTTTCTGCAAACCGGAGATACATTTCTTCAGCTCTATCCGGTTGGGCAGCACTTAAGAAATCTGGCCTGCGGCCCTTTTTACAGCTTCCATAGAGTGTAAATTGCGAAACGAGTAATATCTCACCATTAATATCTTTTAAAGACAGATTCATCTTATCCTGCGCATCTTCGAATATTCTTAATTCAACCGTTTTTTTTGCCAGCCATTCAATTTGAGTTCCATCATCATCTTTAGAAATACCAATGAGAATAAGTAATCCTTTCCCAATTTTGGATACTTCTTTTCCCTCAACTACTACACTGGCATGCTTTACACGTTGAATTACCAATTTCATTTATTAGTCCGTATAATTATTCGGAAATAGAATTCTCTCAATTGTCTCAATAATAATGTGAAGAATAGCAATATGTATTTCTTGAATTCTATCGGTTGTCTTGCCGGGAGCTATAAGCTTAAGATCACACTTATCAATCAGTTTTCCACCATGTTTTCCCAATAAACCAAAAGTTTTCATTTTCTTATTTGATGCTCTTATTACAGCGTTAACAACATTTTGCGAATTACCGCTTGTTGAAATTGCAATTAGTACATCACCTTCTTTTCCAAAGGCATCTACCGCTCTTGCAAATATCTCTTCATAGCCATAATCGTTTGCTACGCAGGTAATATGCGATGGATCTGTTAATGCTATTGCAGGAAGAGCACGACGTTCATTACGGAATTTCCCGGTTAATTCTTCGGCAAAATGCATCGCATCTGTAGAACTGCCACCGTTTCCGCAAATGAGAACTTTATTTCCATTCTCAAATGCGCTTGCAATAAGTTTGGAGACTTGTTCTATAATGTCTATATTTCTTTTGTCTAAGACAAAATATGCAAAGTTATCAGCAGATTCTTTTAATGATATTTCAATATTATTTTTCATTTTTCTTCCTTTCAGATCTTCTGTTGAAAAAATTATAAATCTACTAATTCAACGTCAACAGTATTTTTTATTTTCTTTTAAGAAAATAATCTAATTATTAAAATTCTGCTTTCACTTCCATGCTTAATTTATGTATCTGTTTTTCTTCCGGATAGCTATTTCCAGAATACTGCAAATTTAGTGAAGTATAATTACTCATACGGTAATCCATATTGATATCCCACTTGAAAATATTCCCTTCTTTTTTATCGGCAAGAAAGCTGAGGAACCCGGAACCTTTACGTTCATTTCTTTTATAGCTAACCTTGGCAAAAAACCTGTATTTTCTTTTATAGAAGTAAGATGCCGATTCTTCCAATTCAAATGCACTGATAGTATATTGATTATTATTAGCATCATCATTCCCTTTTTCAAATGAGTAAGAAACTGATGACTTTAGTGTTATATCAGAAGAGAGTCTATTTTGAATATCCACCTCAATTTGATCTAGTTCCATTTGCGAGTTGTATTGTGAATCGTCTTCTAATATGTGATCGTAGTGCAGTTCCATATTTGTGTTTTTAAATACAAGAATACGTAATTCGGCATCCCATGTTTCTTGATCTTTTATTGCAGTCTCTTCGTTGTAGCGGCTATCTAAGGTTTCCTCTAATTTATAGCCCAACTTGGAGGTTAGTTTTCTATCCAAGATATCAAGCGATAAAGTTTGATGCAGTATTCTACGACCGAAGATCGTTGTTTCAGGATGCATCAAAACATCAGGGTTTAAAAAATAAACCGATCTCTTATCTTCTTCTCTGGAATTTTCTGTTATCATAATGTATGTTTCTATTTGGAATTTCTTTAGGAAGGATTTTGTTATCATTTTTGGGGTGAGATGCATCGAAAGACTGGCATTGACCTCTACCGACATCTCGGGATTTTCATAATCTATTGCAATAACTTCCCAATCATAATCTCCCTGGAATTCGCCTACATAAAGAGTATCAACATCATACGAGCCCATATCTTCACCTATATATTGGAACTCTTTGATCTTGGGATAAAACTCTATGTTCCTTAGTGAGTAATTAGAATTGATATTCACCAGATCCTTTAAAAAACCGTTTCGGGCTGAGATATCAGCTATATCAAAATCATTTGTAATATTTAGTCTTCTATCTTTCACCTGCCTATGTGTAAGTGAAATAATTACTCTATGTTTTGCAGTATTCAAAAAAGTTTCAATTCCATATGTGTATGATGTTTCATCATGCTGGATTATATATTCAGGATCAGTGTCTAATCTTTGCCAATCATGTTTTAATTCTCCGAATACCCGCGAAGTTATCCACTTCAAATTCATTGTTTCCAGTTGAGTTTTCCAATTTCTATTTCTCTCGGATAAAATATTATCTTCTGTAATATCATATTTATAACTGCGATTAAAAAAATCTAAACCAAATGCAAATTTCCCAAAATTGTATTTACTTCTTAGATCGTGTTGTTCAATTTTAGAATCATTAATTTGCTGATCTTCTGCATTTTGTTTTACAGATAGATATCGGTGATAAAGTTGTGGAACTGCATTTAACTGTTTTATATTGGAAGTAACCGAAATGTACTGCTGATCCGCAAAATCTGGTATCTGCTTCTGTTTATAGATAAGAAAGGGAGAATAGAAATCCAAAATATTCATACTTAATTCTGCTGAATATTCTTCACTGTTCAAGCTATCCGGCAACTGGGTGAATTCGTGAGCATCTGCAGCACTTTGCAGCTGAGCAAAAGTGGAAAGATCTCCACCCAGTCTTTCATACATCAATTTTAAATCCGGATCGATCTTATCTAGATCCGGGAATAGCTCAAAGCTTAACCGTGAAGCAAAATCATTGTTATCATTATCATCAATATCAGAGAATGTATTCTTATCATTAGAAGTGAATAATCCTTCGGCTGCTAAACTATAATTTTCACCTAAATACTTAATGCTAAGATCTCCATTTAATTTGCTTTGTGGCAGAGGAAGTTTTTTTAGTGGAAGATAGCTTCCATTTCCAACACCAACATATTCGTAAAAAGCACCTTCGGAATTATAATTGTAATCTCCGTTACCTATTCCAATGTATTCAAAATAGATATTGTAATGCCCCACAATTAAACTGTCATTACCAACATAATAGTAATACAATTCATCTTCAGAGATCTCATATTCACCATTTTCGGCTTCCACTATCCCACTCACCCACGCTGTTTCATCACCGGCAGCTTCCAATGCATCGATCTCTTCATCAGAATATGAGTCCTGTAACGGAGCATTTCTGTTATCATTTTGGATTATCAGATTACTGCTGATCTTAAATTTTTCTGTAATATTCACTTCTGATGAAGCAAGATACATATTTTGATTATAGTTTTCATCTGAATATTGGAACGTTACACGGATGTGACTTGTTGAAGAGATAAAATGCCGACTGGAAAAGGTTATCCCGCCTTCCGAATAATCTATCGAATAATCTGATCCACGCTGCATCTGCCGACCATTTAAGAATACATCTTCTGATCCAGGGACTACCTGCACACCCGATGTTCCCTCAACCGATAAATAATATGGACCTTGCTTGGCTTCCAAACCATCAAATGAATCTGTAACTTTCTTGCCTTTGGATGCAGCTAATGCTCCGGTTACTTTATTTTTCCCGCTCCAACCCATCTTTAATCCTTCAAATTTTGTTGAATATTTCATAAAAGATGAATTATTAAAGTCCATTTCCAGATCACCAAAGGCAAGTTCGTATTTTTCTCCATACAACCGGATAAATATTTTATCCAGACTGCTTAGTTCGCGGGAATCTCCTTCCGGAGTAATGGGAGTTTGGCTGTCAGAAAGTTGTGCTTCAATGCTCATCTCATCACTCAATTTTCCGTTGATCTTTAAGAAAAGAGATTGATCCAGATCAAAATCTTCATTATTGGCAACAGATATAGAAATGGTTTTACTCCCGGTAATATCAAGATCCGAATTGTTAGAAAATTGTTGTGAAATTGCTTTGATGATCTTCACTTCTGTTGTATCAGAATATTCCTGCGTTTGAAAGAGATAGAACCTGCTGTTAAGGTGCTTTGGATAGATATAATATTCAATTATACAATTACCCAAAGCTTTGTTAAAAGTTATTATCCCTTTTTTGTAATCGATATGGTAATCATCACTTCCAAAATTTATAGAATCGTTATAAACTTTTTCTGAATTTATGATAATGTTTGTAGAAGATAGTTCTATTGATGTTCCGGGATCAGTCACGTTCAACCTTTCCCATTTTATCATTGGAGAGAAGAAGTTGTAAGCAGATAAAGCAACCTGCAGAAAGATAATACCAATAACAAATTTTATTTTCATTCTCTCTATCTATCCAAAAATATTTTTATTATGAAAAACAATAATGACTCTCTTAAAGTCAAGTGAATGTTGATATTTTGGGAAATAAAAAGATTTCTACGAGCGTTGGGATAGTAGCAATTTAACCCAACTCGAGTTAACAAAACCCGGGTCGGGTTATTATATTATTTCAATAACAATCCTTTCTTAGTTTTTTGTACTTTCCCATCTGATTTTAACTCAAAAAGATAAATTCCGCTGGCAACACTTTTACCATTTAAATCCTTTCCGTTCCAGATAACAGAATTTGATTCTCCTTCGTTTCCCCTCAGGATGACATCAAATTCTTTAACTTTCTGTCCTCTTACATTATAAATATTAATCTCAGTGTCTTTCGTGCTCTCTGAGGTTAGAGAGAAAGAGATAGTCGTTTCTGGATTGAACGGATTAGGATAGATCTGCATACTTATTCTTGGTGGAATTACTTCATCTTCATTAATTTCTACAATACCATCCAATTCACCGGAGATTAAATAAAGTTGCCCCTGAGAATAATTATTAGTATTAGAGTCTAATAAGATCGTTGAATAAACCGTATTGTCTTCAGCAAGTTTGATACTGATCTCAGAATCATGATATGAGAAATCATTAAATGGATAATCCCAATTAACTATTCCTGCCATTGTTCCACTTTCATCATCATAGCGGAAATCAAGATTCATTGAATTTGATGAATAGTTAATTTCATGAACATAAGCAATTGCACCCGTTTCACCAACAGTGAAATCATTTAAATGAAGTCCCGGACCAAAATTCTGGATTAACTCAGGTATGGGATTCCCAATTTGATAGCGAAATATTTGATCATTAGTATTAAGTTCACTTAAAATATAAATTTCATCTCCAAGTATGTGTGCATTTTTAAGTTTGCTTCCTTCACTATTCACTACATAATGTTCATAAACCTGCGGATCATCATCAGAAATTAGAAAATGAAATTGGGAAAGATCATTCGCAGTTTGATAAGCAATTAATACATTCTCTTCGTCTGAATCCATCCAAAGTGCCTGTAACATTTCACCCACTTCCTCTACATAAGATTCAGAGAAATTCTGTCCATTGTTGGAAGAATGTAGCACATTAATATTTCTGGGAGCTTCCGGAGCTTGAATTACCCTTGGAAAATTGGGAGGCTGTACCGATGCAAAGCGAGTGTCACCATAATAATCTTTATTATATCCTGTTGAACCATGATCACCATCATAATGAAATTCATCCAAATCCCATTCATTATCACCTGGATGATTATAGGGATCACCTCCTGAGCGGTGAATATAACCACGTCGGGTTTGTGCTAATGAACCAAAAATTGTAATAATCCCTCTTTCGAAAACTATATCATCCGAGCTTTCCGGCCATACAGGATTATACCAGGGATAATCTGTTCCATAAGGATAAACGTAATCACCTGGAATGTTATTGGGATATGAATTTATATAAGCAGGGCTTTCATAGGGGAATCCGCAAGTTGAATTAACTACAGGTTGACCACCATGAAGATTGAATCCTTCTAATTCCGGTGGTAACATACTATTTGGTGGAAAAATATATTTATGCAGATCCACATAAGTGTAGAGTGTTTCTTGCAATGTGTAAGGACTAAGCGCTGTAAAATCGGGTGTGGAACCGTGTGGATGCTGGTATTGAGGAGTGAATATTCCATCATAATGACACGCCATGTCGCCATACACAAGAGTGTCTCCAACTCCTAAAGCAGCATAAGCTCCGTAAAGCATAATATTATTACAATTATCGTCACGTATTGCCATTTCATTAAATGGATCTTTGTGTTTATATCTAATATATATCCTCTTTGCTGAAACAAGTCCGAAATAATCTATAAGATTTAAATTACCTACTTCATCAGGCGGAGTTCCGGGATTAGTATTAGCATAAGTAATATCATCAACAATATATATAGTATCGGAGCTTGCCCAGGTTTGAGCACCAAAAACTTCACCTTCTATCCAAAGTTCACAATCTACCCAGACAGATTGATCTGTAACCGGAAATGATTGTCCTACACACCAGATAGTATCGTAAATTGCTACTTCATTCGTCCAGACATGATTTGAATCTTCAAACCAGTTACCACCATTATTTACTACAGTATTTGCTTCTTCTGCCGTTTGTGGGAACCAGCTATAAACAGCAAAAGTATCAACTCCTACCTGTTCGATCTCACCATACATGCTTTCAAAGCAACCATCTCCAAGCTTTACATAAACAATATCGGTATTATCATCTCCTAATTGAATCGAATTTGCCTGAAGTTCATCCAGTCCAATTTGTTCAAAGGATTCAATTTCTTCTTCATAACCACCCAAGAATATTTGACTCATTGGAGCAGTATAAATAGCTCGTTGTCCCGTTGTCCAATCCATAATCCATTCGGCAGTTGTAACCATACTATGAAAAGTAGGCCATCCCCCTGAATTTGCTATCCAGATAAAATCATTAGAATGCACTGGTCCAAACAACTCATCCCAACCCATGAATTTAGCGAATCCTGCGGCAAGACCACCATCTTCATTTTCAGTTTTTTCATATTCTGTAAAGTGCTGAAACTCAGCCATACTTTTTTCCTGTAAGTTATTTGAATAACAAATATCTAAGCCATCATCACTCTGAACAATATGCGGATCGCCAAAATCAGATAATTCAATTGTTTCAATGCTGAATGATGCTCCGTTATCTGTAGATATAGCAATTGTTAAATATCCAAGTTCAGAATTTTCTACTTCTGAATATACAATTATTATATTACCATTTTCTAAAACTTGAATTGCCGGATCTGTAAAACGATTATACCAGTCGGATAAAGTATCTACAATTGTATGAGTTTGATAATTTGTAGCACTGATGCGGGTTAAGTAGATGTAAGATTCTTGATAACGGTATGCTAAATAAACTGCACCATCTACAATTTGATATGCTCTCTGGCCACTACTCATTTTGCTAGAAAACTCCTCATTTATCTCAATCGGATCAGAGATTTGTGCAGAAAGTGAGACGATAATTACAATTAAAAAAACCATAAATCTTAATTTCATTTTTTCTCCGTGTGGATATTTGTTTTTTTTTAATAAATTTTCTTAGTACGTATTTAACTTGACTCGAGTTTTTGAATCCCACGTTGGATTACAACAAGATCTTTTATTACTTATCCTCTCTCTAGAGAACAACGTGCAAGACTCGTCAGGATAACGGTTTATAAACTATCCTAAGCTCATTCCACCTACTTTGTAGATGTTGCATATTTATAGATCTTTATTCTTCGTTTGGGAAAATAAACCAGAAAAAGAGATACAACAATGCTCCTATTCCACCGGCAAAGGTCATTGCTACAAATACAACACGGATCAAACTTACATCCCAGCCAAAATAATTTGCAAATCCACCACAAACCCCGGCTAACATTCTTTTATCCCAACTTCTGCAGATCTTAGTTTTCTCCTCTTCATCTTCCACATCTATCACGTCCTGTTTTTCTTCACCTTTAGGTAAAATAACAGCTAATATCAGGTAGATAAAAAATCCTGAAAAACCAAAGGGTAACGAAATTAGAAAAGCCCCTCTCACAAAGTTGGCATTTATTCCAAAAGATTCTCCAATCCCGGCACAAACACCGGTTAGTATTTTTTCTTTATCTGAGATATGCAGATTTTTCATTACTCCTCCAGTTTAGATTGCGTTTCCAATTTAAATTGCTGAATTAATATATTATTCGTCAAGACAAATGATATGATTTGACATAAAATAACTTTTTAAGATTTTGATAATTGAAATAATTTATAAAGGGATGCATATGATCAAAAAGATTTCCGTGCGTACAAGTGAGCATGAAGAACTTATAGATATCACTTATGAAATTAGTCAATTTGTAAAAGATTCAAATATTTTAGATGGAAGAGTTACAGTTTTCATTCCACATACAACAGCAGCAGTAACAATTAATGAAAATGCCGATCCTGATGTTCAGCATGACCTGATAATTGCTCTTAACAGGATATCTCCGGATCTACCAGAGTTCCGTCATATGGAAGGAAATTCCGATGCACATACGAAAAGTTCAATTGTAGGATGTTCAGAGGATATTATAATATCTGAGGGCAAACTCCTCCTGGGAACGTGGCAGGGAGTATATTTTTGTGAGTTTGATGGTCCCCGCACCCGAACTGCAATTTTAAGGATCGATTAATGCAGATCTGGTTAAGCTTTATAATTTCAATCATTTTAATAATGTTCATTGCCAGAAAAAGCTTATGGCTTGCCCTTTTTGTTGGAGCTTTATTTTTAGGAGCTATCAACCTTCCATACCGTGATCTTTATGTTATTTTACATTATACAATCATCGATCAGAAAATAGTTTTGCTTGCAACGGCAGTCGGCATTATTCCGCTTATTGGTGGGGGACTTCAAGCATCCGGATTAATGGATGATCTAATAAATAACCTCCAGGTAAAGAGGAGGGTATATCTTGGATTTTCACCTGCACTCATGGGTCTGTTGCCAATCCCCGGTGGTGCATTACTTTCTGCTCCTATGTTAAACAGATCCGGAAAAGATATAACTCCCGAAACTTATACTGCAATTAATATCTGGTTTCGTCATATTCTAATATTGATATATCCCCTTGGCGCACTTCTACCGAGCAGTAAAATGGGAAATTTCAATGTATACACTGCAATGATGTATATCTTCCCCATCTTTATTGTATTATTTCTTCTGGGTTATTTTTTCTTTCTACAACCAATAAAAGGAGATATGCCCAGACCTCATAAACTCAACATAAAAAAATTGCTCATCCCACTCTTCATTATTTTAAGTGCTCCGATAATTCATACTATCCTTAACCTCACACCGTTATTAGATGAAGCAAATTTGGTGATCGCAGTTTCAATTACATTTGTGCTAACCTTTCTCTTTGGAAAAATGAAGTTTAAGGATCTAATTCCTCTAATAAAGAAGATAAAACCTTGGAGATATTTCCTGATCATCATTGGAATTTTTCTTTTCTTAAGGGTATTTCAAGCTACAGCAATTACAGATAGAATTTCACAGCTTACATTTTCACAGAATTTTCTCATCATCGTAATAGCAGGAATTTTAAGTTTTGTAACAGGTCGGGTACAATTACCAGTCTCCATTTTGATCCCAATATTTCTCACTAAATTTGGTGTTGATCAATTCACGATAATCGCTTTTGTGATCATGTATATTTCCGTTTATCTTGGCTATATGATCTCTCCGGTTCATCCTTGTGTGATAGTATCGGTAGAGTATTTCAAAACAAGTTACTGGCAGTTTGTTAAAAAGGCATACAAACCTACAATCATCGGATTTGTAATGTTATTTATTTTATCTTTGATCGTAATCTAAAGATTAGGAGTTTGAATGGAAGAAAAAGAAAATTTAGTATTTTCTTATACCTTTACAAAAGAAGATGGCTCATCTAATTTTTTTGAGATCAAACTCGACCCGCAAACATTGGATTTGATCCAACAACCATTAACAGAGCTTCCTACTTGGGCTAAACTTGAATTCAGTAAATGTCCTAATTGCCCATTAAATAAAGAGCAAGTTCCAAATTGCCCAATTGCTGTTAATATTGCCGAAATGGTGGAGATCTTTAAGGATTCAAAATCCTTTGAAAATGCAAACGTGCAGATAGCCACTTCACAGCGAGAGTATAGCAAAGAAGCATCTTTGCAGCAAGGAGTAAGTTCTATGTTGGGAATGATAATGGTAACTGCTGGATGTCCGATCCTCTCCAAACTACGCCCTATGGTCCGGTTCCACCTGCCTTTTGCCAGTATTGAAGAAACCATCTACAGAGCTGTTTCTATGTATCTAGTAAAACAGTATTTCAAAAACCAGGATGGTAAAGACCCAGATTGGGAATTAGATGGCTTAATAGATATTTATAAAGAAATACATGATGTAAATAAAGCTTTTTTTAATAGGTTGTCATCTCTTAAAGGTAAAGACGCAAACGTAAATGCTCTTATAATTTTAGATAACTTCGCAAACTATATCAATTTTAGTATAGACCGTAAAAAACTATCTAAGATCAAATGGATGTTCGATGATACAGGAGAGCAGGAGTGAAAAATAAAAGAATATTCTGGATTGCTGGTGAGAATTCAGGAGATCTTCATGCTTCTATCGTGATAAAGGAACTCAATAAACGGTTCAGCAATATTGAGAATTTCGGGATAGGCGGTGATAGTATGAAGGCTAATGAATTCAGAACTATCTACCCCTTCGAACGCTTTTCTGTGATGGGTTTTATCGAAGTTGTAAAGCATCTGGTATTTTTTGCAGGAGTAGAAAAAAGCATCAAAAAGATGTTTAAGAACGATCCGCCTGATCTTGTAGTATTAGTAGATTATCCCGGACTCAATATGAGAGTAGCAAAATTTGCAAAGAGCTATAAGATTCCGGTCTTATATTTTATTGTTCCTCAATTCTGGGCTTGGAAATATAAACGGATTTTCAAATTGCAAAAATATACTGATCATATTGCCTACATTCTGCCATTTGAAGGAAAGCACTTCAATAAACACAATATTGACGCAAGTTTCGTAGGACATCCTATTTCCGAAGAGATAAATATCAAAATCTCCAAAGAAGAATTTGCTCAAAATATTGACCTCGATCTCAATAAGAATTGGCTTGGATTCCTACCAGGCAGCCGTAATGCTGAATTAAAGAATATGTTACCGGAATTTGTAAATGCTATCAATATATTGGACGGTGATAAATATGAATTTCTCATCTCACAAGCTTCATCTGTTTCTACTAAATTATTTCAAAAAATAATAAATAAAACAAATAAAAATATCAAAGTTGTAAAAGATATGAACTACGAAATGATGAAACATTGTGATTTTCTTACAGTAACATCTGGTACTGCTACAATTGAAACAGCATTTTTGGGAACACCCTTCATCATTGTTTATAAAACCAGTAATAGTTCTTATCAAATTGGAAAACGACTTATTAAGATCAATAAGATCGGATTGCCGAATATTATTATCGAGAAAGATATAGTTCCTGAATTGATACAAAGTGATGTAAATGGAAAAAATATCCACTCGAAAATTACAAATATTCTTTCAAATGAAGATAATTATAAAAAGATCAGTACCGAGTTAAAGGCACTGCATGACATTCTTGGCAGTAAATCTCCTTCAACAGAGGTTGCAGATATCATTGGGTATATGATAAATGAATAAGTTTTCACTATTTCTGGTTAAGTACCTGGCTGCATTTATTGTAAAAATCCTTGGGATCTCATGGAGATATAATTTGCATACACCCAAGCCAAAAGAGAAAGTGATCTATGCTTTCTGGCATAGAAATATTATACCCTTGATGTATCTGCACCGTGGTGAGGATATTGTGATCCTTGTATCTTCTTCTAAAGATGGTGAACTAATCACTGGACCTGCTAAATTATTCGGCTATAAAGCGGCACGTGGATCATCTAGCAGAAAGGGAAGTTCTGCCACTAGAAAATTAATTAAACTGGCTAAAGAAAATAGTATCGGCATAACTCCCGATGGACCCAAAGGACCTCCTGAAAAGGTTAAGGATGGAGCAACTTTTCTTTCATATTTTACAAAACTGCCAATAATTCCTGTAGCAGTAGATATTAATAGAGAAAAAGTTTTTAAATCTTGGGATAGATTCCGTCTCCCTCATTTTTTTAGTAAGATCAACATAACTTATGGTGATCCAATAAACATTAACTCAAAAGAAGAGATAGAAGAAAAGAAAGAATTTCTGCAAAACACATTAGATGAATTAACAATAAAAAATATAGTGAGGAAATTATGAAATTATCAGATCGTGCGATCAATATTCAGGCATCTCCCATCAGAAAACTGATGCCGTTTGCTAATGCAGCAAAGAAAAAGGGAATCCACATTTATCATTTGAACATCGGACAGCCGGATATAGAAACACCAAAAGAAATGCTGGATGTTTACAAGAATTATGATTCAAAAGTTTTGGCATATGGCCCGTCACAGGGATTGGAAATATACAGAAATAACCTTGTAAATTATTATAATAAACATGATATAAGGCTTAATTCTGATGATATTATTGTAACAACTGCAGGTTCGGAAGCGATCGTGTTTGCACTTCTTACGGCATGTAATGTTGGTGATGAAGTAATTGTGCCAGAGCCCTTCTATACAAACTATAACGGCTTTGCAACAATTACGGGAGTTAAAATAATCCCATTAACAACTTATGCTGAGGAGGGTTTCAAACTTCCTGATGATGAAAAGATCAAAGAACTCATTAATGAGAAAACTAAAGCCATAATGTTATGTAATCCCGGAAATCCAACCGGAGCAGTATATCCGCGTTCAGAAATGGAAAGGATAGCTAAAATTGCAAAAGATAATAACCTTTTTGTTATCTCAGATGAAGTTTATCGTGAATTTGTTTATGACGGTCTTTCTCATACAAGCATTCTGGATATAAATGGAATGGAAGATCTTGCGATAATGGTAGATAGTATTTCAAAGCGCTACAGTGCATGCGGTGCTCGTATTGGTTGTTTAATTTCCAGAAATAACAATTTTATCACATCTGCAATTAAATTTGCCCAAGCACGCCTTTGTCCTCCCACTATAGATCAGCTTGCTGCAAATGCTGCAATTGATATTGAAGAAGAATATTTCAAAGAGATCATTCAGGAATATGACAATAGACGGAATTTAGTTTTTGAAGAACTTCAGAAGATCGAGGGTATTATCTGTATTAAACCAAAAGGTGCATTTTACATAATTGCAAAGTTACCAATAGATGATGCAGAAGATTTTGCCAAATGGATGCTGGAAAAATTTACTTATGAAAATGAAACTGTTATGTTTGCACCGGCTCAAGGATTTTATGCAACTGATGATCTTGGTAAGAATGAAATTAGACTTGCTTATGTCCTGAACAAAAACGATCTGCAAAAAGCAATGAATATTTTCCGCATAGGCCTTAAAGAATATAAGACCCGTTAAACAATAATTACTAGATTAGGAGAAGATCAAAGAGATCTCTCTTTCCGCGCTCTCAATACTATCAGAAGCATGAACAGCGTTTTCTCCAATAGATTCTCCATAAATTGAACGGACTGTACCAAGAGCTGCTTTAGCGCAATCTGTATTTCCCACTAACTCACGAAGTTTTAGTACTGCATCTTCTCTACTCAATACCGCACCCACAATTTTCCCTGACCTCATAAATTCACTAAGCTCATTATAAAATCCTTTCCCAAGATGCTCTACATAAAACGCATCAGCAAGATCACCTGTCATTTTAAACATCTTAAGTTCTTCAATTTCAAATCCATTTTTTTCAACCATCTGTAAGATCTCACCTATTTGGTTTTTCTTTGTTGAATTCGGTTTGATCAAAAGTAAAGTTTTCTGTTTCATAATATAATTTTATTTGATCAGTTTACGTTCTTCGATAAGGCTTTCAACAACA
>CAZOCS010000046.1:0-17581 GCA_964578365.1 uncultured Candidatus Cloacimonadota bacterium
TATCTAGTATGATACTATGACTATCAATAAGAACCTCATCATCAGATATCGGAACGCCAATTGGAGCCCAACGTGATGGATCCGTCCAGTTCCCATCAGCAGCAGAAGTATAAACAGAAGCATTTAACATAGTAATTACAGCAAAAACAAAAAAAGAAAAAACAATTTTTTTCACAAATTCCCCTTAAAAAATTTTAATTCTGTAAAACAGAACCATTATTTACTTTTATATTAAAAAAAATTACACCATAAATTGGTCAATAAATAATTATTAACAGGTTAGTAGAGTAAAGTGTTAATTTCAATTAACATGAGAAATTGTAACCACAGAAGATCAGCGATAATTAGTTTTCAACTATCATCACTTTTCATCAAAATGAAAGATCGTTCTTCGTTTATCATGAAAACTCTGCAGCATCTGTCCGTTGTTTGCTAAAATGAGGTCTAACATTTCAGTAATTATGCTATTATCTATATGTTCATAGCTCTTCAAATTTTCTGTATACTCGGGGATATCGTAGAGAAAAGCTGATATATTTTCCTTTTTCAGATCAAGTACACTTCTGCCGTATTTCAATTCATCCAGCATAAGACCGTTCAATACCTGCTCGAATTGTCCCTTCATAGGCAGAGCTAGATAAGGTTTCCCCAGATAAAAAGATTCTGTCATCAAGGTAAATCCGGCAGTAGCAATAACCGCTCTGCATCCTGCCAGATCATTTAAAAATCCGCTTCTACTGAAAGATTTATAAATCAGGTTCTCTTGGCTCTTATCCGTATTGAATCCGTAAACTATGAACTTCTCTCTTTTATAGGCTTTTAAATATTCGATCAGAGTATCGTATTCCTGAGTAGCATAGACCAGAATATAATTTCCCGTAGATGGTTTAGCTTCTATTACTGATTGTCTTAAGATCGGCGGGAACAGGAATGTACGGTCATTTCTTTTCTTACCAAAATAGAAAGTAGTAACCAGAGATATGCAGGGTCGCGGGATCATCACACGGATCAGGTTCTCGATAAATATTGCATCCGCTTTCCATTCAAAGGGGCAGGGGAAATCCATATAACGCATGCGATGCTGATTATCGATAGTAATCAATGGTATATCAAGTTCATTTGCAAGATAAGCTGCCATCGGTTCAAAATCTGTGATCACACAGTCGGGTTTGAACTCTTTAAAATACTTCTGTTTAAGAATGTTTGAAGCTTCGAATCTATCGAGTATGGTAGTGAAGTTCTGGGTGAAAGTTTTTCCAATAGACACTTTATTATCCTCACTGACGATCGAGAATCCTTCTATTTCCAATACATCAAAATCACTTTTAAGATTCTGATAACCCCGGTCGTAACTGGCTACTTTAACTGTATGTCCTTGTTCTATTAGATGGGTTATCATTTCCCGTGAACGCGATGAATGTCCTGAACCTTCTCCCGATAAACTATAAATTATTTTTGCCATGATACAAATAGCTCAAATAGAAATTGGAGTGTCAAGTTTTTGGCTGAGAGAAGTTATTGACTAAAAAAAAAATAAAAAAAATTTAAACACATTTGAGTGCTTGTGTGTCATAGTAGGTGAGAGGAAAAAAATGAAGAGGACAGACCATGATCTGATAGCAGCTTATAGAAGTGGAGACATGGATTCTTTCCAGATCTTTTATGGAAAGTATAAAGATGCACTTTACACTTTTTTGTATAATCGATCCAGGGAAGATGCCAGTGATCTTTTTCAGGAGACATTTATAAAATTCATTGCTGCTGCTAGAAAAGAACTGGTAAATCCCAAAGCATATCTATTCCAGATAGCTATGAACCTTGTACGTAATTCCAGCCGCAAAGCAAAAGTTATCTCTCTCAGTGATGAATTTGATATTCCGGATATTGAATCAGAAGATGATGAACGAGTAAGTGAAGAGACCTTCAAAGAATCACTATCTTATCTGGCTCAACAAAAACCTCTTCTCTATGATGTTCTGCATCTGCACATCTTTGGAATGATGACTTTTGAGGAGATAGGAAAATTAAAAGAAATTAGTAAAGATACGATCGCATCGCGCTATCGTTATGCACTGAATTATTTAAGAAAATTCTTACAGAATGATCAGCTTCAAATAAAGGAAGGTTAACAATGTTTAGGGATCAAATACTAAAAAAAGGTATGCACAAAGCACCGGACGAACTGGAAATAGATATCCTGCTTTATGCTGCTGAAAATATTGAAAATGAAGAAGAAGCAAAAACGGAATTAAGCGACTATCTCAGTTGGTTGCCTCTGGCAGGAACACTGCTGCTGATTAGAGACCTTCTCACAGGACAAAAGATCAGGATCAGTCCGGCTATAGAAATTTAAAATAAAACATATTGGAGGAAATATGAAATGTAAACACAAAAAACTTATCCCGCTATTTATTCTCATGGGAATTGGAGTAGCATTTTTAATTGGATGGGCTGTACAGTTGTTATGGAATGCCACGATCACACCGATCTTCGGCTCACATCCCATAACATATTGGCAGGGGATCATGCTATTAGTACTATTCAAAATATTGTTCAGTTCACACTACAAAGTACACAAAGAGCATCATAAAAAAATGCATCATTCACATCCGGAATTTATTCACCGACATCTCAAGAGTGAAAAAGAAGAGGATGGTGTGAATTCAGATACTTGTTAAATCTATGTGAAGAAAAATAGCCTTTCGGATTTGTATTTCGAAAGGCTATTTTTCTTAATGCAATTTTAAATCACATTTATGGATGACATTTCAAAAGTGTTGTCTTACTCTATGATTTACTTCACCTGTATCAGGATCGAATTCCTAGGACCAGCGAACTGATCGCCTCATATTATACAACTTACATTTATACCTATCATCAACCTTTCTTCTTTTATAACAAGATGTTAAATATTGTTTTGACTTGACATAAATTATAGTTGGACATTTTTGAATTTGAATATTTAAACAAAAATTTTCGAATATGAATTTGCTTCCAGAATAACTGTACAAATCGTTTTTTAGGAAGTTTTTATGAAAAGTTTATCCGTTTTTATGTTTCTCACTCTTTTTATATTTATAGATTTAAAAACTTCAATAAATCAAACACTCAATGATAATTCAGAGAGCTCACATAAATCTTCAATATTTAAGTAATGAAAGTAAAAAATATAGTTTTTAAAAGGAAGAACTATGAATAAGAAAATTCAATTAGAATGAGTTAAATTAATCCTCTTTAAGCTTTTGAAAGAAAAATTTATAAGAGTAAAAAGCTTTGGAGGACAAGGAGGGGAGAAATGAGAAAAGTTACATTTATTTTATTAGGATTACTGCTTATTAATATATGTGCTTTTGCACAAGCACCTGACACACTTTGGACAAAAATGTACGGTGGACCAGGAAAAGATGAATGCAATTCGATTCAAATTACTGATAATGGTGGTTACATCCTGGCTGGTATCACGGAGGAGTCTCAAGGCAGTGGAATATATGATTTCTACATAGTTAAAACTGATTCTCTAGGTGATTCTCTGTGGACTAGATCCTATGGTGGATCACTAAATGATGAATGTTATTCAATCCAAAGGACTGTTGGAGGCAATTTTATAGCTGCTGGATACACTGAAAGCTTTGGAGCAAGTGGTCTTGATATCTATTTGGTTAAAATCGATTCAAACGGAGATACACTCTGGACGAGAACTTATGGTGGTCCCGGTGATGAAGTCTGCTACTCTATGTTAACATTAGAAGATGGCACGTGTGTTTTAGCAGGATATACAGACTCTTTTGGTGCAGGAGAAGATGATATGTATTTACTTAAAGTTAATTCTTGGGGTGATTTGTTGTGGCAACAAACATTCGGCGATAGCTTAGATGATAGGTGTTATTCTATCGATAAAACTGAAGATGGTGGATACATTCTAGGAGGGAACATTGGTGTTTATGGTAATTGGGATCCAACCGATGTTTATCTAATAAAAACAGATAGTTATGGAAATTTGGAATGGCCATGGATAATCGATATCGGCTTACATGATTGTTGTAATTCGATTCAAGTAATTGATGAAGGTGAATATATTTTAGGTGGATATACGAACGTGCCTTATTATGATGGAATGGAAATATTTCTTATGAAAATTGATACTTGGATTGGTTTAGATTGGGTCCAAATATATGATTCTGGTTATATGAGTTACGATGAAGGTAAAAGTGTTTTACAAACCTCAGATAGTGGATATGTCCTTGGTGGATTTTCTGAAATTGGTTGCTGTCGAACATCTCATCACAGCAAAATAATTAAAACAAATTCACTAGGATTTTCAGTGTGGGAATATATAAGTGTAGGAGGTATTCAAGGTACTCGGCAAGTATGTAATTCAATTCTACAGACCACTGACGGAGGTTTAGTGTTTGGAGGGTGGATTGAAAATAATACTTGGGCCAATTTTGATATGTACTTAGTAAAATTTGCACCAGAAGGAGCAACTAATGCGGAGGAAGAACTTCCTAACTTTTCACATGACCTTGGATTGTTAAATGCATTCCCTAACCCCTTCAATCCAACCACGACAATAAATTATTCTCTCAATGAGAATTCAAAGGTTTCACTTAACATATACAACATCCAAGGTCAGAAAGTGAAGCAGCTTGTTAACGATCATCTGTCAGCAGGTCAGCATTCTGTAATTTGGAATGGCAAGGATGATAACAGTAAATTTGTTTCAAGTGGGATTTATTTCTATAAACTTAAAACTGCTAATTTCGAAAATACAAAGAGGATGATTCTCCTAAAATAATGGCAGCTAAATCTTAATAAAATCAAAGGAAAAAATATGAATAAAAAAATTCAATTAGAATGAATTAAATTAGTCCTCCTTAAGCTTTTGAAAGAAAATTGGAAGAGTAAGAAGCTTGGAGGATAAGGAGGGGAGAAATGAAAATACGTACCTTGATTTTTGTATTGTTAGTAACTACATGTTTGTACTCAACTATCATCAACGTACCTGGTGATCAACCAACGATCCAGGAAGGAATTGTAGCTTCTACTACAGGAGATACTGTTTTGGTAGCGGATGGCACTTATTATGAAAATATCGATTTTTTAGGCAATGCGATTACTGTTGCGAGTAATTTTCTTATTGATGCAGATACACTTCATATCGAAAACACAATAATTAACGGCAGTCAACCGGATGATCCTGATTTTGGCTCCTGTGCTATGTTTTTATCAGGAGAAGATACAACATCTGTCATAACCGGCTTTACTCTTACAGAAGGTACAGGAACCTTATATCCTGATTCATTTCATTGGGGAGGAGGAATTATGTGCGACAACTCTTCTCCCATGATTGTCTCTAATATTATTATGAATAACAGTGCTGATTACAGTAGTGGAATTGATTGCTCCTATAATGCTTCACCGATCATTCTGAATAATGTGATCTCCTATAATACTGCTACCGTGAATATTGGTGGACTTACTCTTTATGATTCTAATGCTCATGTAGAAGGCAACATTATTTCGAATAACACAGCAATTGCAGTTGGTGGGGTATTAATTCAAGCTAGTTCTCCAACATTTGTAAATAATATCATATGTGATAATACAGCAGCAACAGTAGTTGGAGGTTTAGATGTTATTCATAGTTCAGGAACAGATCGTACGCGTATAGAGAATTGTTATATTTATGGAAATACATCTGGTTCAAATAGTGGTGGTCTTCAAGTATGGAATG
This sequence comes from uncultured Candidatus Cloacimonadota bacterium, assembly GCA_964578365.1. Lineage (GTDB taxonomy): Bacteria > Cloacimonadota > Cloacimonadia > Cloacimonadales > TCS61 > Tenebribacter. The sequence goes on from CAZOCS010000046.1 coordinate 5,735, forward strand.
CTAACGTAGATCTTATTAATTGCACAATAAATGATAATCATTCAGGTCAATATGGTGGCGGTGTTGGTATTTTTACAAGTTCAGATGTCACATTATCATATACTTCCATAATCGGTAATTCTGCTTCAGACGGTGGAGGAGTTGAGATAGATTCTCCTATACTAACAATCACAAATTGTACAATTTATGGAAATGTAGCACCCGGTTTTGGGAGCCAGATCGATTGTTGGTCTGGAGGATTAGAAGCAGATAATTCTATTATTGGTGGTAATTCTACTAACGGGAGTGTTTATTTCAATATATCTACACCAACATTCGAATACTGCGATTTTTATAATAGTATTGGTCCAGAGTTTGATGGTCCAGCTGTTCCAACAGGATTAGGTTTAATAGTTGATGTAAACAATAATGGTGATCCCTGTGATGAATTCATGAATATTTTTCTTGATCCATTATTCGTTGATCCGATTAATGATGACTTCCATCTAACAGAATTTTCTCCTTGCATCGATGCTGGTGACCCTGAATCTCCACCCGATCCGGATGGTAGTATCGCTGATATCGGAAGATACTATTATGTACCTTTACCAGGAACTGAAGATAACGAAATTGTTCAAACTCAAGATTACTTGCATCAAAACTATCCAAATCCATTCAATCCGACGACAACCATTAATTATCAACTTCCTGTAAATAGCAAAGTAGAATTAACTGTCTATAATCTGAAAGGACAGAAAGTGAAAGCTCTAATAAATGAGACGCTTGAATCTGGAAACCATACAGTTATTTGGAACGGTAAAGATGATAAAGGTAAACCCGTTTCAAGTGGAATTTATTTCTATAAAATGAAAACAGATAACTACGAAGAAGCTAAGAAGATGATACTGCTGAAATAGGTATAAATAAGTAAAAAATGCCTTACGAGCTTACAAGCTTGAAAGGCATTTTTAAAAATTAATGAATACTCTATATCCTAATATGGTTGGCTTTCAATATGAACAGTTTCCTGATATTCAGAGCTGTCAAAGGCGAGGATCGGGAAGAAGATAAATGGAAGAAACAGCATCCCAATTGCAAAACCGGTTCCTTTACCAAAAGCTTTAGCAAAATCGATCAAGATGATGATCGAGATCACAATATTCACAAATGGAATAAACATCAAGAATATCCACCAGATCGGTCTGCCGGCAATTTCCAGCTGCAGGATTATGTTATATATTGGGACAATACATCCCCAGCCCGGCTTACCAGCTTTTACAAAGATCTTCCACATAACAACAATAAAAAAAACAATGAAAGCAAAATAAAAAATCCAAAAAACGATACCTGGTCCTGAACTTACATCCGAAGCGTACATATTATCATACATATTCTCCCTCCTTTTTTAAATAGATGAAATTAATAAATGATTTAATTTATTTCAGGTCAAGAGTTTTCTCTTAATATCATTCAAATCAATAAGATAAAGCTGCATAAAAATGAGTTATTTTAGCACTATCAATTCATACTCAATATTACCAAGTCCTATTTTGAAAGCATAATCTATCTGTCCATTCCCACTTGTAGAGTTTACTTCTAAAAATGTATCTTCGCAGTTATGGGCTTTATTTACCAGATCGAGACTGGCTTTTTCGATTGCCACAATATCGGTAGAAGCTAAGATCCCGATATCATCCATAAAGGGTGCTTGAGCATAGGCATCACAGTCACAACTTTTAGAGATATTAGCCAGAACATTGATATAGACCATTTGATAATTATCGGAGATCCCCTTCACATAATCGACCATTCTTTCGTTAAATTCATTGTTTGGTGTGCTTCCCCAGGGTACTCCAATAGCGGCAGTAGGGCAAATACCGATACATTTTCCGCAACCAATACACTTATCGGCATCGATCACAAGCGGATCAAGGGTGATAGCGTCTACCGAGCAGACATCCAAACAAAGGTTGCAGGAGGTGCAGCGGGAATTACTAAAAAGAGGAATATTGGATGCGTGCATGGCCATTTTTCCCGGGATGGACGCCAAACCCATTGCCACATTCTTGATCGCTCCACCAAAGCCGGCCATTGCATGACCTTTGAAATGTGAAAAGATGACCAGATCATCGTAATTATCAAGATGACTTCCCACACTGATAACCTTGAAATGCTTCAGATCGACAGGTATCTCTTTCTCTCCTTGTGAATTCAAGATATCGATCGGTGCAAAATCGAAACCATGCTCCTCTGCCAAATCAATATGATGCTCAGTAAAATGTCTTTTTCCACGGTAAAGTACATTGGTCTCGACCAGAGTTGCATCAAGTTCTCTCGTAAGCTTTTCTATAAGATCCGGCTTTAAATAGTTTCTGTTGCCCGATTCACCGAAATGGACTTTGATCGCAACTTTTCCTCCTACCTCACGACCAATTTTTTGGAAGAGTTCTAATACACCATCTCCCGAGATCTCTTTTGTGAAGTAGACCTTTGAAGATACATTCGATGACTCTTTTCCCCTCGCTTCAAGTAAAAAAACTAAGATGATAAACAGGATCATTATTCCAAGGAACTTTACCATTATCTTCTCCTTAATGGGTTTTGTTAAAATATAATTATTTTAGGTCTGGTTACTCCTGCCCTGATCTGGGTATGACCGTTAATGTAAATATGTTTGCCTATATTTTCCGATACAGTTTTTTTGTAATCCTCGTTCATCTCGAAATTTCCAAATCCCTCTGTAAGTATGAGCGGAAAGGGGATATCCTCATTTCCGGTTAGTGCAACTCCGATCTCTTTACCGATGAACTGAACCAAATCGGTACTGTTTATGGAAGGTGCGATGATGCCCCTTACTTTTCTATTTGTAGCCAGGGTGAGTATCTCATTATCAATTTGTTGGGTAAAGATGAGAATTTCATCTTCCCGGCAACTATCTAATTGCGACGACTTCTCAATTACCTTCAGCTTTCCGCATGCTTCGGTTCCAAATCCAATAATTCCTTTCAAGGTCAATCCACTATAAAAGATAACAGCAGCTGTTCCATCCTCTACCTTTTCAACCTTACCCGTGATGCCGGCTTTTAGCTGGTAAGGATCTTTGTCGTACTGAACTGTAACGATACCCGTTTCAAGGTTGACCTCTTTTATCGTACCTGTGGTTGGCGATGAGACGATGGAAGGAAGAGCGGTGTTTTTATCAAAAACTCTGGAGGCTAAAGAATCTCCTGCATAGACAAAATCATCTACTCCTTTTTTCATATAAGACTTTATTTGTTTTGGTTTAACATTAAGTCTTTTTGCAACATTTACTTTCTTGGGCTTGGTAGAATAATCTTGGATCTCACGCATGATAATTGTTCCCGAATCGAGATTGATCTTCTCAACTTTTCCCCTAACAGGAGCATCAAAATAGTAATGCTGGAACTTGAGTTCCTGGATAAAAGATCTATCTCCTATCTCAACTATGCGCTGGCCGAACTTAACTTCATCTCCCTCTTTTATCAGAAGTGATTTTTCTATATTATCACTGTTCAAATGCAGATATGTTTTATCGAAAAGTGAGATCACATAAACGCGCGGTGGATCGAATAGGTTTTCTCCGATAATAGTATCACTATTAACCTCATCCCCCTGTTTCACTAAGATATTTCCTTCATAAGGGAGTGCAACTTTATGCTCTTGAGTTCCGGAAATGATCGGTTTTTGTTTAATGAAACTTATAAAACTTTCTTCAATGGAGGGGATATTATCAAATTGTGAAAAGAGCTCCATTGCTCTGTTTTCCGAATCAAAATTGTCTTGCGGTACTGCATCGATATAGAGAGGAAGATCAGATTCAAACTTAAGACCTGAGTTACTCTCATTTAAATAAAAACCTTTTTCCAAGGTTATGGAAATATTCCGCGCTACTCCCTTTTCATTATTGAGATAGAGTCTATCTCCAACCTTGATCGTGTGTTTTTTATCATCTATTTTCAAATTCATAACGATCTTATCCTTTTTCCATTTCTGGGATAAGGGGCGAATAGATATGCCAATTTTTTCAAAGCATTCATCGGTTAATAGTTTAGCGGCTAACTTTTCATCAACTGCGCTCAGTTTTCCCAGATGAGGAGAGATGAAATGTTTGTCTTTCCAAATTTCAGTAATACCCTCGGGCTGGAAACCGTCGTAAATTATTGAGAGAGCCTGCTCATTGGATCCTGTATGAGAAAGTACACCACCGGCACCGATTAATATATTGATATCGTACATGTGAAATTTCTTAGCTTCTATCTCCTTTTCAATATAGAAGGCCTCTGTAATATTTTCCAGCTCCTTGTGCTTCAGCTTGATCTTATCCAGAAATCCGATCTCCCTGGTATTGAAATTCATCTCCATGTGCTGCTTTTTTGACATCCTGATAGCCTCTTTGGAAATTGCATGTTCAATCGCGATCTGCGGAGCAGCGGAAGGATTGAAGGTCGGGTAGAGCATCTTGTTGGCAATGTAATTGGTTATATAATTGTCATCCAGCCCATCCGGCAGCCATTTTTTAACATTGGCATATCCGGTATCTTTAAGAACGTTGGAAATACTGTAGCTCATACCGTAATTTGCGCTTACTGTTCTAAAATATTCACCCAGGATATTTGAAAAAATGTCGGTGGTCGCACCTCCGATATCAACGGCCATAACATTCTCATCCAGTTTTTCACTTATAAGCTGCAGTGAATTTATCACGCTCATGGGAGTGGGGATTATATCGTCACTAACTATCTTTTTTAGAAGGGAATAACCGGGAGCCTGTTCCATTACATTATCCATAAAGAGCTGATGGATCTTCTCCCTGGCGGGTTGCAGGTTCTCCTCTGTAAGTTTTGGGCGCAGGTTGGGAACGATAAAGAGATCGAATTTTTTACCGAATAGTCCGGCGATGAAAGTTCTCGCCCCCCTATTGCCGGCAAATACAAGCGGGATATTGGTCTTATCTCCAAATTTCGGACTGGGTTTTGCAAGTTGTAATATCTCACCAAGCCGCAGGATAGGTGAAACAGCTCCACCGTCAATTCCACCGCACATCAAAATTATATCGGGATGCAGAACGCTCATTGCCTGCATCTGCTCCAGACTGCTGCGCTTATCATCTATGGCAAATGTATCGAGGATCACCCCTCCGGCTCCGAAAGCGGTTCTCTTGCCGCTGCTGGCAGAATCGAACAAAGTAAGCCCGATCACCAGTATCTGCAGTCCACCCCCTGCACTGCTGGTGGTTAGATACAGTGTGTCGTCATTGAATACTATCTCTGCATCGGTTGCCCCGGATTTTAGAAGGGGAATAGCGGTCTCTTTTTCAATCTGTCTTATCGCCTTAATAACACCTATATTAACATCCTCTGTAGGTTTTTCTACCGTTGTGGCAGCGTGATGAAGCGATCTTAGGGCGAACTCACCACCCTTTTTTTGGAGCAGGATCGCCTTGGTCGTGGTGCTGCCTACATCGGTAATTATTATATTCTTCTTGTCACTGATCAGGTTTTCACGCTGTGCCCAGTGCGGGATATCCGAAACATTTTCCATTGCCATTTTTTTTGCCTCCTCCTCAGAGAGTGACATCTGATTCATCAGTTTTTGTTTGATCTCTTCAACGACATAGGAGTATCTTTTTATATAGCCGAATTCATCTGTGCACTGGCTGCAGTATTCACTGCCTACTTTACCGCCAGCGAACTCTTCTATCTCCTTAATAACTTTTCCACAACTTTTGCAAATGTGTAGTTCGTTCATTTAAGATCCTCCATTTTTCTTTGGTTTTTCTAAGATCTTCATGAAAATATCGATTATCTGATCGTGAAATTTTTCGATTACGCTCCCATCCTGCACAAAGCTTGTCTTAAAGCTCAGATAGTAGTTAATGGTGCCAAACAGAAAAGTGAGTGCGCTTGCAATCTCTATATCAACATAAATATTCTGTTCTATACCTTTTTTAATCACCCGATAAAAATGCTCTCTAATAAGTGATTCACGAAACAGGATCTTACGGCGCAAATCCGGATTGTAGTTAGGCAATTCACGGGCAAGTGATGAGAAAAAACCCTCTTCAGCTTGAATAAGATCTAAATATTGTTCTAAGATTGTAATAATATCGGAAGTTTCAACTATCAGCTCTTTTATGTTAGAACTGAATTTTGCCAACTCCGCATCAAGCAGTTCAATAACGAGTGAATCTTTACTGGGAAAATGCAAAAAGAGAGTACCGTGAGCAACACCGGCCGCCTCAGCTATCTGGGCAGTGGCTGTGCGAGTGATCCCTTTTTTAACAAATATCTCCTTAGCAGCAGCAATGATCTTCTCACGGGTTAATTGTTTCTGTGCTTGGCGTTTATTCATCGAACCTCCGTTCACTGAGTACACACTCACCGAATTGAAGGTCAGTTAAGATTTTGTCAAATGTTTTTTTTATTTTTTAGGATTATTTGTAATACCAGGAGGTAGATCTATAAATTGAACTCTTTGATCTTTCGGGCCAGGGTATTGCGGTGAATGCCCAGCCGTTTAGCTGCCTTCAATTGATTACCATTACATTCATCGAGAATTTTTTTGATATGTTCCCTCTCCACACCGGCAATGGTCTGATCATCCGCTATCGAACCTTAAATTTGCTCTGTATGTGCTCTGTTTAGCTAGGGCAATGCCAGATAAAGATCTTCAATTGTTAACAGATCGGGGCAACCCCAAATTGATCATAATGTATTTTTAGCACTTAATCTAAACTTAATCTCCACTGCCTGCTTGCTTTATAAAATCTGCGGCTAAATTGAATAAAGAAATATATTAGTTTGACTTGACATAATGAATTTAGCTTAAAATATTACTTGGTTTTTCAATAGGCAAGAATTCTAGGAGAAAGGAATTTCAATGGCATTTATTCATCTACATAATCACACTCAATACAGTCTATTAGACGGCGCCTGCCGCACAGATAAAATGATCGCCAAAGCCAAGGAATTCGGGATGCCTGCCGTTGCCATGACAGATCACGGTAATATGTTCGGTGTTATCGACTTTTATAACAAAGCTAAAAAAGAGGGTGTCAAACCTATAATCGGCATCGAAACATATATCATAAATCATGAGTTCGACGACTCCAGTGCCAAGAAGGATATCAGGCATCATCTGGTCCTATTGGCTCAGAATCTTCAAGGTTATAAGAACCTTGTCAAACTCTCCTCCAAGGCATATCTGGATGGCTTTTACTATAAACCCCGCATCAATAAACGTCTTATTGCCAAGTATTCGGAGGGGATAATCTGTCTTTCGGCATGTCTTAAGGGAGAGATCCCCCATCTGCTACTAAATGGAAATCGTCAGCAGGCTCAGGCAGCCGTCGATTTTTATAAGAGCATTTTCCCAGGCAGGTTCTATCTCGAGATCCAGGATCATGGTATTGAAGAGGAGAAGATAGTGGCACCCTTGTTGATCGAGCTGGCGCGTGATACGGATACACCTCTTGTTGTGACCAATGACTGTCACTATATCAATAAAAAAGATGCCGAAGCTCACGATGTCCTGCTCTGTATCCAGACCGGCAAATCACTATCCGATGCCAACCGCATGAAATACAATACTAACCAGCTCTATTTCAAATCTGAAGATGAGATGAGAGAGCTCTTTCCACAACTCAGTGAAGCTTACGATAATACTTTAAAAATAGCAGATCAGATAGATCTGAAACTGGATTATAACGAATTTCTCTTTCCCCAGATAGCTATCCCGGAAGATTATACAAATTCCAAAGAATATCTCAAAGTTCTTTGCAATGAAGCTGCCAAAAAGAGATATCCCGAAATTACCGATGAGGTGAAACAGCGCATAGATTATGAACTTTCGGTGATCAATAAAATGGGTTATAACGAATATTTCCTGATCGTGAAGGATTTCTGCGATGCGGCAAGGGAGATGGATGTACCGGTCGGTCCCGGACGTGGTTCTGCCGTGGGCAGTATAGTCTCCTACCTGCTGGCGATTACCCAGATCGAGCCTCTGAAATATGGACTTTTCTTTGAGAGGTTTTTGAATCCCGACCGGATCGGAATGCCCGATATCGATATCGATTTCTGCGCCGAGGGCAGAGGCAAGATCATAGATTATGTGGTTAAAAAATATGGACGTAAGAGTGTGGCTCAGATCATCACCTTTGGAACCCTGGGAGCCAAGTCCGTGATCAAGGATGTAGCGAGGGTGATGGACCTGCCTGCCGCAACTGCCAATGAGATAACCAAACTGATACCTTCAACTCCGCGCATCTCACTCGAAAAGGCTCTGAAGCAATCGAGGGAATTTGCCGATAAGATGTCTGAGAACGATGTCTACTCCTCGATCCTTACCTATTCACAGGTCCTGGAGGGACTGGTCCGCCATACCGGAGTTCATGCTGCCGGAGTGGTTATAGGTCCGGGGAATCTGAGCGATTATGTGCCTCTGGCTACTTCTAATCAAAAGGGTAGCGAGCTGGCGGTTCTGGTACAGTATGAAGGCAAGTGGCTGGATGATCTGAAAATGCTGAAGATGGATTTTTTGGGTCTTAGAACGCTTACCCTGATCAAGAAAACAGTAGAGCTTCTCAAGGATTCACAAAAGATCGATATCAATATAGATAATGTTGATATTACCGATAATAAAGCTTATGAACTGCTTTCCAACGGACAGACCGACGGTATTTTCCAATTTGAATCGGGGGGAATGAAGAAACATCTCTCGGCTCTAAAACCCAACAAATTTGAAGATCTTATTGCCATGGTGGCTCTCTATCGTCCCGGTCCCATGCAGTTTATCGAAACCTTTATCAATAGAAAGCAGGGGAAAGAAAAAATATCCTATATCCATCAGCTCACGGAGAATTCACTGCAGGAGACCTACGGTGTTACGGTCTACCAGGAGCAGGTGATGCAGATCGCCCGTGAAATGGGCGGATTAAGTGGGGCAGAAGCTGATACTCTAAGAAAAGCCATCAGTAAGAAAAAGCTGAAAACGATGGAGAAACTGAAGGTCAAATTTGTGGAAGGAGCTTCCAGGAACGGCGTTAAACCTCATGTTATTGAAACTATCTGGAATAACTGGCTCGAATTTGCCAACTACGCTTTCAATAAAAGTCATGCCACAGCTTATGCTTACATCGCTTTTCAAACTGCCTATTTAAAATCGCACTATCCGGTCGAATTTATGGCAGCTCTTCTTTCCCTGGAAGATAATCCTGCCAAGATCCCCTATTTTGTGGATGAATGTAAAGCAATGGAGATCGAGTTGATCCCACCCAATATTAACAAGAGCCAGAATGAATTCATGGTGGATGGCAAGAAGATCCTCTTTGGTCTTCGGGCTATAAAAAATGTAGGCAGTGCAGCTATAAACGCCATGATAAATGACCGTGATGAGGCCGGTGAGTATAAATCGATTTTCGATTTCTGTTCCCGCTCGGATACGATGTGTGTGAATAAATCGGTTCTGGAGAGCCTGATCGGTTCGGGTGCGATGGATGAACTGGAAGGGAACCGGGCCCAGAAATATAAGGCGATCGAGAGCGCACTGGAATATGGAACCGGGATCCAGGCGGAGAAAAAACGGGGACAGATGATGTTTTTCGATGCCTTTAGTGAAGAGGGGCAAGAGGATGATTATCAACCAAAACTGCCCGTTTTGCACGACTGGACCCTGCATGAAAAACTGAAGCATGAGAAACTTGTACTGGGCTATTACTGGTCGGGTCATCCCCTTAATCAATATAGGGAGATGATAGATCTCTTTGTGAACACATCTTCAGATCTTTCAGAAAAATCTCTTGATGCGATCCCCTCCAAGATAGCCATCGCGGGAGTGGTCTCCGAGATCATTAAAAAAAATGGATAAGAGGGGAAATCCTTTTGCCATTATCATTATGGAGGATCTGAGCGGCAAGTTCGAGGTGACCCTGTTCAGAGATGACTATATGAGCTATATCAGATCTATGCAGGAGGGGCAGGAACTTTTCATCATCGGCAAGAAATCGAACTACTCCAATGGCGGAGATAATGTACTGCGCATAATTCCCACCAAAGTAATGCACTTTGATGAGCTGCAGAAAGAGCTTACAGGTGAGGTCTATCTTAAAATGAAAGAGGTGGATTTCAACGAAGAATTTTCTCAGAAATTAAAAAAATACCTGAGGGAGAATCGAGGTAATTTCGGTCTTCATATTGCCCTGGAGACCTCCTCTTTTAAAATGCTGAACCTGCACCCAAAAGATATGAAGATATTCCCTAACGGTCAATTGAAGGAGTTGTGCCAGCAGATCGAAGGACTGCAGCAGAAATTGAGCTTAAGTTTATAAAAAAGAAGGTTTTATGAAGCACCTGTTAATTATTTTAATTCTACTATCCTGCTCAATGCTCTTCTCAAATCAATTGCCGATCACAGTTGATCTTAATAGATTCCTGGACGAATCGAGTCATACTATCTTTGACTTCAATTATCAGCTCCCCTATAATGAGCTTAAGTTCGAAAGAACCGACTCAGGATTTGTGACCGAGCTCATGGTTGAATATACAATTTTTTTAGAAGAGCAGATAGTGAGCCAAGGCGATTTTACAAATAAGCTGATCTTCCCCAATCAGGAGATGACCAGATCTGGGAAATTATTCAGGGACAAGATCTCCGTAACCCTGCCCAGCTCTGTTTATACCATGCATATTTCATTTAGCGATATCCATTCACAGGATAATTTTACCTGGTCAGAGGACCTGAATATCTTAAGAAAAGACTCTTTTCTTTCCGATCTGGAATTTTCTTCCAATATAGTTGCCGATACAACTAATTATCTCGATAAGTTTCACCGGGAGGGAGATCTTTTCTTTATTAACTCTAGCCACATCTATACAAAGGGTGAGGTCGATTCGTTATACCTTTATTATGAGCTGGGTAATGTGCTGTTCCCGGTAGGAGAACTTGAACAGAAAATCACCATATTAAGAGATGATGATACTCTGAGGGTTATATCGAGTGAACTAAATTGTCAGGGAACTAAAAAAGCACAGCTTAAGAAAATTGATATATCAGATCTAACTGAGGGTTATCATAATATTATTATAGAGGTTAAGGATCCCATCTCAAATGTTGTTAATTTAGCAGAAGATTATTTCAGTATTAAGAAAAAGAGTGTCAGCAATTACCGGCTTTTTGTAGATCTGGAGGATGAAATAGTTCTATTGAAATACTTTCTGCCTTCCGCTAAAACAAAGATCTGGAGGGAATTAACGGATGAAGGTAAACTGAAATTTATCGATAGATTCTGGGAAGTTAATGATACGGATATTCTAACCAAGAAAAACGAATTTTTTCAATTGACCAAAGAGCGAATTCTCTATTGTAATGAGCATTTTTCTCACTTTGATGACGGCTGGGTCACAGATCGCGGCAGGATATTTATTAAATACGGTGAACCGGATGATATTATATACGGTAACACAGACATAAGAACAAAATATGCCCAGAAAAAATATGAGATCTGGAAATATAGAGTACACAATAATTATACATTTCTCTTTCTCGATTTCCAGACAAATAGAAATTATAAATTGATCTACAGTGACAACGACCCCTACGAAACAAGTTCTCCCCAGCTGGAAAGCTATCTGGGTGAAGATTTTGATTTGGAACTATTAGATTAATAAACCAAGAGGTTGGCAACGCTATAGTCTTCACTTTGTCCCGATAACGACACAATTGTCACTAAATAGGGATGATTCGAATTAATTTTATCTCAATTATAATTTATTATAGTAATTATAATACTCTTAATTAAAAGAAGTTAGGAATATATTGCAGATCCAGGGATATTAATCTTCGGTTTGG
>CAZOCS010000047.1:0-13020 GCA_964578365.1 uncultured Candidatus Cloacimonadota bacterium
ATTGTTGTTTTTATTAATAGTGAGCCTTTTACGCTTCCAGTTTCCAAATAATATAATTTTTCAAATATATTCGGGAAGAACGTGTATAGAGGGTGAAGTTGAAGAAAATTCTTGTCTTTCTGAGAGATTCTTTTCAGTCCTCTTACGAAGAATCTAAGAATTTTCAGTGTTTAATCGTAGTGTAATTTAATTTTTTTGTGATTTATAGAGACTCTTCCGACTTCGTCCCGATTCCGGGACTTCGACAGGACAGGTCGTCGAATGACTATGTAATCCAAAAAAACTTTCGGGACTCAGAGACAACAGAAATAAATATAATAAAATAGCCCCTCAGCTTTCGCTGAAGGGCTAAATGTTTTTATTTACAACCTTGCGGAGGATTTCAACCATCCGCAAGGTTTGCTTAATTATTTCATTAACAACATTCTTTTGTTGAATTCTGTTTTATTTGTCCTCAAGCGGTACATATATACACCGGATGCAACCCTTTTTCCACTTTCATCCTTACCATCCCAATATGCAGTTTGAACCATATCAGCCGGTACAAAATCTTCAAATATAGTTTTTACTTTCTCACCCTTGATGTTATAAATTGTGAGCCGTACCGGACTATCCTCTACAAGTGCAAAATTAATTTTTGTATCGGGGTTAAATGGATTTGGATAGTTCTGTTTGAGACCATAATCATCTGGTGTTGCAGGTGTTCCATTGTTTCCATTACCTTCCGGAATAAATAATGAAACAGGACCCAAAATATCTGCTTCTCCTGCGTTATCTACACACTCTAACCAATACCAGTAAGTTGTGTTTTCTACAATTGGAAAATTATCTATATAGGAATAATCTGTTGGCTCTGTAACTGTACCTTGTCCCGGTATCAGATCACCATAATTAATTTGAATTGCCTGACCCAAATTCTGTGAGATACCTCTGTAAATATTCCAATAGGCATTATTTGTTTCACTTTGCGTTGTCCAATATATCACAGGCTGCTCGGAAAGCACCACTGTGAAACTGGATAAAGTAACCGGTAATGGGTGTGTACTTCCACTAAGTGGAAGACCGACAACCGTAACTCCAGCTTCAGGAGTAATACCTCCAGTTTCGATCTCTAAACCTATCTCATCAGTACCTGAAGCTCCTGAATCTACATCAATAGTAAAGAAATACCAAGTTGGTGAACTTGAAGATATTCCCTCATCAGGACTAAAATCAAATTCAATTTCATCAGCAACATCAGGATTACCACTTCCTATTGAAGTATCACTACCAAAAGTATCATCAATTGATCTCCAAATTTCAATTAAATCAATATCTGAAGCATCAAAGGATCCCAGCATATGAATTTTAATTTTGTCTATGTACTTTGTACCACTGCCAGTATTCTCCATTTTTAATCTAAAGAATGCATTATCTTGTGATCCCGGAGCAAAACTAGTGCCAGCATTATAATCTCCACCTGAAGCCTGAAGAGCTGCACTTCCGTCATAAGTAATACCGGCATTTTCATCACTTGCAGCAGCATTTTGAGCAAGATCCTGATATTCTATTTTAATAACATAAATAGCATCATCAACTAAATTGGCACCGCTAATTTGAGAAGCAATACCTGGTGAGCCAGCAAGATTGCTACCATCAATAGCTAATGTTTTATCAGTTCCTGATGCTTCACTAGTAACTTCTAATATATGAGGAGAATTTGAATCTGCTGATCCAGCCGTACGGGTGAATGTTAATTTTACAGTACTTGAATAAGCAGTTTCCGGTTGATCATATTGGACAGTAATATTCTCACCAACAGTTGAACTTGCTAAAGGTAAATCTAATGTTGGTGCTTCGGTAGAAGTGTCAGTGCTATAAGTTAGATAGGAATAATAATTTGTAGGTGCGTTATTTACTCCTGAATAAGATAGTTCTCCAAAACCATAATTGGACGTAGGTGGAGGTGGAAATGATTGATGAGCAACTAATCCAAAATAGATTTCAATTGAAAGTGCCCCACTTGTATTTGCATCTTCTCCAGGCATAATAAATTGAAATGCTAATGTATTGGTGCCTGTAATAGCAAAACTAGACGCATCAACCTCTTTGTAAGTTTGATATGCAGAAGGAGGGGAATCACTATAATAATATATATAAAGTTTGTCATTTTGCGAGGAACCGTTATCGTGAATCCCTGCTTGTAAGACTCCACCTAAACCATTTCCCAATGCCTGAACATATACCGTTTGCCCCGCACCAGTTGATCCACCACCACTACCGGAAGTATTCGCTAATCCAACATTAACAAATTGAGGATTTGTCTGCCCAAAAGCCAAAGAACTAAAAACTAAAACAATAAATAAAACCATTAAATATTTTTTCATATTTCCTCCAACTTTTAGGAATATGTTATTTTTTCTTTTTTATGTTTACGCGCATATAAATAAATAAACTCATGTTTACTGTCAATATAAAATTACTCTTATAAAAGAACTAAGCTATATTATAATGCAATAATCAATCCAAAAAAAGCAACTTTTCATTGTAGATGCCAGTATCTCTGCAACTCCACAATTCATAACACTTTATGTATAAATTTATGGTGTTATGTTAATTATGCAATTTGTTTTTATGTTTTATTGTATGACATTTATGGAACTTCTCTGACAAAAGTGTCGTAATATTATTACAGAGATAAACCTATTGATATCCCTGTTTCATATAAATTGTATTCCTTATCTGCTACAACATTTGTGTAAGGAGAACCTGTATTTCTAAACTTATATTTGTAATAATATTCTAGAGAGATGTTATCATTAATTTTGTATTTTGCATCAGTATTTAATGTTACGATTTTATCATCTCTTCCATAGTGATATTCATCCAGTTGATCCTCTGCCTGGAAGTAGAGGTGCTCATATTTTGCACCAAGAGTAAAATTAACTGGTTTTGAAGATACAGATATTACTGCAGGAAAGTATATTGAAAGACCTAAAATATCAGCTTGATAAGTTGCATCCTTTATTATAGTTACCAGCTGTGGGTTACTAAATGCATCTTCAGCTTTTGCATTAGAAAATTTATAAGCATAACTTGAGTTTATCCGAATCCAATTTGCAGGAGTTATTCCAATGCTAAGTCCATTCTCAATATTTTCTGCATCATATTCTGTAAAATATTCATTATAATAAAGCTGAGAAAAAGCGAATTTGTAATTAAATTGGAATTTTGAATTCAGTATATAATTTATTTTCCCAATATAATTATTCTTACTATATGTAAAGTCATGGTAAGGAGTATCTGCATCCAAAACACTTTCGTATCTGTTAACGTAGATTTCCGGATGATAATAATAATACATTCCTAAATTCAGTTTTTTACTAAAGAATTGTTTTATAGCAAATTCTATGTAGTAATTATCTTCAAAACTATTGTTTAAGAACTTATTATATTTAATTGCAATTCTATTAATTTGTGTATGCTCGGCTATCAATCTGTGTTTCAAACTAAGTTCCGCTTTTGCGGAAGTAATAAGATCATCAGAAGTTTCGAGCGAGAATTTATCCGGTTCTCCTCCATTTTCAAATCTATCCAGATCGTCTTGTGAAAGATTTAGGATATTACTATTATATTTTGTATCTATTTTGATGCTGGGTGAAAAACTGAAATTCTGTGCTGCAAGTGTACTTGTTATAGTTATTATTAAGATCAATAAATATTTTTTCATTGTTTTCCAATCTCAACTGATGCTTTATTTATATAAAATCTAAAGATCAGTTCTTTGTTTTTGTCTTTATCTTCAATGGATATATGATGGATTCCTTCAGGTAATTTAATAATATTCACATCACCAGTAGAAGGAATTATATCGGGCTCATTTTTTATCCAGTTTCTTTTAGATTTATATGCTTTCTCTATAAATTCTGCAAATAGATCTCTATTATCAAATACATTGAAACGATAGCCGGAATTATTAATGTAATTTGTATTAAATAGCATTCTGCTGATTATTTTTAGAACAATAGGACCCTCAAGAGTGAGTTGGATCTTACCAGCTTTAGGTACATAATATGTATACTCCTTATCATCGAGAACCAGAGTTTTTTCACCTCCATAAAAATTTGGAGTGAAACGGATATAATCGATTTCTTTATTGGATGAAACTATATTATTTCCTGAAATTTTGAAGATCAGATCATTCTGAGAAATATTTGTTATTGAGAAGTTTATCTTCTCCTCATAAATTTTTGTAGTATATTTGTTATAACTAGAAATATTTTCTCCCGCTACACCTCTGCTTAAAGCACTTAACTTCGCAGATTTGTCTAAGATCAATTCTTCATTACTAATATTAACTTTATATTGATAATCAATTGATGATCCGTTATTGATAATTGCTCGCGAATAGACGTTTAGTGTATCAATATTGAAAAGAGTACAGGAAATTTTCTCAGCCGGACTTAGAAGAAAATAATTATAGATCTTGCTGTTTCTTCTGTTGTAGATTAGGAATTCCTCGGGATCTGAGTTATATTGAATATCCGCTGCATTAAGAGAAAGTGTGATTCCCAGTAATGCTAATGATAGAAGTATCTTTTTCCTACTAAACATTGATTTCATCATCTTTGATACTTAATTCCTTATGATCAAAAAAGATCACAACTAATATTAATATTACCAAAATAATAAAAGAAATAGTTGTAATTGTTAAATTATATTTTTCATCAGAGAACATACTTCCAATTCCCGGTTCTGGAAGCGGATCCGGAGCCAGTGGCAGCTTACTTTCTTCTGCAAGTCTTGTGATGTCTAACAAATGAATAACCGGAACACCTTCGTCCGCAAATAGAAGCATTGTGCCTTTAAGAGGTGTATTTGTTAAGGTAAGATACCTATGAAAGCCAGGATCAATTAATCTCCCATTTAGAGTAGCTCCTATACTAGAAAGACCACCTCCGATATTTACATAAAGCGTAATCTCGTTTTGAGCAGCGGTTTTATAAAGTTCCATTTTGTTTAGAATATTCTGTTCTAGTGTTTCCGTACGAACTAATTGAATATTATGTTTATTAATATTTCCTATTATCACTTCACGTCCATTCTTACTCAGTCCTCTTCCAAGATCGCGTCCACCACCAATTGAAGCAGCTATGCTTTTGTAATCAAATATGTTTCTTTGAATAAAGAATTCTTCCATATCCAGCCAGGTAAATTCCGGATCTGTAGCACCGAACATAGAAGCCCCGACCGAAGATATGATAATGGGTTCCAATTCCAATACTTTTGCGGCACTAAACACAGCAATATTCAGTGCTGGGAAAGAACCTGTACAGCTAATCGCTATCTTATCACCTTTTTTCAAGTTCGCTTCTTTGAACATTTCCACGATCACAGCGGCGAAATTTGGATTCAAGCTTGTAAGTTTAGAAGTAAGATCACCACGATCTGTAACTATTGGTGATTGTTTATCACCGATCATTGCAGTCCTATTCGGATCGTTCACTTCATCAATATAAATACCTTCCGAATTCCTAAATTCTTTTATTGCGATCTCAGCAATTTGCATCAATTTGGATGCAGAAAGTTTTTCTTCATAATATTTATCACTAATAAAAACTCGTGAATTTTCTACCCATATAAATAATGCTATAGCAACAAGCATTAATAGAATTAAACTAAATTTTGATTTTGCACTGGGAATAAACATGATTCTCCTTATCCTATGATTTCTCCACCAAATATCAATACTAACAAAAACCGTACAACTACTGCCGCTACAACCATGATAGAAAGTGTTTTCACAATCCCTTGACGTTCCATCGAATTAGCAATAAGACCCGGAATAATAAATCCAATAACATTAACAGAATAGTCTGAAGATAGATTTGCAAAAACACCATAATATCTTGCCATCCAGCCAATGATAAATCCTAGTAGAACGGTTATCACCATTCTTCTTCTGCCGTAAATAAACATAAAATTTCCAAGAAATTTAACTATTATAAACACAATGATACTTATTGATAATGTCGCTAAAATTGTGATGGGTTGATGTAAGTGCATCGCAACATACCCGGCAACTACAATTCCACCTGCTGCTGCTCCAAAAGTCTCTAGAAAGAACAAACTAATTAATACCCCTAAACCGATTGCTACTTCAAACATTTTTATTCCTTTCTTTAAAATAATTTACAATAATTCCACCATTGCCACCAATATTACCAATTCCCAACATAAGTATCTCTTTCGCTGGTAATTTTACTGCACAATTTGTCAACCTAAGTCCTGTTATCCAACCACAATCAGTAATTTTATTCTTATCTAATTTGTGACTCAAAGCATAAGAATATATTGTATTCGTCTGCTCACCGATCAGATAAAGGTGGTCGTAATCTACCTCTTTAAGCATACGAACAAGCTGCTTAGAACGGAATATTCTATCTGCTCTGGTACTTAAGACAATGGCAACTGCATGAGTGTGAGGATAAAGCTCTTTTACCGAATTGATAACAAACTCTGTAGACTCCGGATCATTAGCAGCAAAAGCATGAACAAAATGTAACTCCGTCTCTTTGCTCTTATGCATATATATTTCCATTGCTCCAATATCCAGTTGGGCAGTATACATACCTTCTATAGCTGTTTTTCTATCGATTCCAAAATGCTCACAAACCTTTAATGAGAGGGCAACGTTTTCTTTATGTTCTATATAAGAAAATCCCTGCATATCTTCGTTGGAAATTCCTGAATCCTCAGATTGAATGATCTCACAATGAACTTTTTTTGCTTCTTTTTGGATGATAGGAAAAACTTTCTTCTCAGCAGTAAACAAAACACCATGTTTAGGGATCGTATTACACAGAGAGCGTGTTACATTTTTTAGTCCGGGTCCCATAACATCCAGATGGTCCATTCTGGAATTTGTAATAATTCCAATATTAGATCTAACGATCTCATGCTCTGTAACCCACTGGTATTCTGGTGTAACAGCCATGCACTCAAGAACAAGAATATCTATTTGTTTTTTTGCAGCAAATTTCATGATCTTGATCTGCTCTTTTATATTTGCACCATGATGTCTAATGATCGGTGTTTCACTTCCATCCTCATAAATTAAGGCAGGCGCAGAACCGGTAGTCTTGGCTATTGTCTTCTTACCTCCGGCACGAAGTCCGGCAGCAATAAGACGTGTAACACTAGATTTACCCCTTGTTCCATTTATGTGTATGATCATGGGAATTTTCTTTCTACTTATCTTGCACTTCTGAAATTCATAGATCCCAAAAGTGAGCAGTAGCAATAATCCAATTATCAAACCAAACATATTATTCTACTATTAAGCTACCATTGGTAATTTCAATTTCATCAAAGTTAGAAACCTCATTACCATTTTCATCGATCATTTGTAAATTTTCAAAAGTTAGATTTGTTTGACCAACAACATATCCTATAATACTAAAAGTAAAAAGCTCTCCATCACCATCGATTCCATCTTCACTTGGAGTCTGCTGTAAGCTGATGCTTATGCTTAATCTATCTTCTTTCACCACATTCAATTCTACCAGATCAGAATTCCAAAATCCTCCAATTACTACAGCATTTTGAACCAATTCTGCCACTGAACTATCAAATGCGATCTCAGCAGAAAATGCAAAAAGATTCTCAACATTTTCTACTTTGATGATATAATCGGTTTCTGTATTTACAGGCACAGTTTGTTCCGATGGGCTAAACATTAATTTAAGGTTTTCTGCTGACGGTTCTGTTGAATCATTCGAGCAAGATATCGAAAACATCACTACCGTTACTATTATCAGAAAGAGTATTCTTTTCCCGGTTAATTCAGGATTAAACACAGTTCTTAACATTTTATTCTCCATTTTTCTATTTCAACAACATCATTTTTTTTGTATCTATTGTTTTTCCATTTAATTTCAGTTTATAGAAATACAATCCACTACTCACTTTTCTACCTGCTGAATCCTTTCCATTCCAAACTACTGTATGCTCTCCGGCATTCCTAGTAGACCTTACAAGCTCTTTTACAAGCTGGCCCTTAATGTTATAAATAGCTAACTCTACTGAGCCATTATCTATAACAGAATAAGAAATATTAGTTTCCGGATTGAAAGGATTGGGATAATTCTGTTTCAGACTATTTATCTCGATCGGTTGAATTATTGGCATACCAAATTCACGAGCAATGTAATTTTTTATCAGCAGCTCATTTCCAGTGTTATCTAAAGAATAATAAATATCTTCAAAATTGGAACGATTTGCTTCTAATTCTTCAGGACTGAATGGTGGTAATCCCATTGTTGAACTATGAGTAGCTCCCCAGTTCAATCCGATAGCGAGAACATCCGCAATATTAACTTCACCATTACCATCGCAATCTGCCAAAGATGCCACATCGATATCCCATCCACCGGGATAATCATTAGCTTCCCAAACAAGAGATGCATTAGCTCTGGCATTACCAGTTTGACGCCAGTATACGCCTATCGGCAGAATATCTTCAACACTCACTACACCATCAAGATTCGTATCTCCAGGCCAAATAAGACCGTCAGTTGAATAGACATTAACGAAGCCGGTTTTTGTGATTTCATCTACACCTTCAATATTCTCAACTGCCAGTGTTATATCATAACTGCCGGGATCAGAGAAAGTATGCACCGGATGTCGCTCTTCTGATGTAGTACCACCATCACCAAATGTCCAAAGGAATTCATTATAGAAATAAGGTGGAGTTGTGAGATTAATAAAGTTCACATCGTAAGGAACAATGCCATAAGTTCTCTCTGCTGTAAAATCTGCTAAAGGAACAGCAGGTGCAACAAATTCAGGTTCCTCGGTTGTAAATTTTATTGAAAATTCATTCTGAATTGGTAATGCACTTTGAGGATAGATATTAGCATAGGTATAGAGTAATCCTGCAGATTGATCATGATTTTCAATTCCAATTGTTGCATAATTACTTGTTGCATCAGGATTATTGGCAAGTTTATAATTAAACTGGATCTCACCATTACCACTTGCAGTTGGATAAAAAGTCGGATCATAAAGAACTATCTCAAATTTTTCAATAGATGAATTATCGTATCTATTAACACATTTATTCCATTCTATGATAAATATGTTTTCTGTTTCATCATAATAATAGCAGATCCTCATATCTGCATGTTCACCACCGCTCTCTTCTCCAATGAGATCGTCCCAATACGGAGCGATCATTCCATAGGGACCCAGGGCTGAAGGGATATTCCAATTTCTGAAATAGGTTTCCCATGTCGGATGCATTGATATCCAACCATTTGTACATACTGTTAAACTATCTCCAATTTCACCATAAAATTGGAAATCAAATGGCATTGGAATTACAACAGATCTATCATCACCTAATTCAAGTACATCTCCATTGCCGCCTTCTAACGGGTCGATCTCGATCCATTCATAATCAGGACAATTCTCATAGAATTGGTCACTACTATCATATGCATAATATCCAAAAGTATCTGGTCCTGTAGGTGCATATTGGTCAATATCTCCAATTTCTAAACTAAAATATATAGTTGTTGAAAGCCCATCAGCATCGGAGATAACTATTTGGAATGGAACGTTTATCCCAACAAAACATTCTTCTGAGGCCTGAACTGTAAATTCAGCTGTTGCTGTTTCATCAACGCTCACATCACCAATATTAAAACTAGAGGTTACCACATTCACATCGTTTGTAAGTGCAATTAACTCAGCATTAATAGATGTTGCATCAAAAGAGCCGATATTCTTGAATGAAACCGAAATGTCACTTTCTTCATTTGGCTCTAAAATACCATTTCCATCTACTACAACATTCTCAAATTCAAATATTAAACTACTCACAATGATTTGGAACTTTGCAGTACTGCCATCAGAAATTGCCAGATCAAATTCGATGATCTCATTATTCGGACATTCCGAATTTATTTCAATATCGTATCCTTCAGTTGCTGTGGAACCGGCATTAATATCTCCAAAGTCGGCAGAAGTTGTAATAACGTTCACATTACTATTACCAGAAGTAAGATCTGCAGAAACTGAGCTTGCCGTTTGAGTTCCAAAGTTCATTATAGTAAGGTCAAGCTGAACTGTTGCTCCAGCAATTACTGCACTTGTTGGTGAAACATTTTCCAGACCAAGATCAACATTTGCTTGAATTACATCAATTGTTTGCTGAAAAGGATGATAATTTGGTTTTGTAATAGTTAACATAATTTCACCAGCTGTTAATGACTCAAGATAAATTATTGCTGAGCCATTTTCTACAACAGCAGTAGAGTAAAATTCATCAGCTTTTATTGCAGTTACTATTGCACCGTCTAAACCTGTAAGATCTAACTCAATGAAGTTAGTTCCCACATTAACTTCTGTAGGTAACGTACAAGAGATATCTTGCGGCACAGTAGTCCACATCGATAATGAAGGATCACCTAGAATATTATAAACACTAAAATAGAATTCTACATAATCACCAGGTTCTCTGTTTAATGGGAAGTTTTCATAAAGCTCATATTTACCGCGTAATACAGCACTTCCAAAAGCAAGATTATCTTCATCCAATACACCATACCATAGTCCGGAGAATATAGAATTATTTAATTTTGTACGTGTATGCAGATCAGAAGGACCCACAAAAACCACACCACCACTTGGATTTCCAGGACTACCCATTCTTACCCATTCTTCACCAAAACAAGGATCAACACTACTATTTGCAAAATCTCCGGTATTACATACAATTGATGTCATCACTGGTAACATATGTCCATTACTCAAACCATCCAGATCATCTACATGAAAACGAGGGTAATGCCATCCATTAGCATCTCCCCATCCACGATAACTTACAATTCCAACACCATCATTTATGGAAGCAATGATCTGATTTGTTCCTGGATAAACATTATAATATGGAGGCCAATAATAGAATTCATCAATATTTTGATATCCGTATTCATCCATTTTATCGTAAAGCCATTTTGTAACTTTTACCGGAGTAGTAGGCAAAGGTGGAGATGAGCTGTAGTTTCCGGCTACAAGAGTAGCATTCTCAAACCAGTGTGTACTACTCATATAAGGTGTTTTTTCATAAAAAAGAGTTTTTGCTATCATGGTTTGGAGTTCTGGAACACTATCAAATGACATTCTTCCAATAATCATTTCAGGAAAATAATCATCACCTTCTAAAGTTGTGTAAGGATGGTCAGTAACATTGCTATCTCCTCCACTACTAACTATGTAGAATGAAGGAATTTCATAAATATCGTCCATATCTCCTGTTAAAAGAACATAATCCGGTGGCTCTTCTGATGTATCATAAGCATCCTGTATATATGCTTTTATAAGAGCACTTGTACTACCAATATCTTCTATTGTTACAACTTCAGTTTTTATTCCCTTCTGATTTTTCCAATCAGTGAAAAACTGCAAATCGTTCAATAAACTTTCATGAGTAATAATAAGCATTTTTGATGGAGATACCGAAGCATCACGCAAATATGATCTCTCAAAATTATCTACCATTGAACGATAAAGAGGCAGGAATGCTGCAGAAATCTTGTTAGGAATTTGAACCGGATCTGTCATTTTCAAATCAATATCCAAACTATTTAAGACTATAGACATCCCATCTGTTTCTTTAGTTTTAGATATTTTAATTTGATGAGCATACAGATCTCGCATAATAAAACTCTGTTGTAGCTCAATATATTCTTTTCCATCAGCATAACGTGTATTGAGTAATTCACCATCAGCAGAATATTCTGCTATTTCACAATCATTTACAATAATTTCAACATTTCTTGATGGTAAGGCAACTACCTTCTCCAGATCGTCTTGTTCCAATTTACTTTCATTATTTACAAAGGTAATCCTCAATCCATCATAGGATCTTTGATATTCTAATATCCCAAAGAGTGAATGTACTGTAAATAAGAGTAACATCAGTAAAAGAAATTTCTTCACATTTCCTCCAATTATTTTATTAACATCATTTTTTTAACTTGATTTATTTTAGTGGTCTTGAATCTGTAAAGATATATTCCACTTGCTACTTTCTTCCCATTATCATCCTTACCATCCCATACTGCAGAATGGAATCCGGAATCTAATCTACCGGTAATAAGCTTTTTAACCTTCTCTCCCTTAATATTGTAAATCACAAGATCTACATTGTCGGCATCAAGCAAACTGAACTCTATTTTCGTTTCAGGATTAAATGGATTAGGATAGTTGCCGATAAGTGCTGTGTGTGTAGGGATAAGTGGATCATCAGATTCTGTGTAATCCACTATAACTTCATTTGTTGGTGCAGATTCATACTGACCATATATTCCGGTCACATAATATGTATGAGTTCCGGTTGGAACATTTAGATCTGTATAGGTCGTTGCATCAATTACTTCACCAATAGAAACATCATCACGATAAATTCTGTAGCCGGTTAAACTTCTTAGAGCAGAAGGAGCATCCCAGTTAAGAATGATATCCGGTTCTTGTAATTCGGCAGTAAGGTTTGTAGGTGGGTCTAGAACTATTGTAACCAATTCTGTATTGGAAGGTAAAGATTCATTATTATCATCGTACAAAGCTGTTACATAATATGAATAATCTCCTCCGTCTAAGCCATCATCATTATATGTAGTCTGGGTAGTGCTATTTATTTGAGCTATCTCAATACTATTCCTGTAAACTTTGAAACCTATAAGTGAACGTGTTATTGGAGTAGAGTTAGATTCTTCAAATACAGTTCTGCTATTTGATGAGACCTTACTTAAACTCACTTTCTCTTGCTTTGTTCCGGATGTTCTCATTGTAGTCATATCCCAATCTAGAGTCACATCGTTACTTATTGCAGAAGCTACCAGATTTTCCGGTGCCTGCAGATATGTAAGTACAAAATTTATTGTTACCGTTTGGGTTGGAGTTACCTGAACATCATATTCTGTAACAGTTTCATAACCATCTAGGCTGGCAATAACATCATACGTTCCGGCA
>CAZOCS010000047.1:13120-15187 GCA_964578365.1 uncultured Candidatus Cloacimonadota bacterium
GCATCTGAGCCGCCATTATTAATGAAGGATACATAAATATCTGCAGTTTCACCAGGATCGAGAATATTGTTTGCACCATCATCTACAAATATTGAGTGAAATTCAACTACAGGTGCATTAAGTTCTAAAGTGAAATAAAGTACCCAAGTATCTTCATCACTTGTTATATTCATTTCAATACTTACTACATGTCCATCAGGACAATCCTCTGCTACTGTGAGTTCATAATCGGTTTGATTACTGGCAGATCCTCCGCCTTGAATATTATTATAAGCTGAAGTTGGCTGATTTATTGTGATATTTTCATCGGTTGAACTTATAGTTGCCGATACATTCGTTGCTGTATTAGCTCCAAGATTATTAAGTAAAATATCAAGAGATACATCTTCACCATAATCTGCCTGTCCATTACCATTAGCATCTATTAATGTTACACCACCCAATACCAGGAACGGTTCTTCAAGAGGTAGAGAAGGTCCTGTAATAAGTAAGGCCATTTCATTCTCTAAGTGTTTTGCAGCTGCAGGATAACTATTGTTAAATGTATATTCCAGTCCAACTGTGCCTGTATGATCTTCAATACCTACTGAAGAATATTGTCCGTGTTGGGATGGATAAGACCCGGCACTGGTATTATTGATAACTTTGTATTGGAACATGATCTCGCTGTCACCGGTTGTTGTTGGATAATAATTTGCATCGTACAAAATCACCTGGAACGTCTCTTCATAATTGTCTTCATCATTCTGCATATGATCCCATTCGATAATTACTGTGTGCAATGATGAATCGTAATACCAATAAACACCACCACTACTCGTTTTAAGATCATCCCAGAAAGGAGCGATCATGGGTGAAGGTCCTTGAGGTCCGGGGATCGGGCTGTTCATGAAAGAACCCTGTGTACTGCCACCAGGGGCTATCCAACCATTGGAGCATACTGTCAATATATCGTACTCTTCACCGTACATTCTAAATGTAATGGGAAGATCTGTGATCGTTTCGCTGTCACCGGTATCACCTGGATCATATAAATTAAGGTTTGTTCCTATACTATTTATCTCGATCCAGTTATAAGTTGGAACACTTAAGTAATCTATGTCTTCATCATCATAACAGAAATAACCATATGAATCCGGGCCTACAGGATCTGTGATGGATACTTCTCCAATACCCAATAAGAACTGCACGGTAGAATCGTATCCATCTGCATTATAAAGATGAAGTTCCATCATCACCTGCATTCCTACTACGAGTTGAGTGCCGGCCATAACTTCGAATGTATCTGAAGTATTAGAACCCTGTCCACCCTCACCGGTTATAGTTCCAAAATAACCGTCTGCATCTGAAACGGTTACTCGGCTGTCAGTTGAAATCAGCTCACCGTAAACTGCATCTGCAGTAACAAGACCATTATTCTGGAGTGTTACGTTCATAACTGCAGTTTCACCAGGGTCAAGATAGCCGTTAGCATCTTCTATTGTGTAATCTGCTGCATCAAGGTTTGCACCTTCTACTACCAGCAAAATTATATCGTTCCATGTATTTCCAATATTATCTTCGATCACAATATCGAGTCTGAGCTCTGTGCCGCCTAATACATATTCGGCAATGGAAATATCAAAATCATCTGTACAATATGCTGAGCTGCCGGCAGCTATCGAACCAAAGTCTTCTGAATCATCTGTGATCGTAACAAAAGCGTTATTTGTGGTTATTGTAGCTATAACTGAGTTTGCAGTTTGTGTACCGTAGTTCTTCAAACTTACATTTAATTCTATGTCTTCACCGGGATTTATCACTCCATCATTATTGCCGGATGATGTTCCTGTATTATCGTCATCAATAGTTACATCGAACACATTTACAAATCTATCAACTACTCCTACATCAAATCCACCCAGATGCGGAATATAATTATGTTTAGTTACCGTAAGATCAGCTGCACCTTCTAAATTCGCATTGATCTCCAGTACTACATAACCATTCTCATCTGTATAGCCTGTTACAAATATGTCATCATCACCCATAAGGGCTGTAACCCAGGCATCTGCCAGAGGAGCTCCA
>CAZOCS010000047.1:15287-16904 GCA_964578365.1 uncultured Candidatus Cloacimonadota bacterium
TATGTCATCATCACCCATAAGGGCTGTAACCCAGGCATCTGCCAGAGGAGCTCCACCATCGTCAGTTACTGTAACTTCCAGATAATTTGTTCCCGGAGAGATCTGTGATTCATAATTTACGACCAAGTCCTGTGGTACTGCGGTCCAAAGCTCTACTCCCGGATCACCGATCAATGTATTCATATGTGTGAAATTTGCTGTATGACCACCCGGATTTTGAGGATAATGTTCATATAAAGCAAGCTTACCTCTATTTACTGCACCACCCGGATTATAGATACCATCTGCAAAAACTCCATAATAGATACCTGCGTCTGCACAATTATTAAAGTTGGTATGAGTACCGCTGGTTGCTGTTCCTATGGCGGCAATTGCTCCTGTTGGGTTACCAGCTGAACCGGCTCTGATAAATGCTTCACTACGACTTTCACCGGAAGCAAAACTACCGGTTGAACAGGTTAGGAAGACAGCAAAAGACAACTTTTTATAATTGGAAAGACTATATATGTTATTATTACCAAATCCACTCATACCAATATAGCCACGATAGTTAAAATAGCTGTCACCCGAATTTAAATTACTGCTTATTACACTTGCACAATTCCCATAATACACTTCTGTTGCATCAATATTTGGAGCATGCTGCAACATCATCTCTATAATATGTTGTTTGGTAAAATAAGTAGACGGACCTGAGTAGGTGGGGTCTCCCACCATTAAAGATCTATCATACCAGTCAGTCTCATCCATATATGGTTCTTTTTCATAACCTAATACTTTGGCAACATAAGTCTGCATATTAGTTATGGAAGCTATTGATATACGTCCTAAGAATACATCTTCCAACATATCGTTTCCTTCCAGTTGAGCATAAGGATGATCGCCTTCTGCACTGTAATAAGAAATATAGTAAGTTGGAATACTATAGCTACCACCTACATCACCTACTAAACAAACAAACTCTGGAGGATTTTCCCAGGTATCATAAGCATCTTGAATATAGTTCTTTATTGATGTAGTAGATGTTCCGGTTTCTGCTGTGCTGGCAAGTGTCACCTCAAAACCCTTCTGATGTTTCCAGTCTGTTAAATACTCAAGATTTGTAAGAAGTGTTGCATCATTTGGATAGATAAATAGATAACTCGGATCTTGGTATTCTCCATCACGCTCTCGAACGGATTCATAATTCAATATTACTGAACTGTACAAAGGTTCGAAGAAACGGGATTTCTTCCTATCATGGATTTTGGGATTTATCCCTCCCTTGCCAGAAGCGTTAACAACTATGTCTACATTTTTTACAATTCTCAAAGTTTTGCTTTGAGGATCGTATTGAAATGGATTAAATGATACACTTACAACTCGCTCACCTCTTAAGATCACAGGCTCTCCGATCTCTACTATGTTAGCAGGGAATGTAGATCCATTCTCATAATAATCTTTATCGATTGCAAACTTAAAGGGTGCTCTGTTACTTTCACTTTGTAACTCCTGAGTTGGATAAACACTGATATCCTTTATAACTTCATCTGCTGTATAAATAATTTCAAAACTAACAGATCCTTCATTTGGAATTGAGATCAATCTGGTGAATTTAGGGAGATCCGGCTTACCTAC
>CAZOCS010000048.1:0-16870 GCA_964578365.1 uncultured Candidatus Cloacimonadota bacterium
TTTCTGGTTGCGGGATGAATTCAGTTTCGATAAATTCAACCAAAACTTTGATTCTATTTATCGTGTAATTCATGAGCAGAAATTTGATGATCAAACAATTCACAGCTCCAAAGCTCCAGGTCCTCTAGGACCGGCTTTGGTAGAAAGTTTCCCAGAGATCATAAATTATACAAGATACGGAACGTTCGTAGGTGAAGTTCTGATAGAATTCGAAGAAAATGCTTTTTATGAATTGGGTGGAGCTTATGTCGATCCTTCGTATTTTGAGATTTTTACAGTTGATTTCTTGCGAGGTGACCAGGCAAATATTTTTCCGGATCGCTTCCGCATGGTTATCACCGAATCAACTGCTAAAAAGTATTTTGGAGAAGAAGATCCAATTGGAAAATCTCTGGAATTGGAAAATATAGTTCCGCTTAAAATCACAGGAGTAATCAAAGATCTTCCCAAAAACTCTCATCTGCAGTTCGATTTTGCCGTTCCATTTACGCTTTATGAAGCTTGGGGTGCAGATCTGTCAGATTGGTCATCCTGGCCAGCTTATTCATATATTCAGCTTACTGCTGGTACTTCGATGCAGCAGTTAAATGAAAAAATCTCTAATTTCCTGCAGGATAAAATCCCCAATAATATAGATAATATATATTTACAACCACTGGGAAAAATTCATCTTTATTCGAACTTTGCCTATGATAGCCCTGCAATTCTTGGCGATATAAATAACGTATATGTTTTCACTTTGATCGGCTTCTTTATCCTGGTAATTGCCTGCATAAATTTTATCAATTTAACTACAGCTGGATCATTGAAAAGGGCTCGTGAGATAGGTCTGCGAAAAGTTGTGGGAGCAGATCGTAGCAGTTTAATACAGCAATTTCTGGGTGAGACTATCATTCTTACAATCATTGCTTTTATGCTGTCTATTGTCTTAATAGAATTAATGATGCCATATTTCAACCAGCTTGCCGGAAAGAATTTGATCGTTAATTTAAGAGATGTTAGAATAATTATCGGAGCCTTGATCATAATAGTTTTCACAGGGCTATTTTCCGGTCTTTATCCGGCTTTCTTTTTATCATCCTTCAAACCAGTGAAAACACTGAAAGGAACATTGAAATTCGGAAGTAAAAGTCAATTCATGAGGAAAGGGTTGATTGTATTCCAGTTCTTTCTTTCAGTAACTCTCATCATCAGCACAATGATTGTATTTAAACAACTAAAATTCATTCAAAATAGAAAACTTGGCTATAACACAGATCATGTTGTTTGCATTCAAAGCAGACCGGGGATGTATCGAAATTTTCGAACCTTCAAAGAAAATCTATTACGCCATACCAGCATTGTTGATGTAACTGCTACATCCGAAGAAAGAGGACCTATTCCTCTGAATCCTGGAAGCTTCAGTTGGACAGGGAAAGATCCGGCTGAGACTCCAAATTTCGCTCTCTCGGAAGTTGACTATGACTACTTTAAAACAATGCAGATCGAAATGGTTAAAGGGCGCAGTTTTTCAAAAGACCTGGCATCGGATTCTTCTGCTGTTGTCGTAAATGAAACAGCTGTGAAAACAATGGGGATGACAGATCCAATTGGAGAACAATTCAATATTGATGGCAAACTGCACACCATTATAGGGGTGAATAAAGACGTACATCTAAATTCGCTCCATATGTCGATAGAGCCTGTTGTTACCAGAATCTATACTTATTTTCCTTTTAGTCTTTTCATTAGAACCAGTCCACTAGAGCTATCTAAATCCCTGAAAACGATCGAAGAAGAATGGTATAAGATCGTCCCGGATTTTCCATTCGTTTATACATTTTTGGATGAGCGAGTTGCCGGGATGTATAAATACGAGCAGGAAATTTCTAAGATATTTACCTTCTTTGCGTTTTTAGCAATCTTCATTTCCTGCCTTGGTTTGTTTGGACTGGCTATATTTACAGCAGAATCTCGAACCAAAGAAATTGGTGTAAGAAAAGTATTAGGATCTTCCGCCAGAGAAATTGTGTTTCTCTTATCAAGAGATTTTGCCAAGTGGGTACTCCTGGGAACACTGATCGCTTGGCCTGTAGCCTGGTTCGGAATGAACCTGTGGTTGCAGTCTTTTGCCTACAAAACACAAATAAGTTTCTGGGTGTTTGCAGCTTCCGGAATACTGGCATTATTTGTTGCTTTTTTTACCATCAGTTTCCGAACAATTAAAGCTGCGAATTCCAATCCGGTAAAGGCTTTGAAATATGAGTAACTTAGGAGAATAAATGTTAAAAAATTATTTTAAGATCGCATTCAGAAATTTGTTACGACAAAAAACTTATTCATTTATTAATATATTTGGATTTGCAATCGGCTTAGCAGTTTGTTTGATCATTTCATTTTATGTTATCGATGATCTTACTTACGATAATTTTCACGATAAACCGGAAAACATCTATCACATGCTCACAGTAGATAATTCCGAAGCTGATGGTGCCTTGAGTTATTCCATTACATCAGGACCACTTATGGCTGGCCTTGCAGATAATATACCGGAAGTAATTGCTGCTACCAGACTCAGCGGATTTGGAAGAGTTAATATTGGACAGGTTATAGAAAATCCTGAAGAGCAGATCGAAGATCAAATTCTATCTCTGGCTCTTGTCGCAGATACAGATTTCTTTAATGTTTTCAGTTTCAAAATATTATCTGGAGAGAAAGAAGATCCTTTGCAAAATCTCAGTGGTGTATATCTTACTCCAGAAATTGCCGAAGCAGTATTTCCGGGAGAAGATCCTATTGGCAAGCCAATTGTTGTTGGTAGATTGGAAGACGCTTTTGTAGCTGGAATTGTAGAAGCTCCTCCTGTAAATTCCCATCTCCAGTTTGGAGTGATCGTCCCATTGAATATCGAGAGAAATGCTGTCTGGTGGGACAGTTGGGAAAATCTTTCTCTCACAGGATATTTCAGGCTTCATCCTAATGCTGATCCAACACAGGTGAATCAAAAGATCACCTCCTATGCCAGAGCTGGTGGATTTGCTGAAGTTTTTGAACCGGATATGCAACCTCTGCGTGATGTTCATCTTGGTTCATCTCATCTACGTTACGATTTTATGAATACCGGCAAAAATGATAGAATGAAAGTTTATACACTAGCTATTATCGCTATTTTTGTTCTAATTATTGCATCTATAAATTTCATTAATCTTTCCAGTGCCAGAGCCGCTCGCAGGGCCCGTGAGGTTGGATTGAGAAAAGTAATTGGCGGCAATCGTAATCAACTTTTCTGGCAGTTCCTGGGTGAATCTGTTATCATAACTTTCATTGCCATGATCTTAGCATTGGCAATGTTTGAAGTTGCCCTTCCCCACCTGAATAATTTCCTACAAAAAAACCTGACGCTTAACTTGATAGAGAATTACCAATTCACGATTTTTATTATTTTAACATCAATATTAGTAGGAATTTTAGCAGGAATTTATCCGGCCTTGATACTCTCCGGGTTCAATCCATTAAGTGTGATCCATGGCAATTTTAAAAGCAGTAAAAAAGGTGTTCTTCTGCGAAGGGTTTTAGTTGTGGGACAATTTGCTGTTTCTATAGCCCTTATCATTGCTGTATTTATTGTGCTCGATCAGATACATTATTTAAACAGTATTGACCTTGGATATAATCGCAAGAACATTGCAATTTTACCAAATTTTATTAATGAACAAGGCCCAGTATTGAAGGAGAAGATCGAAAATCTTACTTCGGTGGAATCGGTAGGAACAATAGGCAACATGCCGGGTGGAACACTGGTTCGATTGGAAGTAGTTCCACAAGGCCATGATATGGAAAAAGGAATGATGTTTGATCGCTTGCTTATCGACAATGATCTGGTAGAAACACTAAAATTCAAATTGTTGGAAGGTAGAGATTTTTCAGAAGATTTTATATCTGATGTAGAAAATGCTATTCTTATCAATGAAACAGCTATGAAAACTTTGGGATGGGATAATCCGATCGGAAAAAAAATCGTAATGATCGATGAGAATGAAGCTCAGCTTGAAAGAACTATTATAGGGGTGATCAAAGATGTAAACTTTACAACAGTTAGGCGTAAAGTAAATCCAATGGTGTTGGTTCATAGTGGTGAATTCGTGCCGAGATTGCTGATCAAATTGAAACCGGAAAATCAAGAATTTGCTCTTCAAGAAATCACTAGAATTTTTCATGAATCATATCCGGACTCAAATCTGAATATTCTCTTCTTCGATGATTTCTTTAATTTCCAGTTCCGTCAGGACAGAGCTTTTGCAATTAATATTGCAGTATTTTCCATACTGGCAATTCTAATAGCTTGTCTTGGTTTATTTGGTCTTGCTTCTTTCACAACTCAACAAAGACAGCGTGAGATAGCTGTACGCAAGGTTTTGGGATCATCTGTTAAATCAATTGTATATTTACTAACCAAGGAATTCGCTCGATGGGTTCTAATAGCAAATCTTATAGCATGGCCGCTTGCCTATTACGGTATGAGTAAATGGCTCGAGAATTTTGTTTATCGAACTTCTTTCAATCCATTAATTTTTGTTGCTGCAGGAGTTGTTGCCTTAATAATTTCTATCTTTACGATCAGCTTCCAAACAATAAAGGCTGCAAATATAAATCCTGCTAACGCACTGCAATACGAATAAAAGTGATTATTGTCATTCTCGTGAAAACGGGAATCCAATTTATAGATTCCGCATCCAGCTTACGCATAGCTACAGCTTGGCAAGCAAGTACGGAATGATAAATTTAGGAGAGATAAATGTTTAAAAATTATTTTAAAATTGCCTATAGAAATTTGATGAGAAATAAAGGATGCTCATTTATTAATATTTTCTGCTTTGCCTTAGGAATATTTGTATGCATAATTATAACTTTATATGTTTATGATGATCTTACTTTTGATAGGCATATAGAAGAACCGGAAAATGTTTACAGAGTTGTATCTAATGATAATTCTAAAGACTGGATCTCAGCTGTAACAGTTGGACCATTATATCCTCTTCTAACTGATGAAGTTCCGGAGATTGAAGCTGCAACCAGGATTGGTGGATATGGATCCAGAATAAAGAGAGCTGATATCGAAGTACCCGATTCTATGTCAATTTTCCGTAGAGTCATGCTTACAGATTCCGAATTTTTCGGTGTTTTCCGACCACATATTTTAAGTGGAGAGAAAGAGAATCCTCTATCTGAGCCTAATGCCGTTTACCTGACACTAGAAACCGCTGAAGCTATTTTTGGAGATGAAGATCCCCTTGGAAAAGCACTGGATATGAATTTTGTAGAAAATGGATATGTAGCAGGCATTGTTGAGAATAATCCCTTTAATACTCATTTGCAGTATGGAGCAATTTTAACCCTAGATGTTTCGATCAATCCAATGTGGTTCGATTCTTGGGAGAATCTTACTCTTTCTGGTTACATTCGAGTTAAAGACAATATAGTCCCTGAGGAAGTGGAAGACAAGATCATTAGTGTAGCTCGTGCAAATAATTTAACAATGATGTTTACACCTGTGATGCAGCCTTTATTAGATATGCATTTAAAATCATCAGAATTAAGGTATGATGCATTTAACAGATTCAAGAGTGATTCATCAGTTGTTTTCAGTCTTATTGCGATTGCAATTTTAGTTCTAATTGTCGCTTCGGTAAACTTTATTAATCTTTCCAGTGCACGTTCTTCCAAGAGAGGCAAGGAAGTAGGAATGCGAAAAGTGGTGGGAGCGAACAGGCGCCAGTTATCATTGCAATTCCTTACAGAATCGGTTCTTCTAACCTTTATTGCAATGATCATTGCGATATGTGCTTTAGAAATATCATTACCTCATTTACAACAATTTTTAAACAAACAATTAGATTTCAATATGTTACAAACCCCAATGTTTATCCCGGGATTGTTATTAGCATCAGCAATTATTGGACTACTTTCCGGGATCTACCCTTCTCTTATTATATCATCTTTTAAGCCCGTAAATACTCTTAAAGGTGAGCTTAGCTCCGGGAAGAAAGGAGCTATCTTACGAAGAATATTTGTGGTGATTCAGTTTTCTATATCCATCTCATTAATATTAGGTGTTCTTATCGTCATAAGTCAGCTGAATTACCTGGAACAAAGAGATTTTGGTTACACAAAAGAAAACATAGTTGTAATTCCTTCTTTTGATGCAAACATCACACTGCAAAGTGATCTGTTTAAAGAACGAGTTTTAGATATCCCTTCTGTAAAAAGTGCATCCAGATCAAGGCAAATGCCCGGTAGAACCTTACCAACAGCAGAAGTATTTTTCGATCATCGAAATGGTGAACATGGAGTAATGACTGACGAAATCTTCGTTGATGTAGACTTTATTGAAACATTGAATATAGAAATTCTATCCGGAAGAAATTTCATTAAAGGTTCAGTTTCAGATTCTATGAATTCTGTGCTTATGAATGAAACCGCTTTTAAGATGTCCGGTTGGGATACACATGTAGGAAAACAATTAGTTCATGTTCCGGCAGATGGAACCGATGTTATGTTAAATGTGATCGGTGTGATAAAAGACATACACTTCGGAGATGCAAAACAAACAATTGAACCAATGATAATGCACTATGTTCCCGGTAATGCATTGCTTTTGATAAGAGCAGAAAACATTGAGCAAACAACTGAGCAAATTGAAGCACAATATTTGGAAATATGGCCGGATCGTGATTTTAATTCTTTTACATTTGATGAAGCATTCAATTTCCAATTTTTTAATGAGAGAAATTTTGCCGGAAAAATTGCAACCTTCGCAGGTTTAGCAATTTTTATTGCTTGTTTGGGTTTATTTGGATTGGTCACTTTCATCACAGAGCAGCGTACCAAAGAAATTGGAATACGAAAAGTATTGGGATCACCCGTGAGCTCAATAGTTTTCATACTTACAAAAGATTTTGCAAAATGGGTTTTGATCTCAAACTTGATTGCCTGGCCTATTACGTATTATGCAATGAATGCGTGGTTACAGAATTTTGCTTATCAAACAACAATGAAGCCGATATTATTTATATTATCGGGCTTTGTTGCTTTAGTTATTGCCTTGATAACTGTTAGCTTTCATTCTATAAAAGCAGCTAATGCAAATCCTGTAAAATCATTGAAATGTGAATAATTGAGAGGCAATAAATGTTCAAAAATTATTTAAGGATAGCTCTAAGGAATATCGCCAGATATAAGATGTATTCATTCATTAATATTTTGGGTCTGGCAGTAGGAATTGCAACTGCAATCATTGTTTATCTGGTCATACAGGGAGAACTTAGATTTGAAGAGCATAATTCTGAAAACATTTTCCGAATAAACAAAAAATATACTATGAAAGGAGAAACGGGTTTAAATGAATCTACGCCATATCCACTTCGTACTGTTTTAGAAGAAGAAATTCCAGAGGTAATCACAGCTGTTCATTTCAGAAATTCTTCCTGTATTCTGAAAAACGGAGATAAAGTTTTTCGAGAAACTGGTAACTTCTATGCATCCCCAAACATCTTCAATATGTTTACATTTGATTTTATCCAGGGATCTCCTGAAGAAGCGATCAAAGATAAAAACTCAATAGCTATCTCAAAATCGATGGCAGAAAAATATTTTGGAGATGAAAACCCAATTGGAAAGATCCTAACTAGAAATAATCGGGATGAAGTAACAGTAACTGCAGTATTTAAAGATATGCCGATCTATACAAATTATAAGTTTGATATTATTCAAAATATTGATAGTATTGCCTATGATGACGATGTTCAGAATTGGTATTCACATTGGTTGGAGACATTTGTTCTATTGGGAAATACTGCCAATTTCGATCTTGTTCAAGATAAAGTGGACGGTATTATGAAAGCCCACTTAGAAGAACAATCTGGTGCAGTTCTGCAGTCCCTTAAAAACATCCATCTCTATTCTGTTGAAGGAAATCCAACAGGACAAAAGTACATTTATATTTTTGGAAGTGTCGCAATTCTCATCCTAATAATTGCCAGCATCAACTTTATGAATTTAGCAACTGCTCAAGCTACTAAACGAGCACGGGAAGTGGGTGTGAGAAAAATTGCAGGAGCTCAAAAAAGATCCCTTATCTTTCAATTTATCGGTGAATCAATAATATATACTTTATTTGCTTTCCTATTATCGCTTCTTCTAGTAGAGCTTGGACTTCCAATTTTCGAGCAAATATCCGGTAGAGAGATCTCGCTTGAACTTTTAAATTCGAGAATGTTGCTAATTGGAATTTGTGGAATTGTAACTCTGGGAATTATTTCCGGTATATATCCGGCAATCATACTTTCCTCGTTTAATCCGGTAGATATCTTTAAGAAGAAATTAATATCTACAAAGAAAGGATTTTCTCTTCGTACAATTATTGTCATAATTCAGTTTACTTTGGCGATCTCACTTCTTATTGGAACGGGAGTAATTTATTCACAATTGAAATTCATGCAGAAAATGGAACTGGGATTTGATAATGAGAACCTGCTCTATCTTAGATTGAATAATGATCTAAGTACTAAATTCGAAACATTCCGAGATATGACAGATCATATTCAAGGAGTAAATAACATTACTCGTTCGTCCAGTTTACCTAATGAAGTATGGAATATTATGCGCGGCATAACCTGGGAAGGGAATCCATCTGATGAAGGATCTGCCTTTGCTTTTATAGCTGCCGATAAGAATTTTGTGGAAACTGTTGATTTAGAGATCATCCAAGGTCGTAATTTTTCTAAAGATCTAAAGTCAGATGAAAATGCTATTTTGGTAAACGAGAAAAGCCTTGAAATGATGGAAGTGGGAAATCCGATCGGATTGAAATTTGATGAAGATGGTTTCGAGATTATCGGTGTTGTTAAAGACTTCAATTCTTTACCATTAAATTATGAAATAGAACCTTTACTAATTGCGAATATCCCTGATTACTATAGATATTTGTTTATAAAAATATCCGGAATAAACACATTAGAAACAATAGAAAATCTAAATAAGATCTGGTTGGAGATCTGTCCTGATTTCCCATTTGAATACAGATTCTTGGATGAAACCTTTCAATCAACATATGAAACAGAGATCAAAGCTGGAACGCTATTCAGAGTTTTTGCCGGACTTGGAATATTTATAGCCTGTTTGGGATTATTTGGCTTAGCATCTTTCCTTACCGAACAAAAGAAATTAGAAATTGGAATTAGGAAAGTAATGGGTTCATCATCCGGTGGAATTATCTGGCAGCTTTCCAAACAATTTGTACGTTGGGTAATTGTAGCAAATATAATTGCCTGGCCATTTGCCTGGTTCCTGATGAAAACCTGGTTAGAAGGTTTTGTCTATCGCACTTCTGCAAATCCGCTCATATTCATTACTGCAGGGATTATTTCACTATTTATAGCCTTAATTACCATCAGTCTTAAAACTTGGAAAGCAGCCAATACAAATCCAGCAAATATTATAAAGTATGAATAGTTCTAAAACTGCTTTGAAGTAAAATTTAAATATTGAAATTAGGAATGAATATTTATGAAAAATATTGAACAAGAGAAGAAAGCAATAGAACAGACAATTCGTAATTCGATAGGTTGGGCACAAACAAAGGATTTTGATCTGCTTTATCGTACAATTGCCAATGATGAAAATTATAGAGAAGTGCATCCGGAAGAAAGGATTGTAAAAGGTTTTTCTGAATTCAAAAAATCAGTAGAATTCTTCAAAAGTGAGCATTTCAAAGCGATCAGATACGAAATTCATAACCTGCAGATCACACTTTCTAAAAATAGTGATGTTGCCTGGTGGTATTGCAAGCTGGATGACATTAATGAGTGGAAAGGTGAAAGCTGCAGTTGGGAAAATGTACGTTGGACTGGAGTTTTGGAGAAAATTGATGATAGCTGGCAGATAATGCAAATGCATTTTTCTTATGCTGAAGAAAAATAATAATTAGTAGTTCAATATTTAATATAAATATTTCATTAATGACTTTCAACTATTATAAAGCAATTCTAAATATGTTCACTCACGGACATTAAACGTTCTAAAACGGACAATGATTATTATAATAAAGTTAGTTATATCATTTATATTCATAAGGTTAGCTAATTGGAATATCAATTGCAATATTATAATTAATTATTAATATTAATAGGTGGCAAAAAATGTTTAAAAGTTATTTTAAATTAGCATTAAGAAATATTATTCGTCAAAAGGGATTTTCATTTATCAATATTGCAGGACTTGCAATAGGTATGGCTTGTTGTTTGATAATATTATTGTTCATTCAATATGAATTTTCTTATGAAAATATGCATCCCGATCTTGATAACATTTACCGTGTTCTCACCATCGATAAGGCTATGGGAACAAATAGTCAGAGAGTTGGCATAACAATTCCAGCTCTGGGACCATCTATTCCGGAAGCATTTGATGAAGTCAAAGACTTTATGCGTGTTACAAATCAGGGACAATTACTTGTATCATATGAAGATAATCCTTCTATTTATATACAAA
The DNA here is from genome assembly GCA_964578365.1 of uncultured Candidatus Cloacimonadota bacterium. GTDB lineage: Bacteria > Cloacimonadota > Cloacimonadia > Cloacimonadales > TCS61 > Tenebribacter. Next base: position 10,528 of record CAZOCS010000048.1, read on the forward strand.
GTTTATGTTCTGCAGATGATAATATATTTGATTTTTTCGGATTCAATTTGTTGGAAGGTGATCCGGAAACTGCGCTGAGTGAACCATTTACTGTAGTTCTTACAAAGTCGGAAGAAACAAGAATATTTGGTGATGAGAGTGCAATGAATAAAACTATCGGAACCGGAGATGGTTACGACCTGACCGTAACAGGAATTATGAACGATCTTCCTGCTAATACACATTTATCTTTTACTGCAATACAATCATTTGCTACCAGGATAGCCCAGGCCAGACAAAATCAACCACCGGATTCCGATCAACCTATCTGGATAGAAAGCTGGCAAATGATAGCCATGCCTACTTATATCCGTCTGAAAGATGGTTTCAGCGCAGAAGGTTTTGATGAAAGATTAACTGCCTTCTGTCGTGAAAACGAAGTTGGAGAGAATTTTGATATAACTTTGCAGGCTTTGGGAGATGTACATTTGAGATCAACTGACATAATTTTTGATGGTAGTATTGCCAATAAAGGAGACATCAATAATATCTATATATTTGCAGCAATTGCTATTTTAGTTCTTCTCATTGCATCGGTGAATTACATGAATCTTTCTACTGCCAAGAGTATGCAGCGAGCCAAAGAAGTGGGAATGAGAAAAGTAGTTGGTTCAGTCCGCAAACAACTAATAAATCAATTTCTCGGAGAATCACTGATCATAACTTTACTGTCTTTATTATTGGCGATCCCGCTGGTTGAAATAGTTCTTCCCTGGCTTAATGAGCTGGGTGGTACTACAATCAATATGAATTTCCTGCAAAACTATGTTATAGTACTATTTATGCTAATTCTTCTAGTTGTGGTGGGAATTATATCAGGTTTATATCCTGCATTTGTGTTATCTGGTTTTAAGCCTGTAACTGTTTTAAAAGGTTCATTTAAATCCAGCAAAAAAGGAACAACTTTACGTACAGTTCTGGTGATCTTCCAATTTGCACTTTCCATTGCACTTATTGGTTCTACAGCTGTAGTTCAAAAGCAGCTTAGATTTATTAAGAATAAAGATCTCGGTTATAATAGAGAACAGGTTTTATTGTTTGATATGCAGGATAACGAAATGTACGAAAATATTGAATTTCTTCAGGAGGAGCTTAAAAAGCACAGTGCATTCGAGAAAGTAGCAACCGCAGGAAATGTGCCGGGCAGAACATTTGGACGCACAGGAGTGAATCCTGAGGGCTCTGTGGATGAAGATATCTGGATAATGAGTCGCGTATCTTTGAGTGCAGATGCAATTGATGCCCTGGGAATGAAAATAGTTCTTGGAGAAAATTTTCTACCGGAAATGACACGAGATAATTTTGATGTTATCATAAACGAAACTGCTGCACAAAAACTTGGTTGGGACAATCCTCTGGAAAAACGTTTCTTCTTTGGTCCACAGGATTCTACAGGGGTAGCTATAAGAGGTATAATCAAGGACTTCCATTTCATTGAAATGCATCAAAATATTGAACCGGTTATTATTTTTCCACAAATAAGAGGACCTGGCAATATTGTTGTTGCCAGAATTGCAACAGGTCAAGTTGATTCAGCAATGGAGCATGTAAATAAAGTTTGGAGAGAGATCTATCCGGATCACCCTCTTTCCTATACATTTATGGATGATGAATTCAATAATATTTACAATCGTGATGAAATAACCAGTAAGATAGTAAATGTTTTCTCAGGTTTGGCAATTTTTATTGCCTGTCTTGGCTTGCTAGGTTTAGCCAGTTATGCAATTTCCCAAAAGAAAAAGGAAATTGGCATCCGTAAAACATTAGGAGCTTCCTCACTTGTAATCGTTAAAACTCTTACTTTTAGCTTTATGAAATGGGTGCTAATTGCCAATTTAATAGCATGGCCGCTAATTTATTTTGGTATGAGCAAATGGTTGCAGAATTTTGCATATCGAACAGAATTAGATATATGGGTATTTCTTATTTCAAGCATGATCGGAATTATGATCGCGCTAATAACAATAAGTTTGCAAACATTTAAAGCAGCAAATGCTAATCCAGTAGATTCGCTAAAATATGAATAATTAATTAAGGAGAAATCATGTTCAAAAATTATCTAAAAATCGCTTATCGTAATCTCACCAAACAAAAAGCCTACTCGTTTATCAATATCTTCGGATTAGCTTTAGGGCTGACTGCATGTATTCTTGTTGGTCTGTATATCTGGCAAGATCTTCATTATGATGATTATCATAAAGATAGTGACAGAATCTTCCGATTAACCATGAAAACAATTGCCCCCACCTATTCTAATCATGGTGCTCAAACGCCTGCACTTGTTGCTCCCAATCTAGAACAGAATTTTCCGGAAATTGAAAAAATCTCGCGAATCTATTTTTCCAAAGAAGACCTTTTAACTTATGAAGAGAAGAAATTCTATGAAGAAGAAGTAATTTTTGCCGACAAAGATTTTTTTGATATCTTCAGCTATGAAACCTTGCAAGGGAATCCAGATAAATTTCTAAAAAAAGAAAATTCTATTGTGCTAACAAGAAAAATGTCAGACAAATATTTTGGAATGGAAAATCCGGTTGGAAAAACTCTAAATTTTAACAATAGAATAGATCTTGAAATTATCGGAGTTATCGAGAACGTGCCGGTAAATTCACATTTCACCTTTGATATGGTAGCCACGTATGAATCTTTGGTCGATCTTCCGGTTGGAAATTACCTCGACCAGTGGGGTGCAACTTTCGGTTCCTATACATATGTGATGTTGCATCCTGGAACAGATATTGATCAGTTTGTAAACAAAGTCGATCCTTTTCTGACAGAGAAAATGGAAAACTCAGAGAATGTTTATAAATCTGTTATTTTGCAACCCATCGATTCGATTCATATTTTTTCAAATCTTGAAGATGAGATTAATCCTAATAGTTCGATAATCTACATGTTAATTTTGGGTTCAATTTCACTTTTTATTCTCATCCTAGCATGCATCAATTTTGTAAATTTGACCACAGCAAGAGCTGTAAAGCGAGCCAGAGAAATTGGAGTAAGAAAAGTATTTGGTGCTTTCAAATTGCAATTAGTTCGTCAGTTTCTGGGTGAATCGATTCTTATTACATTTATTGCTTTAGGCTTTGCGTTTGCATTGGTAGAACTTTTCATTCCATCTTTTTCGCAGTTGATAGGAACTACCCTCGTTTATAGCTGTTTCACTAATCTGCCTATTTTAATGGTGATTATCATAACATCTTTGATTATCGGATTACTTGCAGGATTGTACCCAGCATTTGTTCTAACTCATTATCAACCAGCTCTGGTAATGAAAGGTGCCACTAAACAAGGGAAAAGCGGATCAGCAGTTTTACGGAAAGGACTCGTTCTATTCCAATTCTCCATTTCGATCATTCTCATCATCTTCACGATCCTGATCAATCAGCAGATCAATTTTATGCGTGGTTTTGACATGGGATTTGACAAAGAACAAGTGGTTGTACTGAAAACTCCCGAAAGGATGTCGAGAAATTATGAAACAATAAAAAGCGAGATCATGGCTGTTTCTGGAGTGATCGAAACTTCTGCCAGCTTGGGTGTACCTTTGCAGGAAAGCGGCTTTGGAACGTATCTGATTCCCAATATGGAATTTGAAGATGAAGAAATTCAAGTCTCTATAAAGACAATAGACTCCAATTATCTGAAATTCTATGATATCCCGCTTTTGGCAGGAAGAGCACTTTCCGAATTGGATGGTGCCGGATGGGCAGGTGATGTGACTGTTGTGAATGAAACCACCGTGAAAAAACTTGGTTTCACAAGCAACGAAGATGCGCTTGGAAACAACTATACTATTGGTCTGAGTGATGGCATAAAAAGATTTTCACCTGAGATTGTGGGAGTGATACAAGACTTTCATTTCAATTCATTGCACGAAGAAGTCTCTCCTCTTTTATTCATGTATTGGCCCTTCCTTTTCCAGGAAGTGTCCATCAAAGTAAGTCCGAATAATATACCTGAAACAATGAAAGAAATTCAAGCAGTTTGGGAAAAATTCTATCCTGAGCATCCTTTCGCTTATTCATTCTTAGACGAAGATGTGGATAAAATGTATAAAGCTGAAGAAAGGTCATTCCGAGTAATTTCAACGTTTTCTGTTTTGGCAATTATTATAGCTTGTATGGGGCTTTTAGGACTCACATTCTATACAACTGAACAGCGACGAAAAGAGATCGGTGTTCGTAAAATTCTGGGTGCTACAATTCCCAATATTATTCAAGATATTTCTGAAGAATTCTTAAAGTTGGTTCTGATCGCCAATATTATTGCCTGGCCAGTTAGCTATCTGTTTGTGAACAAATGGCTGTCGAGCTTCCCATACAAAGTTGAAATCAATATTACTGTTTTCATCACAGCAGGATTAATTGCATTGGCAATATCTCTCATCACAATAGGTTATACCGTTATGCGAAGCGCAACTAACAATCCTATCGATTGTATTAGGTATGAGTAGCGTAACGCAAAAATCCTGTTTGTGGATGAGAAATAAGTTAAACAGTATTTTCGCGGATTCAATAAATAAATTGATCTTTGTAGAAAAAATAAAAGAAATATAATCATTAAGGGAGGTTATAATGAGAGAAGTTGTATTATCCATTCCGACATTGGAAGCGGAGCAGAATCTGGAAATCGATGTTAGAATAAATGGAAAAAAGAGAACACTTAAATATCGTGTGGAAATTGTGCATTGGCAAGGTTCGGAGCCATCATCAGAAGAAAAGGTTACAGTTATTCGACACGCGATCGATGATTACGACAAAGATTGGGAATTGATTCAAATAGGAGCACCGGATGACGATAAGATTCCGCTTATGTTCCGAAAAAAATCAATTGAAAAATAATTCGGACAGGAGATAAAATGAAAAAAGTACTTTCGATAATCATGCTTGTGATTCTTCCAATGATCTGCCTCGCAGACGAATATACACTGGATGAATTAATAACTGTTGGATTAGAAAAGTCTTACGACATTCGACAGGAGATAGTCAATAAGAAAAACTCTTCAAGCATGTTTAGAAGTAGTGTTTATGGATTGCTGCCTGATGTTACATTTGGTGTGGAAAGACTAAAATATTACGATCAGATCTATGAGCCAAACGAGACAGATTGGAGTGAAACAGGTTATCTCACATTATCTAAAAGTTTTTTCCTTAATGACCCGTCTTTTTATAATATTCATACATCCATCTATAGTATGAAAAATGCAAAACGGTCATTGGATGAGAGTAGAAAACAAATTGCTTATTATATCTTTGCAAGTTATCTTGGTGTGCTTGAATTTCAGGAAACTCTAGAGATCCAACAGAATAATTTGGAGTTGCAAAGTAAGATCCAACAACAGATAAAAGTTCAATACGAAACGGGAAATAAATCATTGCTTGAATTGAAACAAAGTGAAGTGTCACTGATCGATTATGAGATTGCAGTAAATGAAGCTGCTAATTCACTTTCTAAAATTAGGAAGGATCTTTTTTCATATTTGAATATAGATGATGCCGGATTTGAGTTTGTTGTTCCCGATTTCAACGTAAATCTGGAGAAACTGGAATTTCAATCGAATAATCTATTAGAGCAAAAGCTGAATTCATTAAAAATCAATAAGCTTTTACACCTTCAAACAACAATGAATTTATTACCTACGATCTCAATTGGATATAGTTTTGGGCATTACGACCAAGGAGATATCAATACGTTTTCAGAATACACTCGTGATTCCCAATACCTTACTCTCAGTGCAAGCTGGAATATTTTTGGATTAATGGATAATTTTGAGAAGATCATTCGCAGCAAACGAAATTTGAAAATCCAAAAACTGGATTATGTAACGAGTAAAAGAGATTATAGTTTGCAATTGATCAATCTTCAAAACGATCTGAATACATTGAATAGATCATTTGAACTTTATGAAGAAAAATTGAAACTAGCCGAGGAAAACTTAAATATGGCACAAGAACATTTCCGTTTGGGAATGATAAGCCTTTTGGATCTTGATCGTTCAAAGATAGATTTTCAAAATACACAACTTGCACGTATTCAAAACAACTATCAACTTTTGAGAAAGCAGGAGGAAATTAATCTTTTATTATCCGCTAAAATCCTGGGTAAATGGTAGTAAATTTTGATTCATTTTAAATAATATTAATTTTTTTAAAATTATTCTGAAGACTTTGATGTAATAATGCAGGATAATATATAAATAAAAAGTACTTTCCAAATAATAGTATTGCTATATCTATTTCCAAAATTAATATAGATATTAATGCCATTTTAAATATAAAATAATAAACTGAACTTAATTCAG
>CAZOCS010000049.1:0-16865 GCA_964578365.1 uncultured Candidatus Cloacimonadota bacterium
TCAATCTTTATTTCCTTGGTATAGGCTTAGTTGCCAGCGCAACCTTAGCTTTTTCTAATAACCTTTATGTATTCTTATTCGGTATTATACTTATTGGAATTAATACAGCTTTCGGGCTGACTAATGTTTCTACCATATTTGCCCATTTAGAAATTAAATACCAAAATTACGGAGTGCTTCATGCTTTCTTTGGCATCGGCGGTATCATTGCCCCGGCTATCATCAGCTTCCTATTTACACATAGCATAAACTACCGCTATATTTATTATTTACTTATAGTTTTGTTTGCCGGTTTCTTGGTTTATGTTGCCACCTCTAATCTAATAGAAAATAAGAAATATGAAAATATAAAAATAAAAGAAGCCTTTAGCATAATACGTAAAAGTTTTATCTTACCTGTTCTTATTATTATTGCACTGCAAGCTGGAAGTGAACAGGGCATTGTGATGTGGAGTGGCAACTTGTTTGGTAATGTGTTAAACTACTCTACCGAATCGGCTTCTTTGTTCTTAAGCTTTTACTGGATAGTTTTTACGGCAGCAAGATTGTTGATACAATTTGTGGAAAAACCTTATGGAAAATTAAATACGGTAAAACTCAGCATTATGCTGGTTGTTAGTTTTCTTGCTCTACTGCTGGTTACCAATAATCCAATATTCTTTGTACTATTGGCAGCTGCTATGGGTCCGATTTTCCCACTTATGCAGAAATACTCTGCTCAAAAATTACCCCCGCGTGAAGTTGGACTTTTTAACGGGATGGTATTTGCCTTTGCCAGTATGGGGAATGTAATAATTGCAGGTTCTATGGGATTAATAGGAGATCTTAGCATAAAGTTCTCCTACTTCATCCCCATCTTTTGTGCACTAATTATTTTATCGATCATCTTCCATCTTGCCAAGCTCAAAAGCTCAGGCAAGGTTAAGGTTTCTCCAAGATAATTTCAATCTGTTGTCATTCTGAGGAAGTCTCTCGCGTTGCTTTCTAACCAGTCGTCATTCTGACGAGTCTTACACGCTGCTCTTTTAAGGAAGAATAGATAAAAAAATAATCACTTCTACTTCGCTCAAACAGTTACATTTATACTTCACAAAAAAAATAATTTGACAACAAAACTAGAAATAATTTTTTAGTAGTAGCATAAGACTACTATGAAGAGAGGGAATATGAAAGATAGTAATGAACTCGCAACTCTGCTCCGCAAAATGGGGCTTAGTGAGCTGGAAGCAAATGTGTATATCTGGCTCCTGGAGAATCACAGAAGTACCGGTTACAAGATCGCGATACAGATAGGCAAACCTGTAGCCAATACCTACAAAGCATTAAAAAGTCTCGAAAAGAAAGGTGCCGTAGTCTGTGATAACTCATCCAATAAAATATATTTTGATACTATACCGGTGGAAGAGTTTCTGAACAAGATAGAAAAAGAATTCCTCAAACAAAGAGAGAAGATAATTGATGAAGTAAATAAACTGGATGTACAGCAAGATCCTACTGGGATCTATGAGCTTCAATCTCAAGAACTGGTTTACGAGAAAGCTAAGAATATGATAAATGCAGCAGAGAACACACTCCTAATTGATTGCTTTCCAGCTCCAATGAAAAACATCAAAGAATATTTTACCAAAAAGAGAACAAATGAAGTTTCCATTTATGTAAAAAATTATTCCGGTGATGATATAGATCATGTAAATCAAATAAAAGCTACAAATGCCGGATTGCCCTATGATGTTATAGACGGACAGTGGATGGTTGTGTTAAAAGATACATCCGAATCACTTATTGCTTTATTTAATAAAGATGGAACCGAATTGGATCATTGTCTTTGGATCCAAGATCCCTTTATCTCCTTTGTTTTGTTCAACGGATCTGCTCATGAATTTAATTTCACGGAAGTTTATGACAAAGTATACAATAATGAAGAAAATAAAATTGAAAATATCAAGAAAGTAAATAATAGATACCTTAATATCTATAAATATATGAGGTCTGAACTAACAAATATTCTCAAAAAATAAAACCGATCCATAGGAGAAAAAAATGAAGAGAAGATTCATCATTGCAGTATGTCTTATTATATCGTTCACGTTGTTGATAGGTGCTGATAATTTTTTGTGGGAAGTAGAGGGTGGAAAGAACAAAGCGTACTTGCTGGGTTCGATCCATATTATGCCGGAAGATACTTATCCACTTGATGACAAAATTGAAAACGCTTTTAAAGAGGCAGACGTTTTGGTTGTAGAAGTTGATATTACTAAGATCGATCAGGGAAAGATCCAAGCTTTCATCGCTGAAACAGCTTCTTACGAGGAAGGAAAAAGTCTTCAGACAGAGATTCCAGCAGAGATGTACAAATCACTTTCCGAAAAATTTGAAGAGCTGGGTGTTCCCATGACGCAAATAGACATCTACAAACCGTGGTTTGTTAGTATGACCTTAGGACTTCTTGGCTTGCAAAAATTGAATATCACAGCAGGACAGGGGATAGATCTGCACTTCTTGAACCAAGCCAATGAAAAAGATATGGAGATTCTTGATCTGGAGACAGCTGGTGCTCAACTGGAGATACTTGCATCTAATCCGGAACAAGTACAAATTGATTATCTACAATATTCAATAGAAGATTATGAACAAACTGCTGTTGTTTTCATGGAAATGTTGGATGCCTGGAAAACCGGAGATACAGAAAAAATGAATAAAGTTTCAAAAGCTAAAATGTTAGAACTGGGAGAAGAATTGCCCGGTATTATCGACTTCTATAATAAGTTGTTTACCGAGCGTGATGAAAAGATGCTGCAGAAGATCATTGAACATTTAGAAAATGAAGATGATCATGTTTATTTCATCATTGTGGGTGCTTTGCATCTAGTAGGTGATGACGGACTACTGAAACTTTTAAATGATAAAGGATATGAAACAAAACAGTATTAAGGTAAAAGGAAAGGAAATGTTGTCAGATTCGCCCCTTCCCAGCCCTCCCCAAAGTTAAGGTGAAAGAGAAAGCATCGTTTGATCAAAAGATCAAGCCAATGCATTGGAGAGGGAGAAACTCGGGATTATAACTACTTATCCTTCTCCCCTGGAGAAGGTGATTTCGAAAATCTTCGGAATCGGATGAGGCAAAAAATAAAAAAAAGCACAGTTTGATCAAAGATCAAACCGATAAAAGAAACGGTGATCGTTTTCCAAAAAAAAATGGAAAGCCGACACATAGGAGAGAAAATTATGAAAAAACCATTGGGAGCAGCGTTATTGATCGGCAGCACACTGATCTGGGCTAGTGTTATTATTGGATCAGCCGCTGTATTGAAGGGCACAGAATACAAAGAAGCTGTGAGCAGGATTCTATATTATGGAGTTATTATACATGTAATGCTGTTTAATATAGTGGTTGTGTGGGCCAAAAAGAAGAGTGTAACAAAATCTGGTTTGACCATCATTTTAAGTGCACTTATATGGGGTGGAGTTATGATCTGGACATCTGCTGTCTTAAAAGGCACACCATACAAAGATGAAATAAGAAATATCATCACAGGTGCCACATCTGCCCACCTTCTGTTCATCTGGGCACCTCTGGGGATCTTTAACCAAAAATTGAAAAAAAAGAAAGAAATAGAAGATAAGGAAATTGATAAAACAGATACTGAATAGGATAGATCTTAAAAAAAACTAACTTCCGAAGTTTTAAAAAAAACTTCGGAAGTTTGGTTAGTGTTTACCTCCAGCAAGCATGATTTCTTTAAAAAAATATCTTTTGACACATTAGGTGTTTCTTCTTGTTATGATTTTCGCTATAAGAAAATTAATTTAGAAAATAATATGAGGTGACACGATGAATATTAAGTTTTTAATACCATTATTATTTGTTTTTCTTTTAATATTACCTGCATGCAACAATAATAGAAATATCTCTGTTATAGATTATGAAAGCTTGTCTGAATCGGGTAATTGGAAGATCATAAAACAAGATTCTACTGAACACTCTGGTCAAATAAAAATAAAAGCTGAAAAAAATGTTAATGCATTTTTTACATTGGTGGCCTTTAGATGAAAGCAATAATGAAATTTCAATAGAGTATGCTAAAGAACTGTTATTAAATTTATGGGAAATGCCATTTGACCTGACCGGAGTAGAAGGTGAAACAGAAATAAATGGACACAAAGCTTATTTTATTGAAGGAAATTTACGAAATATAGTAAAAACAAGGTTCATAGTATGGAATTGTAATCAGAGTAACCGGCAGTTCTTATCTGATTGTAATATAAATATTTCTTTAAATACTCCCCAAGAATTGCTTGATCTTCAAGTAAATGATATAACAAACTCTATTTGCTGTCATAAAACAGAAGATCTTATTAAGGATCCTAAACTTGTGCAGCAGATAAATTATGAAGATCAAAACATAACACTCGATCTCCCCGAGAACTGGCGTTCGATTTTATTTTTTGTAAGTACTGATCCATCTAAAAAGGGCCCCGGTTATTATGAAGGTGGAGTAACAGAAAAAGAAGGTGCTATCTGGAATTTAGTTACAGACACACAAAAAGAGATAGATCTAACCTGGAAAAAAAGTACAGATCAACTTTCTGAGAGCAGCTTCCAAACAGCTATAGAGCGCGTTTTCAACGATACGATCATTGCAATGCAAGATACGCTGAAGTACCGTTTCTATTGTGTAAACACAAAATCACAAAACATAAAAATTAATAATAAGTACATAGAAGGCTCAGGCAATTTTGACATAATTACAGATATAGAGAACTACGCCCCAATTGATACAAGCCATTATCAATACAAAGCATTCACCTGGAAAAACAATGAAACAGAATATTTCTTATTTGCCTCAATGGCAGCCTATAATAATATGTGGGGAATTCCTTTTGATCTGGCACCAACGGATGTGCAATTTAACAATTTCGTGAGGGATGAGGTTCTAAAAAACATAACAAATCATCCTGTTAATTTAAGTGAGAGATAATATGAAAGAACATAAAACACCAGACTGGCTGATCAAGGCGCAAAACAAAAGTTGGGAACCGGAGATCATTATTTCCGGTATCACACTCACCTTCCTGTTCCTTTTATCAAAGCATATCTATAATTTCTTTGGGATGCTCATACAGGATTACGGGGTGTTCGATGCAATAAGTAATAGCTTATATAATGTTTCTATTATTATGCTCAATAGTTTGAAGATCATACTGATCGTTCACCTGATCCTGAGGGGGATCTGGACTGGATTCGTGGGATTGAGTTATGTTTTCCCGGAAGGAGTAAAGAAAGAGAATCTTCCAAAATCTGAGCGTAATAACGAACATGAAAAACCAGAAGATTTTGTGATACAGATCGAAAAGATCTGCAGTTTATTGTTTTCTTTCATCTTTTCTTCAGTTTCTTCCGTTTTGGGTTTGCTCTTAGCATTTGTACCTATTATTCTTTTGTTTTTCACTGGTCTAAGCATTCGGATCATCAGTAAAATTACTTTACCTTTTATTGTCTTGCTGTTTGTAATTTTTATTTCAAATGTTATTTGGGAAAAAGTAAAGAATAAGAAAACAGGTTTGATGAGAAAATTGGAGACATCAATTATTAACATAACAATGACAATATATAATACAAATCTGGGAAAAGTGAAAACACTTTCTGTATTTTTTTTGTATTTTGCTTTTGTTTTTTTACTATCTTTTTCTACTATTTCCGCTTTTGATTTCAATAATGATGAATCTATCCGTGATTCCCTGAGAACTGAACTTCCATACCTGAATATAAATCATTATGATGCTTTGCGTGATCCTGAAATACGTCACTCCCGTGCAGCACTTGAACAATTCCGGATAACAGATAACAAACTGGAACTTTTCATTAGTTACTACAAAGAGGATATTTACACTATTGAAGAATTACAAAATAGTTCTGAACATGCTAAAAAGGCAGGAATATCACCCGACAGTAGTGCGATCAATATACCGGATCTGTATAAAATATTTATCGATGATCAACCTGTTATCGATTCGCAATGGTATATCACAAAGAATCTTCATACAAACCAAAAAGGACTTATCACAACCATCATTATTGATTCTTTAGAAAGTGGTTATCATGAACTGAAACTTGATAAACTGAACTGGCATATTGAAATGGAAACAATGAAGAAAATCGAAAACTGGGATGTAATTCCGTTTGTGAAAGAATAATTTATTTATCACAAACCATCGGATTATTCTTATCCGTATCCCAATTGATAGGATTTTGTCTGATGTAATGTCGAATATTATTTAACGATGATTCATCACGGATTATGTGATCGAAATAGGATTTTTGCCAATGAAAATTCTTATCATATTTTCGATGTATTAATTTGGTAACAGCAGATTTTAACGATCCAATAATAACCGGTAATTTTTGATGTTGTCGGTTTACGTTTACGTTTTGTAGGGAACAGGCATGCCTGTTCCCTACAAAACCATCAATAATAATTATTCCGTGAAAATGATTGGGCATAACCACAAATTCATCTGTTTTTACATTCGGGAAATGTTCGGGAATTTCTAACCAACATTTCTTTACGATCTCACCGTATTCATTTAAATACATTTTACCATCTTCTATCTTACCGAAAAACGGAAAACGATCCTTTGTACAAACCGTTACAAAATAATAACCTGACGATGAATAATCATAACCTTTATATCTGTTTGCTTTGCGGTTCATTACAATCCTCTCATAAACTCCGGTCGTACATTCTCCGGATGTTCCAGACCCTGGTTGATCACAGACACGATCTTATCCCGATCACGGCTGAGACGACCTTTGATAGGTAAATAATTGGAAGCGTGATTACTGCGGAAAACACAATTCTTCACATCATCCGATATATTTTCTATTAAGAGTTTCATTTCGTGCAGGATACCGATAGGTGTTTGCGGTATAAAGGTGCCGTCAGAAGCATCTCTGGCTACATCCGATCCCTCAGGGAACATCAGTGCTAGACACGAAATATACCACACAGGAAGTTTATCGCCTTTTATTACGTGTACCGGACTTGCTCGATTCACCAGATCTGCTGTATCTTTGATATGTTGTTCTGCCAATTTATTATCATTTCCGGTTAAACCTAAAATTATAGTGCCCGATGGTGTGATGCCAGCCTTAAAGCATTTATGAAAAGCAGCCACGATCTCATCTGCTGTAACCTTCTTCCCCGCTTTAGCCAGCTGCTGGTTATTGCCGCTCTCGATGCCGATATACACGATACCCAGACCAGCCTGGTGCAGAGAGCGCAACTCCGCATCGCTTTTGGCCAAGATATCTTTGGCGTGGGCATAAGTGCCGATGCGATTTAATTTGGGAAACAACGACATGGCATACTCGCAGAGCTCCCGCAGTTTTTTATACGGTATCACCATGGCATTACCGTCCAAGAAGAACATTTTACGCACATCCGCTCCATAAACCTTCCGGGCAATGTCCATATCCTTTTTGATATCTGCCAGCTCCCGCACTTTGAACTTCTTCATATTGGCAAAACAGAAACTGCAGCGATAGGTGCAGCCTTCCGTTACCTGGATCAACAGACTACCGGCTTCACTGGGCGGCCGGTAAACCGGCTCTGAATAATAGATTTTGTGTAAGTGCATTTATGTTTTAACTAAACATTGTTGTAATAATTACTATAGATTCCAAATTTCATTATATGCAATTTTGGCAAGAGCATCATGCCTTTCTTTTATAGCTGCTTCATCCCAATTCATCTCTTGATCATATACTCTTTTAACTAATTCTTGTGTAATTTGAATTTCAGATTTTGTTAGAGTTTTTATTTTTTCTTCAATTGGTTTATTCCCTATTGTTGAATTGAATCCTTTCGAAACTAAAGTTAAGTTTCCGAGTAAATTAACGTATGGCTTTATCTCAGGTTTTGTTAAACCCCATTCAACTGGATTTTGAGGTAAAAAATGTTCAATATTTACGTTATCAAAATCAATTTTAAATTCACCTGTTTGTTTCTGTGAACTTAATTTCTCTAAAACATATTTTACTAAAATCCTTCTTTGTTGCGAATTTGAATATGACAATTCTCTAAATTTTTCAATAAACAAATCTAAAGAAGGATTTTCATTTTTAAGCACATTCTCTAATTCTGAAAATAATCTATTTGTACAGCTATGAATTTTTTTTGGTATTTCATTTGTTACTATTCTTTCAATTTCTCTAGCATATTTTGAGTAAATTTTCTCAACTTTATTAGCTGGTAGTTTACAAATTACAGAGTAGTTAAAAGTAAATTTTTCAATTACTTCAATTATACGTAGAGGACTTGTTCCAAGTTTGTCAAAATTACGTAAAATACTAAGTAATAGTACGTAACACTGAGAAACATTCATATATTTTAATGCATTAATTGAACGAAATAGTTTTGCTCCATGTTTAATATTTCCCCAATCTGCTTTTTCACCTTCCAAAAGAATATTGTAATGCATTGATGCATCTTTCAAGTTGCTAATTAGAAGTTTCCAATCATTAATATCTTTTTTTATATTTTTAAACAAATTCTTCTCAGTAACCATAGAATGTTTTGATATCCAGTAATATCTAATAAACTTCTTCATTTCTGTATTTGTTTCATGTATATTCTGTATTATTTCTGTCCAAATCTCTTTTGCCTCATCCCTTTTTCCTGTATTACGTATATTCTTAAAAATAAGATTTTTAAGTAAATCCGCAATAGATAAGTCTACACCTCGTGCATTAGTCGTTTCAAAAATCTCGTATGCTGCTTCCTCACTTTCAATTTCGATTTTAATTACAATTAAATCAGCAACTTTCTCACGCAGATCTTGAAGATATTCTTTTCTTAGATAAGGAGTTTCAAAATTGTTGTATTTATTAATTATTTTCTTATATAGATAATCATAATTTTTTTTTACTCTTGATTCTTCAGGTGTATTGGGTATAGATTCAATGATTTGACTATCTTTTGATTGTATGTTTTTTTCAAAGAATTCTTTTATACTTTCGCTACATTCAACTCGATATGACTCTTTTCCGTCATATGATTCATGAGCAATGTCCTTTCTGTGAATTAAATTTGCAAGTTCATGATCAAATGTATTAGCTATGTCTCTAATAACAGCCATAAATATTGTTACTGTTAATATTCTTTGTTGTCCATCAACAATCTCTATATAACCTTTCTTCCTCTCAAATTCTTTATTTAGAATGAACGAACCAAAGAAATAAGAATTATTATCTAACGTTAAATCTAGCCAAAAATCTGACAACTGATCTTCACCCCAAGTATAAAATCTCTGGTACCTAGGAATCTTAAATTTCCAATTTGAGAAAAGTACATCTCTCAAAGGATGATCCTTTGCATCAAACTTTAATTTCGTACTCATAAATCCTCCACTTTAATCATTGATTCATTTATAATCCAATTTTCTTCTTATAAAAGAAATTATAATTATTCCCATCCTATAGCTTCGTATACTTCTTAGAATTTTCCTGTGTAAATTTTCTGATCGTCAACATTAGTTCTCTCATGTTTTATCCTTTTGTACTGTTTTCCTAAGCATTGAAAATTTGCCTTTAGTCAATTAAGTGTCAAGAATAAAAGAATTTGACGGTGTGTAATAAAATGAATTTTATATTAATTATTGGCAATTGCTGTTTAATGGTTAATTTAATATTCAAAAAAAGGTTAAAAAAATTAACCGGAAGAAAGTGTGTTATGAAGAATATATAAATGGATGCTGTGTTGCCATTTGGCAGGATAGCCGCCTAAGGATAATTATTTAATGACTTTGAAAAGAGCAGAAACTTTTAGATCAAAAGACTTGGAAAGGGAATACAAAACAGTCAGTGCTATGATCGAACTGCATTGTAATAAATTACATCATTCAGAGGGACTTTGTAATGAATGTAAGCAGTTATTGATCTATTCGGAAGCAAGAATCCGAAAATGTCCTCATTACGAAAGTAAGATCCCGTGTAAGAACTGTACAGTTCATTGTTATCAGGAACCCTACAAAGAAAAAATTCGAGCTGTTATGAGATTTTCCGGACCACGGATGATCATCTACCATCCCATCCTGGCATTTTATCATATACTGGCACAATTCAAGAAAGATCAATTGAAGAAGCGGGTTCGGGATTAGGAGTTAGGAATTAGGGATGAGGGGTTAAAAGATTAAAGGAAAAGAAAAGATTCTTCGTCGAAGGTCTTTGTAATATCCGTGCCTTCGGCAGGTAAACCTCAGATTTATCAGCCTATGGCTGAGAGACGGGTACAATTAGGATTAGGGATGAGGGGTTAGGGATTAAAAATAATTATACTTTTATGATTAATCCGATAATCGCAAATATCAATGCTAAATTCATCGAAATTATATAAGAATAAAACCAACCACCACGTTTTCCTGTCTCTTCTTTGGTAATTTTTGCGTATTGATGAATATATTTCAAGATCAAGATCCTGAAGAACAAGAAGCTCAGTTTATGTCCTCGTTTGGATAAGAAGCTGGCAATTGCAATTGCTGATACAACACCCCATGCTATACATATAAGAGCTAATCCAAGAATTACTTCTAACATATTCACCCCCTTTAGATTCGCTATCCTATTGGAATATGATAAAATAAATGTCAAGAACAAAGGAAAAGCGTGATTGCTTTACGAAGAAGCGGAGAATAATAATATTGACTAACATTATGGAATTAGATTTCTAGAATATAAACTTTAGTTAAGGATTTGAAAATGATTAAAAAAAATGGATTCATACTAATTTTATTTTTTTTGTATTTTATCGTTAACGTTCAGGCACAATCATATTATGCGGATAAGACTTTCGGAATAGGTGTGAGTTCCGGGATCCTTGAGCATTATGGAGAAGTATATCCTGTAACTTCTGTCGGTATTTCGTTAGCTCAGACAATCGATTTTGCTGCCGGCTTTTCTAAGATCGGCAAATATAACGTAAACATCATTACCTGGTCAATCAGCTTCAAGCCAAGAAAAAGACAGACCTCTACGTTCCCGCAGCTGAATGTTAGCTTTTCCCACTGGGAATACAGCAAATATAGATACGAAGATTTTATCAATTTCGGTTTAGCCTTGTTCCTCCGACCGTTAACTTCCCGCAAATTCGATTTTTATATTGTACCCCAGATTAGCAGGGACAGTAATTTTCAATCTGAAAGGGACATTATTCCTGCTCTGGCTATCTGTTACGGTGTACATCTGAATAATAAGTTCACAATTAATATTGAGCCAAATGTAGTTTTCGATGGAACACCAGCTTATGCAGTTTCGCTAGGAATTTATTTTGAATGAGATGTCAAATAGAAAAGATTCTTCCGTCTTTGCTTAAGCTACACTGCGGCAAGTCATCGAAAGCCTTTGTAAGTTCATCCTCCAGCCTTCGTCAAACTTCGGCTTGGCAAGCAGAAAGACAGAATATCTCTCATTAACTTCTTTAACTCCCTTTTCATGGCTTTTTGTCATTTGTTCTGAAGTCAGAGCGTAAAAAACTACACTGTTTGAACAAAGTGAGTTTGTTGTTTTTAGCGAAGACAAAGTTTACAAATAAAAAAGTCTAATGACAGGGCATCCTTTCTTTTTGCTTCGTTTTTCTTTGGATGAGTAAAGAAAAATGAAGAAGAAGGGATGGGTTTCCTTAACTTTTAATTTGACAGCAACTTACAATATTCCATTTAGTGTATTTGCATGTTTATAACATAAGAAATAGGAGGGAGTTTATGTTCAAAAGAATTGCGATACGAATTTTTTTATTAACCTTGTTTTGTTTTATTTTAAGCAGCTGTCTTACCACAGAATTCAAGCAGTATTTTTTCAAGATCAATGCAGATGGCTCGGGCACCGGCACTATCAAATTCATTAATATTGTATCAGAAGAAGATGAAGAGCAAAATGTATCTACCACAGATTTTGACGAACTTATAAACAATTACATAAATGGGACTATCTTTGAAGAAGCAAATCCTAATTTCAATGTGATCAGTAAAGAGTTATTTGAGGAGAACGGAGTGTTGAACGGCCAGGTGGAGTTCACTTTCGAAGACTTTCAAGACATTGGATTTTACCATTATCAACGTTCCGAACACGCACCAATAATTTTCTATTTGGGAACAATTTCAGAAATTTTGTTAGAAACAGATGGTGAATATCTTGGAGGAGCAAGAGATGAAGTGGAGGGGATCCCGATGATCGCCTGGGCTCCAGGTACAACTGAGTTCACATTTAAAACCGCAGTAAAAGATGAGATGAGTAATGTGCATACACTGCTAGACCATTACAATTTATGGTTAGAAGTAAATAAATAAGATCTAAGATAATATTTAAGCCCACTAAAAAAGTGGGCTTTATTTATATAGAGTGGAACCTGGAATTAATTATTGAGTTTCTGTTCAAACTCGAATTTGTCTTCATTAAATAGTTTTAAACATGCTATCACGATATTCTCATCATAGAGTTTTCCTTTATTTTTTTCAAGTTCATACAGTGCTCTTTGAATTCCCATTGCAGGTCTGTATGGTCTGTGAGAAGACATGGCCTCCACAACATCAGCCACATAGATAACCCTTGCCTCTAATAAGATATCATCACCCTTCAGGCTATTTGGATATCCGGAACCATCAAGCCTTTCATGGTGCTGATGAACAGCTTTTGCAACCGGCCATGGAAAATCGATCTCTTTTAAGATATCAAAACCTGCCTGTGGATGATTTTGCATAAGCTCCAGTTCGTATTGGTTAATATTACCCGGTTTACTGAGAATTTCAACCGGAATATTTATTTTCCCGATATCGTGTATCATTGCTGCTATGCGAACACAGTTCGTTTTTTCTTCAGAAAGTTTCATTTCCCCGGCAATAGCAACTGCCAGTTGAGTAACCCGTCTTTGGTGTCCTGCTGTATATGGATCTCTATATTCAATAGCCGAGACAAGCCCTGTAACCGTATCATTAAGTAGTTTGTTCAATTTCACATTTGCAGAAAGTAGTTCATTCTCAACTTTTTCTCTGATCTTTATTTCATTAATAAGACCCTTATTCGTCTTAACAAGTTCTGCGGTTTGTTCGCTTATCCTATCTTCCAGTTTTTCGTTCAGTTTAAACAATTCTTCCTGGTTGCTTTCTAATATTTTTGTAATGAAGAAGTCTCGGCGAGAGTAGAATTCTATGCTATATGCTGCAAACATTCCCACAACGTTTGTACTTAGAAATATAAAATTATTTCTTCCTAATATTACTATTGGTGTTTTAAGAATGAAAATAGCTGTGATCTCATAACAGAGTAATATAAATATTCCTGTGAGAGAAGCCCAGATGAAACGAATACCAATAAACGTATACACAAAAACAAATGTAACCATCAAGATAGCATAATAGGCAAAATCTACCGGTTTAGGTGCAATAATGGTCATTAGAAAGATCCCAACAGCAAATAATACCATCGTAACAGACATCGTAAGATCACGGTATTTGTCAAAATCCGATGCGTATGAAGTTATCAGAACCAAAAAACCTATCGGCACAATTACAGAAAATCTTATTAGCCACATCAAGTTCCTCAGCTCTGCAGCAAGCTGCATATCTAATAACCCGAAAAAGCCGTAAAGTAGAACTGCTAGAAAAAAGGAGATCCTAACCTGATAGATAGATTTTTTATAATGATCGTGAAGAAAATTTTTCTCAAGATCACCCTTAAAGCTAAGAGTAAAAACATTGAGTGACATATCCTTAAATTTTGGAAGTTTATCTTTAATTTTTACCATATTTGTTATCCCTTATCTTCTAAGTATCTCCTATTTCATTATTAGCAATACAAATAGTTTTGAAATAAGATATGTCTGTCAAGAACAATATATATTTATCAAACATTTATTTATATTGAATGAAATATTATTTTACTAAATATTTTATTTAGCATTGTTATAATATTATTGACTACTATCACACTTATAATAACTGGGTTATACATAATGAATATAGAAAATGATTGGAGATAATTATGGTACATGAAAAGATTTCCGAGCTCCGGGAAAAAAGAGAAAGGGCAAGACTTGGAGGTGGAGAAAAACGCATCGAAGCACAGCATTCCAAAGGAAAACTTACCGCCCGTGAGAGGATTAAAATACTGGTTGATGAAGATAGTTTTGAAGAATTCGACATGTTTATTGAGCATAATTGCGCAGATTTTGAGATGGATAAAAAACCCAAGATCATGGGTGATGGAGTGGTTACGGGCTATGCAACCATCGATGGCAAAATAGTATATGTTTATGCACAGGATTTCACCGTTACCGGCGGTTCGCTATCTAAAACCCATGCAGAAAAGATCTGCAAGATCATGGATATTGCAATGAAGGTAGGAGCACCCGTTATTGGTTTGAATGATAGTGGCGGGGCACGGGTTCAGGAAGGTGTGGATGCTTTGGCAGGATATGCCGAGATCTTCCTTCGTAATGTACGGGCTTCTGGTGTGATACCGCAGATCACTGCTATTATGGGTCCTTGTGCCGGTGGTGCTGTTTACTCTCCCGCTATCACAGATTTCATCTTTATGAATAAACAAACCAGCTATATGTTTGTTACCGGGCCCAAAGTTGTTAAAACTGTTCTAAACGAAGATGTAACAACCGAGCAGCTGGGTGGAGCGCTGATGCATGTTACAAAAAGTGGTGTTGCTCATTACGTTAGTGATAATGAAGAAGAAACTTTGTTTCTGATTAAGAAACTTGTAGGTTATCTTCCTTCTAATAATATGGAAACTCCTCCCTATATTGCACCAAACGATTCTATAGATAGATACTGCGAAGAGTTAAATAATTTGATCCCTGAAAATGCACAGAAACCTTATGACATATTAGAAGTGATCAAAAGCATTGTGGATAGTGGTGAATTTTTAGAAACTTCCAGAAATTATGCCCAAAACATCGTAGTTGGATTTGCCAGAATGAATGGACACAGTGTAGGCATCATTGCTAATCAACCCAAGGTGTTGGCCGGAGTATTGGATATTAATGCCTCTGTTAAAGCTGCTCGTTTCATCCGTTTTTGCGACGCTTTTAATATTCCACTGGTAGTATTGGAAGACGTTCCCGGCTTCCTGCCCGGAAGTAACCAGGAGCAAAACGGGATAATCCGTCATGGTGCTAAACTGCTTTATGCTTTTGCCGAGGCCACAGTTCCCAAGATAACAATTATCATTCGTAAAGCATATGGCGGAGCATATATTGTTATGAACTCCAGCAGTATGGGTGCAGATATTGTTTATGCCTGGCCTACAGCCGAGATCGCAGTGATGGGACCCAAAGGTGCTGTGGAGATAGTATTCCGCAAAGAAGTGAATGAGGCAGATGATCCCGCTAAGGCAGCAATTGAGAAAGAAGAAGAATATAGAACCAAATTTGCAAATCCGTATATCGCTGCAAAAAAAGGATATATAGATGATATTATTGAACCGGCTCAAACACGTTTCCGCATAATTCGTGCATTGGAAATGCTGGTGACAAAACGAGTTTCCAATCCACCCAAAAAACACGGGAATATTCCACTTTAAGGAAACTTGTATGAAAAAAATATTATTGTTATTATTTATAATTTTTGTTATAACTTGTTTTGCTGATGAACAGAAGATAAATTTTCAACCTGATACAACCCTGCAGGAGATCTCCGCTCAGACCAATATCCCAGTAAAAAAGATAGCACAATATCTCAAACTTGAAGATCAAACAAAGCATACGATCAGTATTTTAGAACTTGGAATTTCCAATGAAGATCTACAAAAAGCATTTGCCGAATATCAAAATAACAAAGTTTCATTTTATACTGGCATCACATTGGTTGGAATGAGTATTGTATTTGCAAGTCTTCTCATTGTTGGCTTCATTATTAATTCGCTACAGCATGTTGGCGAACCAAAGAAAAAAACTGTAGTACAAACATCCTCTGGAAAAGTTACAGCCCCGGTAGATCATATCAGCAGTAATGGAATTGTAGCAGCCGTCACCGCGATGTTCCTGCATGACGCTGAGGAGAGAGACAAAATAGATCTTACCTGGAAGAGACAAAAAATAAGTATGTGGCAAGCTGCCGGTATGGTAGAAAATAGAGTTTTTGAAGATAGAAGAGGTAGGAAATGAAAACATATAAAATGAAAATAAACGGTGAAAAATATGATGCGAGGATCAAAAAATACAAGAGTGATCAAGTTGTTGTTGAAGTTAACGGAATAGATTATGAGATCGAACTGGAAACAGATGACCGCAGAAAAACAGAAATAGTACGTTCAAAGAAAACGCAACCAACTCTTAGTGTAGTAAAAACTCCTTCTAAGCCTGTAGTTGCCGCAGCAGAATCTGTTCTTGCACCAATTCCGGGGCTAGTTCTTCGTATTCTTGTTAAAGAAGGTGACAGCGTGAACGTAGGTGATCCTGTGCTGATATTGGAAGCTATGAAAATGGAATCTGAGATCGGCTCTACTGCTACTGGTATAATAAATAAGATCAATGTAAAAGAGAGTGCTTCTGTACAGGAAGGTGAAATCTTAATTGAAGTAGGAGCTGAGAAGTAATGGCAGAATTAATTAATTTTTTCAACACGACCGGTTTAGCCCATATCCAGCTTCCATACCTTATTATGATGGTTGTTGGCGGTGTGTTTATTTATCTGGGAATTGCCAAAGATTACGAACCTCTTTTACTTGTTCCAATTGGATTCGGTGTAATTTTGGGAAACCTCCCCGGAACTGAAGCGTATGGTGTTTATGCTGATGGCTCGGTAATGAATCAGTTGTATGAAGGTGTAAAATTCGGGCTTTATCCTCCACTTATCTTTCTTGG
>CAZOCS010000050.1:0-16757 GCA_964578365.1 uncultured Candidatus Cloacimonadota bacterium
ATTATCCACGAGAGTTAAACTTATTTACGGACTTGAAGCTTAATATATTATCTCGTATATTATTTTAATATGATATTGAAAATAATATTTTGAATTGCTTAATTAACAGTGTTGCTAAATTGAAGAATGGATTTGAGGAATTCTTAAATTATTTGACAAAGAAATCTACTTTTAAGCTATTGGAAATGCTTAATAATCTAAGTAGATAGAGGCTTAAATGAAATTTGAAAAAGAAATGAAGCTAATAAAAAAAGGCGTTGAGGAAATTATCTCCGAGAAAGAGCTGATCTCCAAATTAGAAAAATCTAAAAAAACAGGAAAGCCGCTTCGTATAAAATATGGAATTGATCCGACCGGATATGATGTTCATATTGGGCATTTGGTTCCGATCAGGAAAATGCGCGAGTTCCAAGATATGGGGCATACAGGTGTAATAATAATTGGTGATTTCACTGCCCAAATAGGTGATCCGACTGGAAAGGATGAATCGCGACCGCCGCTTACAAAAGAAGAAATACTAAGTAACGCTGAAAAATATATGGAACAACTCTATACCGTTTTAGATAAGGATAAAACAGAGGTTCGCTGGCAGACCGAATGGTTTGGCGATATGAAAATGTCTGATGTGTTACAATTAATGGGAAAATTCACACTTGCCCAATTCATGGCTCACGACACATTCCGCAAACGCTATGAAAATGGAATGAGCCTGGGAATGCATGAACTTATGTATCCCATTTTACAAAGCTACGATTCTGTTGCAATTGAGGCTGATGTTGAACTCGGTGCAACAGAGCAGAAATTTAATATTTTGGCAGGGCGAGATATGCAGAGATATTTTGGTCAGCCACAGCAAATTGCAGTTCTTTCTCCAATATTAATGGGAACGGACGGCAAAGAAAAAATGAGTAAATCACTCAATAATTATATTGCTGTATTCGATACTCCCAAAGAGAAATACGGAAAAACGATGTCAATTCCGGATGAACTGATAATAAATTATTTTAACTATGCTACAAAAGTTACACCGGATGAGATAGAAAAAATAGAAAAGCAGCTTGCTAATGATGAGATCAACCCTAAAATTATCAAGCAGCGCCTTGCACGCGAGATCGTTAGCCTATATCATGGAGAAGAAACAGCAAAACTTGCCGAAGAAGAATTTAATCTTATCTTTAAGAAAAAAGATATTCCTGATGATATTCCGGAATATAAAATATCTGGATCAATGAAAATAATTGATATCCTTGCCCAAAGCAATACCTGTGCATCCGGTGGTGAAGCAAGACGCATGATCAAGCAGAATGCCGTTAGTATAGATGGTGAAAAGGTGAAAGATATCTTTGCAGAAGTTGATAAAGAAGTTACTATAAAAGTTGGAAAGCGCAGATTTTTAAAAGTTGTGAAATAGAAAAAAACTTAATGAGGAAATAATGGATATAATATTTCGTTTATTAATACAGATCCCAATTTTACTTGCCACGCTCACAATACATGAATTTAGCCATGGTTATGTAGCATATTTGCTAGGGGATGACACGGCAAAACGTGCCGGCAGGCTTACTTTGAATCCAATCTCTCATATTGATCCGATCGGACTTCTTATGCTGTTCATTGTTCGTATTGGTTGGGCAAAGCCGGTTCCGGTGAATCCCTATAATTTTAATAATCAAAAGAGAGATATGGCAATAACTGCAGCAGCCGGACCAGCTGCCAACTTTGTAATGGCAATAATTCTATCGGTATTTTTTAATCTGCTCAAAGCAGCAAACCCCAACCTCCTTTATTCCGGATCAGTTATGGCACAGTTTTTCACAGGTATGCTTCTTTATGCCATTCTGATCAATCTTGCCTTAGGTATTTTCAACCTGATCCCGATCCCGCCCATGGACGGATCTAAAATTTTAGGCGGATTTTTATCTGATGAAGCTTATTATAGATATACGGCTCAAGAAAGGAGGGGTGCACAGATCTTAATGATAATATTTGCTATCTCATTTGTTTTCAGGCTAAATATTATCGGGGCAATAATTATGCCTCCGCTGAATTTTTTCCTGAGGCTATTAACGGGAATAACGCTATAATGTCTTTGCGAGATTTCTTTCAGCGGCATCAGACGAAGCAATCTGTACCGTTGAGAGAAAAGAAAGAAATGATTGCCACGTCACTATGCTCCTTGAAATGACAAAAAGTTAAATATATTAAAAATTGGAGATAAATTATGAATTTGCAGGAAGTAAAAAAAATTATTGATGAAAATCAGATAAGAACATTAGATCTGAAATATTCTGATTTGGTGGGAAACTGGTATCACATATCTTGCCCGGCCAGAAAACTGGAATACGTTCTTGAGCATGGGATACCATTCGATGGCTCAAGTATTCCCGGTATGAAATCTGTGGAAGCCGGAGATATGGTTCTTCTTCCCGATATCTCAACCGCGATCATCGATCCGTTTACATATCATCCAACCCTTAGAATGCTTTCCTATATTTGTGATGCAGACACAAGAATTGGTGTGAAGAAAGATCCGCGAAGTTTGGCAAAACGAGCACAGAAATATATGGAGGATACGGGGGTAGCAGACGAATCTTATTGGATCCCCGAATTTGAATTTTATCTCTTTAACGAAGCAATAATCGACAATGGTAAATTTGCTGCAGGTTACAAATTTACCTCTGCAGAAAACAAAAATGATCTTCCGGGTGGCTATAAAGATGTGGATGGAACTGCTGTTGCAAACAGAAAGGGTTATCACATTGATGTTCCATTTGATAAATATGCAGATGTACGTGAAGAGATGGTTCAGCTTATTGAAGATATTGGCTGTCCCATAAGATATCATCATCATGAAGTAGGGCTTTCTTCTCAGCAGGAAATAGAAACTGAACTTATCGAATTTGGAGAGATCACCGATAAGATGATGTACATAAAAGACATCATTCATAATTGTGCTTTGGAGAATGAACTGACTGCAACTTTTATGCCAAAACCAATTTATCAGGAAGCGGGAAGCGGTATGCACTTCCATATTCAACTAAAAAAAGAGGGTGAGAATATCTTTTATAAAAAAGGGAACTATGCTGATTTAAGCGATGAAGCTCTTTATTTTATTGGTGGAATTTTAAAACATGGACGCTCTCTTACGGCTTTTACAAACCCAAGCACAAATTCTTTCAAGCGTCTTCTTCCAGGATTTGAAGCACCTGTTCAGCTCTTCTTTGGGCTTGCCAACCGCAGTGCCGCAATACGAATTCCAAAATATGCAACCAGCAAAGAAATGAAACGAATTGAATTCCGAACAGGCGACGGAACCTGTAATTATTATCTGGCAATGAGCGCACTATTAATGGCAGGATTGGACGGGATCAAGAATAAAATTATGCCGACCCCGGAGAATGGCTACGGTCCTTTTGATGATAATGTGTTTAAGTGGAGTGAAGAACAACAGGCAAAACTACATTCAATTCCAACGAGTTTAGAAGAAGCATTGGAAGCATTGAAAGAGGATAACGATTATCTGATGGCCGGAGATGTATTCAATAAAGAACTTATAGATACTTGGATAACTGAAAAAATGAAAGAAGTGGTTGCAGTGAACAACAGACCACATCCATTCGAGATGAATCTTTACTATAGTTTGTAAAAATAATTCAGCAGGGAGTTCACAGAGAACACAGAGAAAAATAAAATTATAAAAGGTTCAGCAAAAACTGAACCTTATTTTACTTTTTATTAATAAGCGATATTCTACCTTGAACTTCTTTTGTAAGATATTCCCAGGGCTGCTGGATCACTGCTCTTTCCAATTGAGAATAGAAGAACTATTACAGTTACAACATAAGGAAGCATAATGAAAACCTGAGAAGGTAATCCTAGCCCGAGAGTTTGCAACCTAAACTGTAATGCTTCTGCGGCACCTACCAGAAGAGCTGCAAAAAGCACTCCAAAAGGATGTCTGCGACCCAAAATAACAACCACAAGAGCAATAAATCCTTTTCCGGAAGTGATATTCTCCATAAAAAATCCAAGCAAAGCCAGGGTAAGATATGCGCCGCCCAATCCACCTAAGCAGCCATTGATAAAAGCAGTAACGTATCTTGTTCTCTTTACGTTTAATCCTACCGTATCGGCAGCTTTTGGATGTTCACCGATCGAATCTATATTTGTACCCCATACAGTTTTATAAAGAATTATATAGGAAACAAAACATGCGAAAACCGTAAAATAAACAAAAATATCCTGATTGAACAGCACATCTCCCACAATAGGTATATCGCTTAAAAGGGGGATCTTTATTGGTTTAACTACAGGACATTGGGGTACTGTTGTAGTTCTTCCAAAGTAAGCAAGAAAAAGAAAGCTGGTTAGTCCTAATGAGAAGAAATTCAGGGCTATACCAACTATGGTTTGATTAACATAACACTTGAAACTCATATAAGCGTGGATCATGCTAATAAGTAAGCCACCCAGGCATCCGAAAATAACTCCAATCAAAATATTTTGCGTTATAAATGCAGCCATGAAACTGAAAAATGCTCCGCTGA
Source organism: uncultured Candidatus Cloacimonadota bacterium (assembly GCA_964578365.1). GTDB lineage: Bacteria > Cloacimonadota > Cloacimonadia > Cloacimonadales > TCS61 > Tenebribacter. The sequence goes on from CAZOCS010000050.1 coordinate 4,548, forward strand.
GCATTATCCCTTCCAGGCCTATGTTTAAGACACCGCTTCTTTCTGAAAATGTTTCACCCAATCCAGCCAGCGTAAGCGGCACCGCCATCCTGATAGATGCAGCAAAAAGCGTTACAATAAAATAAAGCACAGAGCCGGCTTCAGCCATTATGTTATCCTCATTTTCTTTAATATACCAGAGAACATGATATTTTTACTTAAAGCCAATAGAACAATAACTCCCATTAAAACAGATGTGATTGAGGTTGGAATGCCGGCTTGTCTTTGCATGGAATTTGCTCCAACCTGTAGAGCGGATAGTCCTATGGCCGAAATGATCACCCCCAGTGGATGATTTCTTCCCATTAACGCTACAATAATTGCAATATAGCCATAACCCGGAGAAATTCCTTCCAGCAAACGATGATGAACACCGGCAATTTCACTTACCCCTGCCAATCCTGCTAATCCGCCGCTAATAAGAGAAGCCAGTACAATATTTTTGTAAACAGATATACCCGAGCAGGTTCCTGCTCTTTTATTGAAACCAACTACTCGCAGTTCATATCCAATTGTGGTTTTTTTTATAATAATGTAAATCAAAACAGCACTAACAAGGGCAAGAATGAAGCCCCCGTGTAACCTTGTGGGATAGAGCAGGAGCGGGAAAGAGAGACTTTTGGGCATAACAGGTGAATATGGAAGTGCAGACTCGGTATTTTTCAACACAGTTCTAACCAAAATTCCTACAATATTTATAGCGATATAATTGAACATAATAGTAGTAATTATTTCGGAAACGCCATATTTAGCTTTTAAAAAACCCGGTATTACAGCCCAGATACCTCCCAATAGAAAGCCTGCAACAATGGCAATAGTAATATGCATCATGGCAGGCATTGGTGGAAGAAAAATCCCAACACAGGTTATTGCAATTGCCCCCATATAGAGTTGTCCTTCTGCGCCGATATTAAAAAAACCGGTACTAAAAGCAACCGAAACACCCAATCCAGCCAGAATTAATGGTGTGGCCCTTACCATGATCTCGGCAAACCCATGTAGAGAACCAAAAATTCCATAGAAGAAACTTCGCAAAGCCATTCCAGGATCATATTTTGCTACAATTATAAGCACAGCAGCTAACAGGAAAGTAATGATAATTATAATTAAAGTCGAAACTAATTCTTTTGTATATTTCATTAATTAACCGTCTCCCCGTCATGTCCTGCCATCATTAATCCTATTTTATTAAGATTGAGATCAGCTCCATTATTAACGATCCCCACAATTTTCCCCTCAAATATTACAGCAATGCGATCACAAATACTCACTATTTCTTCTAGATCTGCAGAAATTAGTAGAATGCTCAAGTTTTCATTACGTTTATCGATCAGGATCTGGCGAACGAATTCAGTAGCACCAATATCAAGGCCTCTAGTTGGCTGACAAGCCAACACAACCGAGGGACCTGCAGCCAATTCACGAGCTATAATGGCTTTTTGCTGATTTCCACCGGAAAGAAGACGTATCGGGGTATTTATTCCAGGGGTTTTAATATTGTAATCTTTTATTCGCTGTTCTGTCTTCTCTCTAACCACGTTATAATTAATTATACAATTTTTCGAGAAAGGTTCTTGATCATAATCTTTTAATATCATATTCTCAGAGACATCCATATCCAGCACAAGTCCTTCATGTTGCCGGTCATCTGTTATATAAGCAAGACCCGCTTTCTTTCTTGTTTTAAAATTGGATCTATTGATGTTATTGTTTGCTAATAAAATAGTTCCTGAATCTAATTTGCAGATACCGGTTATAACTTCTGCTAATTCTTTCTGCCCATTTCCATCAACGCCGGCTATTCCAAAGATCTCACCCTTTTTAACCTGAAAAGAAATATCCACAAGTGCCTTAAGGTTTTTGCTTTTGAAACGAACATTTTCAAGAACTAGTCCGTATTCATTACTCTCAATTGTTTTTTCTCTAGTTGGAAAATTTTTTAAAGATCTGCCTATCATGTAATTTGATAGTTCGTTTTCATTAGTTTCAGAAGTATCAACCGTTGCTACATTTTTACCATCTTTAAGGATAGTAACCCTATCTGTTATTTTCATAACCTCCGGGATTCTGTGTGTAATTATAATTACGGAGTGTCCTTCATTTTTTAATTTCTTTAGGATAGTAAAAAAATTGTCTGTTTCCTGAGGTGTAAGAACAGCTGTGGGTTCATCTAAAATAAGTAATTCGGCATTACGATATAAAGATTTTAGGATCTCAACTCTCTGCCTGGCTCCTACGGATAATCTGGATATCAGCTCATTAGGGTCGACATGAAGACCATATTTTTTTGAAAGTTCGGATATATCTTTAATAACTTTTTTTTTATTATAAAAGGGATATCCTTTATTCTTGAGACCTAAAGTTATATTTTGTGCAACAGATAAGGTTGGAACCAGCATAAAGTGTTGATGCACCATTCCAATCCCACTTTCAATAGCATCTCGGGGAGATTTGAATGATACCTCTTCACCTTTCCAGGTTATTATTCCGCTATCTTTTGTATATATTCCATAAAGGATATTCATCAAAGTTGTTTTCCCGGCTCCATTTTCTCCTAAAAGAGCGTGTATCTCACCTTTCTCTACCGTAAGAGCAACATAATCATTTGCAATTACTCCCGGAAATCCTTTATAGATATCCTTCATTATTAGATCAGGCACTAAAAATCTCCAATAAAAAAAGGGTGGGCCGAAGCCCACCCAACAGGTTTTATATTGTTCTCTCTTCTATTGAAGGAACAATAAGCGTACCGTCTATTATTTGTTGTTGCAAATCGGCTATCTTTGTTTTTACTTCTTGTGGAATTCTAGTATCAAGCTCATGATAAGGGGCTATATCAATACAGCCATCGCTGGTTCCAAGTTCAATGATCTCACCCTTGAATGTTCCATCCTTCACATGAGTTGCGGCAGCCAGAACCAAAGCTGGAACATTATAAATTGTGCTTGATAAAATAGTATTAGGTGCAAGGAAATTCTGATCATAAGAATCGCCAGTGGCAAAAAGACCTTTTTCTTCAGCAGCCTTAATAGCTCCTGTTCCGGCCTGATTTGCACAGTGAGAAAGAACATCAGCGCCCTTATCGATCATTGCCATTGTAGCTTCTTTACCTTTAGCAACGTCTGTAAAAGTACCCACGTAAACATCATAAACTATAATATCTGGATTTACAGATTTAGCGCCCAGCTTATAAGCTTCCAGAACCTGTACAATAGAAGGCTGTTCAACACCACCAATAATTCCTAATTTGCCGGTTGTAGACATTTCAGCAGCCAAAACCCCCATTAAATATCCTGCTTCTTTACAGGCCATTCTATAAGATGCAACGTTATCTGCAGAAGCGTTTGATTCAATTGCTACAAATTTTGTATCCGGATATCTTTCTCCCACTCTCACAGCCGGATCTCCAAACTCAAATCCATGACCTATGATCAGATCATACCCCTGAGAAGCGTAATCGATGTAGCCTGCTTCAATATCTGCTACAGCTACATTTTCCGTATAGCCAGTCTCGAATCCGAGTTTCTCGCTAATATCCAATAATCCCTGATAGGCCGCGGCATTCCATCCTCCATCATTAACTGGTCCTGATGTAAGCATTGCAACCTTAAAGACTGCTTCTTCTGCCGGTGCTTCTTTTTTTGCACAAGCGGTAAAAAGAAATGCAACTACCAAAATAATTACTAATAATCTTTTAAACATCCAACTCCTCCTTTTTTTGTTCCGGTTGTATCAATCTTCAACCTGTTTGTTAAAATTTTCTACACTAAATTTATAATTAGAATCAGAATAAATGATTTTATCACATGTTTTTTGAGCCTTATCAAATACTTCAGATTCATTAATACCTTTTAATTTTCCATCTTCATAAACTATTTTTCCATTAATTATGGTCATCGTAACCGGTTCTGATATTCCAACTTTTACAGGAAGACTTGCCGGATCGTGCAGAGTTCCTACATATTCCAGTTTTCTAGTATCAAGAAGGAACATATCTGCAGCTTTTCCTTCTTCCAATGTGCCTATATCGTTTCTATTCAATAATCTAGCTCCCCTCGTTGTGGCCATTTTAAGAAACTCTTGTGGTGGTGGAATGGGAAGATCTCGCAGGCCGGCAGCGTGACATTGCAAAAGATATGTTGTGCGGATTATTTCCATCAGGTTAGAGTTATCATTAGAGGCGTGTCCATCTACTCCTAATCCCAATGGAACATTCTTGGCATAGAATCTGGGAATATTAAGCACGTTAAATCCACCCAGAAAAGCAGGAGCAGGACAATGAGATACTCCTGTTTTTAATTTGGATAATAGATCAATTTCCTCATCTTGCAGATCCCAGCCGTGAGCATACCAAACATCCGGACCAACAAACCCAAGTTCCTCACACAATTGCAGAGAACGCATGCCATGCCTTTCTACAATTATAGGATCTTCTCCCTCTCCCAGGTGTGTATGCATGGAAACATTTTTGGAACGGGCTAATTTTACCGATTCGGAAAATGTCTCAGGATAACAATTCACCGGCTGGCAAGGTGCCACGACAATTCGTTTCATTCCAAATTTTTCATATTGATGATATTTGCTGATCAACCTGTCACAATCTTTTAGAAATTCTTCAGTTGTCTCTACCATTTCATCCGGCATAATGCTTCCCTTCTCTTGGGGTAATGTATTTGTGCCACGACCGGCATGAAAACGCATTCCCAAAAGATCAGCAGCTTCCATCTGCCTATCTACCAGTAATTTACCTGCATGTTTTGGATAACAGTATTGATGATCAAAAGCAGTTGTGCAGCCATGCTTAATCAGTTCGGACATAGAGGATAAGGAAGTATAATAAATTGAGTCGGAATCTATAAGCTTAAAGAATTCATAAATTTGTTTGATCCAATCCATTACGTCGAGATTGGTCCAATCTAACCAGACATTATTCCTAACGAAAGCTTGAAAAAAATGGTGATGTGTATTAATTAATCCTGGATAAACGAACATATCTTTGCCATCTATGATCCGTGCATCTTCAGCTTCCAGGTTTTTTCCGATCTCTATGATTTCCGGTCCATCAATAAGAAGATCTGAGTTATAATGGATGTCATTTTGATGGTTACAGGTTACAATGGCTAATGCATTCTTTATGAGTATTTTACCTACCATTACTCCTCCAATGATACTATCTGGAACAAGGCAAAGGTTATAGTAACAATAAGGTCAAGTTATTTTCTTGCCTTACTTCAGAATTATGTATCAATAAATTAAAAAATCATTCTATGATGCGGAGCTGAATATCTGTAATAAAATGCTTAGGATCTCGTTCTAAAAGTGGATCAACGTGATTTACTGTAATATAATATTCTGCAGTTTTTATTCCTTCTTTTTTGGCATATTCACTCAGCTTATTTTGTGTTTTATTAATTGTTTTGTAGCTTCCCACATGGAAGCAGCAGAGGAAATTTCCGGCATCCAGTTCACGAACTCTTTCCTGGTTTAGATCTGAAGTATTTACTTGGGCACCGAATTCACGAATTCCATCTTTATATATAACGATAGTAGGATAGAGATAATAAGCGTTGCTTTTGTAAATGTTTGCTTCTGCTCCGATTGGGTTAAATCCGCGAGGTGGAATATATTTTTTTCTAATGGAGAGATTGTTCCAATTCGGTTGTTCCGATTCGATGAATTCTAGCCGGTAGCGAATAGCTTCTTCCATTTTATGCAGAACAGCCAGCCTTTCTTTCAGCATCAAGTGGCGTTCCTTCAAAAATGAGACACTTTCCTCTGATCTGCGTGAAACCAGGTGGTTACCGATCTCCTTTAGGGAGTATCCGCAATTTTTATAGAATCTAATCGCTGCGAACTCGTAGATCTGGTCTACCGAGTAGCATCGGTAATCATTTCCCGAGATCCTGGACATGGGCTTGAACAATCCAATTTTCTCATAGTAGCGCAAGGTTTGGGCATTAACCCCAAATAATTCAGCCAGTTCACCCACGGAATATTCTTTTTTCATGACGTAATGAATTTACAAATAAAATCATGGTCAAGCAATTAATTAAAAGCTATGAGAACATTTTCTAATTGACTCATTAGTTTTATTTATGCAAATTTGGTTTTGTAATTATTTAAGAAAATTGTATAATTGTAACAGAAATTATTTCTCATGGATTATTAAAAAGGCTTTATATGAAATTAAAAAAAGGATTAAGATTCTTCGATGTATTCAGCATTGCAACGGGAGCAATGATAAGTTCCGGAATTTTTATCTTACCTGGTCTTGCCTTTGCTCGAACGGGTCCGGCGGTAGCTATTTCATATTTTCTAGCAGGGATCCTTGCCCTGATAGGAATTTTCAGTATCATCGAACTTTCTACAGCTATGCCCAAAGCCGGAGGTGACTACTATTTTATCAATAGAAGCTTAGGGCCGTTCATAGGAACCATTTCCGGTTTTTTAAGCTGGTTTGCACTATCATTAAAAAGTGCTTTTGCCATATTTGGTATATCGGAGATAATTTTTATAATAACCGGATTTCCGGTTTTGTTCTCTTCAATTATTGTTTGTATTTTCTTTATCGTGTTAAATTCGGTCGGCGTAAAAGAAGCCGCTAAATTCCAGGTTTCACTCGTATCCGGTTTACTAATTTTAATGATCTTATACATAATATTTGGATTTTCAAAAATGAATATGTCACATTTCTATCCCTTTGCACCCCGGGGGATCAATCCAATCTTTGCAACCGCCGGTTTTATTTTCATCTCTTTTGGCGGATTATTGAAAGTGGCAAGTGTTTCTGAGGAGGTTGAAGATCCTAAAAAAAATATTCCACTAGGAATGATCGTTTCTGTGATCTCCGTGACGATTGTATATACTTTGATCCTGATAGTCACTGTTGGAATTTTACCGGCAGAATCGTTTTCCAACTCACTAACGCCTATCGCAGATGCTGCCAAAAATATTCTCGGAACACCTGGTTTTATAATCATATCTATTGCTGCCCTTTTAGCATTTATCACAACCGCAAATGCCGGAATAATGTCAGCATCCCGCTATCCATTGGCCTTAAGCAGAGATAATCTTCTGCCTGGTGCTATCAGCAAAGTAAATAAAAGATTTAAAACACCTATTCTCTCAATTTCCATAACAGGGTTATTTATTATTCTGGCATTACTATTACCTTTGGAGATGTTGGTAAAAGCAGCTTCTGTAGTAATATTGACCGCCTATGTTTTAACTAATCTTTCGGTGATTATACTACGAGAAAGCAAATTAAAGAATTACAAACCAAGCTTCAGGGCTCCTCTATATCCATGGCTGCAAATTTTTGGAATAATAATTTTCTCATTTTTTATAATAGATCTTGGGCTCGAAGCTATCGAGATAAGTATTGCATTTATGTTAATAAGCGTGAGTTTTTATCTGTTTTACGGAAAGAAAAAATATGCAGGTGAATATGCGCTTTTACATCTGCTGAAAAGGATAACGGATAACAGGTTATCAGATCACCTTTTAGAATCCGAGTTCAGAGATATTTTATGTGATCGAGATAATATTGAACCCGATAAACTTGATAACCTGGTTAAAACAGCAAAAATTTTGGATCTAGAGGGTCCGCTGGAAATGGATGATCTCTTTGAAATAATTTCCGAAAATATTTCTAATGAGATCAAGATAGATAAAGATGAGATCTTTACACTTTTAAAAGCCAGACAGGAAGAGAGTAATACGGCCATATCATCCTTTATTGCCATTCCCCATATAATAATTGATGGCAGTGATAATTTTTTCTTAATGCTCATCAGATGTAAAGACGGCATCAAATTCACTCCCGAAGAGAATTCTGTAAAGGCAGTATTTACATTTGTTGGAACAAAAGAAGACAGAGCATTCCATCTAAATACATTAGCTTCAATTGCTACTCTTGTTCAACATGAAGATTTCGAAAAAAATTGGCTGAATGCTGATGACACGCATTACTTAAGGGATATGGTCTTATTAAGTAAACGATTAAGATTCTTAAGAGGGAAAAAATGAAAATAGAAGGTAAGAAAAAAATTCTCGTATTCAATTCAATTTTATTTGCTATTCTGTTCTTATCAATTTCATTTAATAAAGAACTATTAAAACCTCTCAATGACCAAGCACCATTCATGGGAGTTTTAACTGGAAGTTTTCCAAATTTTATAGCGGCCCTTATTATAAGTCTTTGTATTGTGAATGCCATTATTAATAGAAAACCAAAACAAGAGCGTCTGTTGGTTTACTTAAGTTCAGTAATCATATTTTTAATCTTAGCAATTGAAGAACTGATACCCATGTGGGGAGCAAGTACACATTACGATAGGTTTGATATTGTAGCAAGCGGAATAGGATCATTATTGGCGATCATCACTTTTGAATTAATCGTTTCAAGACGGAAAAAAATTAAATTACAATCTTGATTAATAATTATCTTTCCTTTTGGGTGGAGCAATATATGAATATTTATGAAATTCGTGACAATTGCAGATCTAACCTTAATGAATATTTAAGTAGAGCTTTAAACCATATTCCCATAATTGAAGATACAAATATTTTAGACATTGGTTGTGGAACAGGCGTATCTGTTTGTGAAATTGCAGAAAATTTCAATTGTAGAATAACTGCTGTTGAACCAAATAAAGAAGAGATATGCATTTTGAAGAAAAAAATTGAAATGCTAATACATCCGGAAAGAATGTCAATTATCAATGATTCGATTGAAACCGTAAAACTACCCGAAAAGAGTTTTAATCTGATTCTGGCAGAAGGATTATTTAATATTACCGGTTTTGAAAAAGGATTATTGCTAACCTCTAAATGGTTAATGGATGAAGGTTATATGATAATCCACGATGAAGAGGAGAATAAAGAAATGAAATTGAGACTCTTTAACAAAAACGGTTTCAAAGTAATTAATTCAATTGAGTTAGATGAAACGATCTGGTGGGAAAAGTATTTTGGATGTATAGAAAAAGAGATAGTATCTCTAAAAAAAGCAAACCAAAAAGGTGTTAATGTAGAAAAAATATTTAAACATGAGATCTCTGAAATTAAAATGTATAAAGAAGATCCATCAGGCTTCAGATCAATATATTACATAATTAAAAGAGTGCAGTAAAAAGCAGGTAAGAGTTAAGCAGGAAGAAAGCTAGAAGACACAAAAAAGGAGCAGATCACTCCGCTCCTTTTTATTAGTAGTACTTCATTCCTAGTTTATCTGCCCAATTTTCGGGATATCCTTTATAATAATTTTGCCATTTTTCTTTTTTGTGTGAGAAATATAACGAGCCGTAAATAACTCTAAGAATAGACGGCAGCCCAATAATTATCAGATAAAGAGGTCCAAAAAATAATGACTGAATAGAATGCCCAAATTCGTGTTCCTTATTATTACTTTGAATCATAATTATTGCGTTATCAGTTTGGGACCAGAAAATAAAACTGCCGAGACTGATACCAAAATTTGGAGTTTGAAAAAAATGTCTATTGTGCAGTTTTACATATTTTTGGATCTTACCCCTAAAGTAAAACCAGACAAAAATACCCAGGATATTCTGAGGTAATTCCCACAAAAATATAATAAATAATATTATTATTTTCATTGTTATTCCTTTAAATTTTCTTTCTATTAATGCTTGAAGTTTGCGAAACGATCTATTCTGTCAAAGACATTTTATTATTGACTCATTAGTTTTGTTTTTTCACTTTTGGAATTGCGCTAATTAAATTGCTTTGGATGAAAAAAAATTGATCGTTTACGTTGTATTGGGAGAATTAGAATTGGATGATGCAGAGTTGTACAATAACCACTAAAAAAAGTTATTGTATACCAATTTTGTCATATCTATAGTTTAGCTATGTCTACATTTTTGTGGGCGCGGCAAGCGTATGTTAAGTGCATTAAATATAAAATCTAAAGGGTGGTAAATTAAGAAAAAATGAAAAATAAAAAAAATAGATTCAGTAACATTTCCGTATGTATGTTTTTAATAATCCTAAATTTATTTGGTGTATCCTCTGCTCAAGAACTAGTGTTAAAAAATCCAAATATTGAGATTACCTTTCCAAATGAAAATTTCCCTCCTACATTACATTCTAAACGGACAGGTGAAGAAGTTACTCCTACATTAACCTATCGTCTTCCAAATAATTACGACTTAACAAAAAAATATCCTCTTCTTGTGTATATTCCTGGCTTCGATGGAGGTCTAAAAGGAAACATAAAGAATGCAATAACAATCGCTGACACTAACAGCTGGATAGTAGCAACAGTGCCTTTATTCAAGAAGACAATTGATAGAGATGAGCCTGGTGGCGGAATAATAATTAGTATGGAAGATTTTCCTGTAATCTCAAAATGTTACAGAATAATGTTTGAGAAGCTATTTCAAGAAGTCCCAAATATTGATTACAATAAAAGTACAATGGTGGGGTTTTCAAATGGTGCAATAACAGTAGCTGTTCTTATCTCAATGCATGATGAATTCATAATTAGTCATTTTAATAGCTTCTGTTTAGTAGATCATGGTATGTTCCACCTTACTGATCTTCATAAAAAAGGATCAAGAGATTGCAAATATCTAATTCTGATTGGTGACCAACAAGATTTCGGAAGAGACCTAAAGATACAACGTAGTAAGCTTCTACAAGATGAAATGAAATTAGTTGGAGTAAATCTAACCTATGAAATAATGAAAGATACTGGTCATGAATTCAATAAAAAAGAAATGATTTTAGTCAGAAACTGGGTTCAAAATTGTCAGTAGTAAAATTGATTGATAATGCACTTAACAAACGTGTCGTCGGTTCAGTCGGTTGGTGGTTTTTGCCTGAACCTTCCGGTTCAGGATTTAGACGTATGTTCGGGCTGAATCATTCTGATTCCGCCGCACACGCGAAACATTAGCCACAAAAAAAGGAGCAGATCACTCTGCTCCTTAAGTTTTATCTGTGAATTTCCGTGGAAATTCGTGAGCTTATTACTCTTCTATAACTTCTACATTGGCACGCGGGATTGTAACTTTCTCTCCGTTTTCCAGCTTGGCTTCCAGAATTCGAACCATAGTTTCACTTTGTACTTTAGTAAGTTCTTCTGGTAAGCCCGTTACTTTTCCAATAAGTCCAAAATTTGGCTGGCGGATCACACGAATAGTTGTGCCGATTTCCAAGGTGGCCATCTTAGCTTCTTCAACCTTAAGCTCTTCTTTCTTGAATTCAATGGGAATAATGATCTCCGGCCTCATAACACCCGCTCTGATCTGAGTTATTCCGTGAATCGATGCTTTATGTCCCTCAAAGCTTTTAAGCAGTTCAAAACAGCTTTTTGCCATTTTAATAACGCCGAAACCTTCTGTGATCACAATAGTAAGCCCTATCTCTTCATGCCCTGTTATTGCTACTCCAATATTGTAACCGAGCAGTTTTTTAAGATCTTGATCATCGATACCACCGGAGATAATACCCGATACACCAACTTTTTGCGCTTTCTTAATTACATCGTAACTAACAAATGCACCGCATACGATCACCTTATCTTTGCATGAATCGTCAACTTTGGAAGGATCAATAATATCTTCGGGAGAAGAAGCAAGCATCTTGATCTCACCGGAACGTTCTCCGCTGAGCCCGAAGATCCCCTGAATATAGGCAGATTTGTTTTCAATGATCACACCTTCTTCTTTTACAACCTCCACAACTAAACCATCGATAAAAGCTTTTACCTGGATAGGAATTTTTGGTTCACGCAGCAGCATCTGTCCGGTCAATTTAGAAATATTTTCAATTTCACCATCGAGCGGTGATTTTATGGAAGTTTTAAAAAAACCAAAAAATCCGTTCGTTTCTGCCATGATCTGTCCTTTTTTGATCTCATCACCGGCCTTGACCTTGAGATACTGTGTTAAAGCTTCAGCAGGCACACCAAGTTTATTAGCCAGGTTAAAAGGAACTACTTTACCGGGAAGAAGAGTTTCTGCAACTACGTCTTCTGCCTTTACTTTATCACCTTTTTTTACAAGAACTTTTCCTTTAAGAGGAAGAATTCTATCTTTTTTTAGAACTATACTTTTTGTTACTGTTAATCCTGGGGAATATGCTTGAGCCATTCTAACCTCCTATAAAATTTCTTCGGGATAAACATCAAATTCTTTCATCCAC
>CAZOCS010000051.1:0-16663 GCA_964578365.1 uncultured Candidatus Cloacimonadota bacterium
TAGATAGTATAAATAATCAATATCTAAAAGAATTATTAACGAATATTTTTGAAGACAAAGAATTTTTCACAAGGTTCGGGCAAGCACCTGCAGCCAAGGGATGGCATCATAATTACATTGGTGGATTATTGGAGCATACAATATCAGTTGCAGGACTATGCGAATATGCTTCCCATAACTATAAAGTTGATAGAGATCTGCTGGTAACCGGTAGTATTTTACATGATATTGGAAAGGTTTTTGAATATCAAGTTGTACCAAATATAGAATTCACTCCGATTGGAAGGCTGGTTGGGCACATACCACTTGGAGATAATTTTGTTGCAGAGAAATCAAAAGAGATCAATAATTTCCCTTCTGAACTACTCATGAAGTTGCGTCATTTGATCCTTTCACATCATGGTGAATATGAAATGGCTTCGGCTAGACTTCCTCAAACTTTAGAAGCTACGATACTTCATCAAGCGGATAACTTTGATGCACAGGCAATTGGCGTGCAGCAGCTTAAAGAAGCAGTTACAGATGACGATGCACTCTGGACAGAATTTGATAGACTTAATAGCAGATTCTATTTTATAAAATAAATTATGTTCCAAACATCTGTATTAGCAAGTGGCAGCAAAGGAAACTCGATACTTATAAGAACAAAAAATACTAAAATACTCCTTGATGCCGGACTTAGTGGAAAGAAAATAACTAACTTCATTCAGAGTATTAAGTTAGATGAGAACAAATTAGATGGAGTTGTTATCAGCCATGAACACAGCGACCATATCCGTGGAGCTGGTATCATTTGCCGTAAACTACATATTCCTCTTTATATAACAAAAGACACTTATAATGTTTGTAAAGAGCGTTTGGGTAAACTGCCAGTTGGTTCTGTTCACTTTAAAAACGGATCATCATTTGTTATTGGTGATATTGAAATCAGAGCATTTCAATCTTCCCATGATGTTGCAGACGGGAGCAACTTCACTCTTAAAAAAGTTGGAGATGATACCAGAAAACTGGCAATCGCTACCGATCTTGGGTTCAGTTCAAACTTGATGATAACACAGTTAAAAAATTCAACATCAATAATTTTAGAAAGTAATCATGATGTGAAAATGCTAATTAATGGGTCATATCCTCTACATTTAAAACAGCGAATAAAGAGTAAACAAGGTCATCTTTCTAATGAACAGGCTGTTGGCGTGGTTTCGCAAATTGTTCATCCTGGATTAAAAAATATAATTCTTGCGCATCTAAGTGAAGAAAATAATCTTCCAATCAAGGCAGAGAAGCTTATGAGAGATTATCTGCATAGTATAAATCATGATCTACAAATTATTGTTGCTTCACAATATGAATCAACAAAATTGATAGATGTGTAATTTCAAAATAAAAGGAAAAAAATGTTAATTTCAATATTATTATTATTAATTGGTTTTGTCATTGTAGTAAAAGGTGCAGATTTTTTAATTGATGGTGCATCATCTCTTGCTAAAAAGATGTCCATCTCGGAAATTGCAATCGGACTCACAATAGTTGCTTTTGGTACGTCAGCTCCGGAACTTATAGTAAACGTTTTTGCCAGTATTGGCGGATATCACGAAATCACGTTTGGCAATATTTTAGGAAGTAATATCTTCAATATCCTCATGGTGCTGGGAATTGCAGGTATCATCTCCACGATAGAGGTAAAGAGAAATACAATTTTAAAAGAAATCCCATTCTTGCTTGCAGCTACTTTGTTGGTGTTTGGCCTGGCTTTATGGAATTCTGATCTTTCACTTATTGATGGAATGATCCTCATTTTATTTCTTATTGTTTTCTTTATTTATGTAATTGGTTTTTTAAAAGCCAAACCTTTATTAGGATCAGATATCAAAGAGCGCTCCTATTTTATTACTTTTCTTATGATTGTCTCAGGTACGGTAGGATTATTTTTTGGTGGGAAATTTGTAGTCGATAATGCTGTGATAATTGCAACATATTTTGGAGTGAGTCAGAAGTTTATTGGACTTACAATAGTTGCTTTAGGTACATCATTGCCGGAACTAGTAACATCTGTTATTGCTATTACAAAAGGTAGGAACGACCTGGCAATTGGAAATGTAATTGGTTCTAATCTATTTAATATTCTGCTTGTATTGGGTGTAAGTTCACTTATTGCTCCAATACATTATGATATAACTCTAAATATCGATTTTATTTTCCTTTGTATTATCACTATCATGTTATTCACATCAATGTTCGTTGGTAAGAAACATAAACTCACAAAGTTCGAGGCAGTATTTTTTGTACTCTTATATTTTGTTTATTTGGTTTTTTTGTTTATTCGAAGATAGGTTTGTTACAATGGAGAAGTAAATGCGAAAATTGTTTATCTTAAATTGTACTTTAGCAAAAACCGGCATAGAAAGACTAAACATTTTATTGATAAGCATTTTTGAAAAGTTTGATATTGATTTCGAAATATACCATTTAACCGACACAATAGAAGATCTCAATAAATTTTCGCATCTGATAATTAGTGGTTCTGCTATGTTTGCTTCGCATTATAATGAGCACGATAATAAAATATATGATATAGTTCAACAGTTTGATAATAAGCGCATTTTGGGTATTTGTTATGGTCATCAAATTTTGGCAAAAGCACTAATGAAGAAAAACGTTTGTCGTAAAAGCATTACACCGGAATTGGGTTGGAGAAAAGTGCAATTAGCTGCAAACTCAATATTTAAAGGAATTTCCAATCCTGTGTTTTATGAATCTCACTTAGAAGAAGTATTCGATCTAAATATTGATTTCACTATTATTGCATCAAACTCAAATTGCGATATTCAGGGTTATCAATATAAAAACCTACCTATCTGGGGCGTTCAGTTCCATCCTGAAGTTACATTTGAATTTGGAAAGCAATCTATAAAGAATAAGCTTGCAAACTATGAATCGATGAGGAAATTCTTTAAAAATGAATTGGATGATCCTGGATATATTGAACAGAATTTCAAGATCTTTGAAAATTTTATAAATTCTTAATCCAAAATAAATTAAAGGAGTTATTAGATGAAAAAAAAGTATTTAGTTCTATTATCCGTGATCTTGATAGTCATTAGCGGTTGTGACATTTTCAATACAAATTTCGATGATATGGAAGATGCAAGAATGTATGAAGCAAATGTGATCACTGAAGCTCCGGATAATCCAGCATTGTTGAAAATAATGACCTGGAACATTAAATTTGGAGGTGCCCGTATAGATTTCTTCTTCGATGGATGGGGAGATGAAGTTCTTATGGATGAAGATGTAGTAGTAGAAAACACACAAAATATTGCAGATTACATAAATGATTTTCAACCTGATATCATCTTGTTCCAGGAATTGGATATCGACAGTAAACGCAGTGCATATGTAGACCAAATGCAATACATTCTTGATGCTACAGAGCTAAATTATGGAGCTTATGCATCACAATGGAAGGCGGATTTTGTACCAAGTGACGGACTGGGAAGAATGAATTCCGGCAATGCTATTATGAGTCGCTGGGAAATTACTGATGCTGTAAGGATAGCACTTCCGCTTATAGATCAAGATGGTTTAACACAATATTTTTATCTCCGCAGGAACATCTTGAAAACAAAGATACAGATTGGAGATACTGAATTACAAGTTCTCAATATCCATGCTGCTGCATATTCCAAAGACGGTACAAAAAAAGAGCAGATCGATATCTTTAAAGGTGAACTAGATGAATTGAATACAGAAGGATCACTCTTTGTGGCAGGGGGAGATTTCAACGCAATTCCACCCAATTCTGCTAATTTTCTGGAAGAGGGCTTCCCTGATCGTCCTGATGATCTTGGTGAAGATTACGAAGTAGAAGATTATGATCTTATGGACATGATTGAATTCTATGCAGATTACCATCCGGACACACCTCCAGATGATTATATACTTTATGAAGAGGTCGGCGATTATCTCAGCCCGTATTATACTCATTCCATCTACATTAATCTTCCAGAAGAAACTGGATATGATCCGGAAATAATTGATATTGATTGGAACCGTAAACTGGACTATTTATTTACGAATAATGAAACTGGCTGGATCGCAAACTCGGATTCTACTCATCAAGATACAAGGCAACTTTCTGATCATTGCCCCGTAACTGTGGAACTGGAGTGGTAAAATGAAAAAGATAATAATACTATTTATAA
Organism: uncultured Candidatus Cloacimonadota bacterium; assembly: GCA_964578365.1. Lineage (GTDB taxonomy): Bacteria > Cloacimonadota > Cloacimonadia > Cloacimonadales > TCS61 > Tenebribacter. The sequence continues at coordinate 4,203 of CAZOCS010000051.1, forward strand.
TCAGTTATGTAATGTTGTCGTTATCAGCAGAAACCGCAATTTGGTCTAAAGGAACAACGGATGTTCTGCCTCAGGGAAGATGGGAAGTTGGAATTTTCCAGCCACTTAGCTATGGGTTGAATGAAACCACTGAACTTTCAACATTTGCACTTGCAGATCTTGTTATGCCGAATATAACACTGAAGAAATTCTGGAAAAATATGGAAGGTTGGAAGTTTTCTTCCAAACATAGTTTGCTTTATCCTTCCATATTTTTAAATATAATAGCCAAAGAGGGTGCTTTTGGAATTCTGCCAGATAACTCGAAGATACCGCACATATTTGTTTTGAGTAATCAATTTATGATCTCATACCGTTATAATGAATATCTTAACATAATTCCTAAAATTGGATTTTCTGTAGCACTGGTAAGTGGGGAAAGTGATTTCCCAACTATCGATATGCAATTTATTTATAATAGAACATCAATTTATCATGAAAATACAATGTTTAATGTTGGGTTGGACTTAAGAGGGAATATCACGCCTAAATTTGAATACTTGGTTGATATTGATAAATTCATTATGGATAAGGAATATTGTGAATATTCGTATGAACATAAAGCTATTATAATTTGGAAGATAAATCGTAAATTTGCACTTTCAGGTGGATATAAACTCAGCCATTCCGATTATCCTTCAAGATTGCAGAAAAGTACGAATATCATGCCATTGATAGATCTTCAGATCGGTTTTAAATAAAGAATATATCACTTCCGAAGGCTTTGTGATTCTCTTGTTTTTTCATAAACCTTCGGAAGGTTAGTAAATCACATAATTAAGAACCAGAATATTTGTAATGATAGTGACTTTATTTTAAACAATTTGGCTCAAAATTTGCATAATATCTTAATTATAAAAAATAAAGGATATATTATGAGAAAAATACTTAGCGTTCTATTTTTTACTTTAGCAATTTGTTTAAATGCCGGCCTTATTGAACAAACTTATCACTTTGGTAATTATAAAATCATTGAAACTGAAGGATATCAAATAATTGAATTTGAAAATGCGCAACAACAGGCGAAAGCAGGAGAACCAGTTCTTCCTTACTTTTCAGTCTCTCTATTACTTCCTCCTGGTGAAGTAGCAGAATCAATAGAGATAATTGGAAGTAACGAAAAACAAATACCCGGAACTTATAATTTATATCCAAAACAGCAGGTTAGACCTGTTTCTATGCCAAGTTCGAATGAATTTGTTAAAGATAATACGCTTTACAATTCTTCAGAGCTTTATCCGCAGAAGCAAAATGGTGAACTTATAACACAGTTTTTACACGGTTACTCTATTGCTCTTAATACATTCACGCCAGTAAAGTATATTCCCACCGATGGAGAACTTTCCTATTTTGAAGACGTAACAATAAGAGTTCACACGAAAAGAGATAATAAAGCACAAAATGCTCTTAATAATTTACTTTCTAATAAAATGGTTATAAACAGAGTTAACAAGATATCGCAAAATCCCGACTTGATCAGCCGATACCCCATTATTCAATCGCGCGAAGGCGAATATCAATTGTTGATAATCACTCCATCCCAATTTGAAAATAATTTTAATGAAATGCAGGAAGTTTATCTTCAGCAGGGGATGATCTCTGAAGTTATGGCTGTTGAGGATATCTATTCTTCGATGCCGGGTCAGGATCAACCCGAAAAGATTAGGAATTATATAATTCAGGAATATCAAGATCATGAAATTGAGCATGTCTTGCTTGCCGGGGATGTGGAACACGTTCCTTACCGAGGACTATATTGTTATGTAGATTCCGGAGGTGGTTATGAAGATTTTGGCATACCTTCTGATCTATATTATTCTGCACTGGATGGAAATTGGAACGACGATGGAGATAATAGATGGGGTGAGATCGGAGAAGATGACCTTTTACCTGAAATTGCGGTTGCCAGATTTTCATTCAGCAGCACAACAGATCTTAATAATATGTTAAATAAAACAATTTCCTATCAAACAGATCCCGTTCTTGGTGAACTTAGAGATCCGCTTCTGGCAGGAGAACACATGTATAGTAATCCCTTAACATGGGGTGCAGATTATCTGGATCTAATTATCGGTTTTCAAAATGAAAATGGTTATGAAACTACAGGAATTCCGGAAGATCATAATATTACAACAATGTACGAGCGTGATATGGGAAGCTGGACTGGATCACAATTAATAGCTGAGATCAATGAAGGACATTCTTTCATTCACCATGTAGGACATGCTAATTACGAATATGTAATGGGATTAAATAATCCTGATATCACAAATGCTAATTTTAATCTTGTCAATGGTGTTGATCATAACTATACATTTGTTTATACTCATGGTTGTAATTGCGGTTCTTATGACCATAATGACGGCATTGGTGAAAGGATGATAAATATTGAGAATTTTCTGGTCGCATTTGTTGGTAATTCTCGTTATGGATGGTTTAATGAGGGACAAACAGAAGGTCCTTCAGCGCATATACATCGTGAATTTGTTGATGCACTTTATACAGATAAATATCATCGTATCGGTAGAGCACATATGGAATCTAAGACTGCAACAGCTCCTTGGGTAACAGCTCCGGGACAATGGGAAGAAGGTGCTATTCGCTGGTGCTTTTATGATTGTAATGTATTAGGTGGATCTACACTTCCTGTCTGGACGGATGAGCCAATAGAACTCGATGCTAATTTTTCTAACGTAATATTTTTGGGAGTAGATACATTTGATGTAGGAATTTTTAATAACGGAATTCCTGTTGAAGGTATGCAGTGCACGATCCTACAAAATGGAGAACTAATTGGAACTGCTGTAACTGATGCAACTGGCTATGGGGATATTATGTTCGATGCCGGTTCTCTAGTAACGGGTGCTGCAGAATTATTCATAAGCGGATACAATCGTCCTACTGAAATGCATCAATTACAGGTTGCCCCAGCGGGTAGTTATGTTACTGTTTCTAGTACATCAGTAACTTCTGGAAATGATAACGTGATAGAGTTTGGTGAGAATACAATTTTAAGTTTAGTCTTGGAAGAAGTTGGAAATTTAGGAGATATCCATAATACAATTGTAGAAATATCTTCTAGCGACGATTATATTGTAATTAATGATAACACAGAAAATGCTGGAACCATTCCGAGTGGTGGTACTGTTAACCTTGTTGATGCATTCGATTTTGATGTTGATAACAATATTCCAGATGAACATTCAATTGAAATAAATATAGCAATAACTTCAGATGAAGGTGATTGGGATTCACAGATTGTTTTGGTAGGATATGCAGCTATTTTAGAATTGATCAATGTAAATGTTATAGGTGGTGATAACATTGTTCTAGATCCGGGAGAAACAGCTGTACTTGAAGTTGAAATAAATAATATAGGTGGGGCAGATCTGTATAATTTGATGCCCGGTATATCTTCTTCTAATCCTGATGTTACAATTATTAATTTACCAGCTATTATTGATTCTATAAATGCACAAGGTTCAGCAATTTTTGCTGTTTGCTCAGTAGAAGTTAGTGAAGACGCTCAACCTGGTGATATAATTGATTTTAACTTAGAGATCACTGCAGATAATGAATTTAGCTACTCGGAAGAATTTACTTTAGTTATAGGACTCTCAATTGAAGATTTTGAAAGCGGAGATTTTTCTGCATTTGAATGGCAGCAAAGTGGAAATGCAAATTGGACAATTGATAGCGGATCTTATGAAGGAATTTATTCTGCAAAGACCGGCAGCATAGGACATAACAGTATTACAAGTATCTCTGTTGAGTTCGATATTTTAGCAAATGGTGAGATAAGTTTTTGGAAAAAAATATCAACTGAAGAAAATTATGATTATTTCAGATTCTTCATTGATGGTAATTTGCAGGATGAATGGGCTGGTGAGATTGATTGGAGTGAATCAAGTTATTCAGTAACTTCTGGTTTTCACACATTTAAATGGGAATACGAGAAAGATGGTGCTGTTGTTGGTGGTGACGATTGTGCATGGTTAGATTACATTATTTTCCCACCAATATCTGCGGAAGTTACAGCAGACGGGGAACTTTTACCGAATGTATCCAAGCTTATTGGTAATTATCCAAATCCATTTAATCCTGAAACAACTATCTCATTCTCTTTAACAACAGAGAGCTCGGAGAACATTTCGCTTATAGTTTACAACATTAAAGGACAAAAAGTAAAGACACTTGCAAATAATAATTTTGATGCTGGTACTCACCAGGTTGTTTGGAACGGAAAAGATAATAATAACCATCCAGTAGCATCTGGAATATACTTCTATCAACTAAGTATCGATGATAAAGTTATTGCTTCAAAGAAGTGTTTGTTACTAAAATAATGTGAACAATAAAGATGCACGTTCATTTCTGAACGTTTAAATAATGCACAATGAAGTTGTTTATTGATTCTTTACTACTCAAATTAAATTGTATACGAAACTGGAGGAGTAATGTCAAAGTTAGAATATTTGATTCTAATTTTATTCATCATATTTTCAAATCTTTATGGAGTTTATCACAAAGTTGGCGGATTAAATACTCTGGGTGGCTTGAATGATATTAAAGTTAGAAATAATATTGCTTATACATCAAATTATTCAAATGGATTAGAAATTTTTGATATAGAATGTTACAATAATCCCCAGTTATTATCATCTTTAGATCTTGAAGATCTCTATCATTGGATTGAAGTTTATGAGAATTATTGTTTTATTAACAGGAATGACTCTACAGTTATTATCATTGATATTGGGGATGTTTATAATCCTTTTATCATAGAAGAATTTTCATTCTCAACAGCTGATATCAGAACAATTTGTGCAAAAGATGATTACGTTTACTTATATTTAGATAATGAAATTCAAATAGTAGACATTTCATCTCCGCAAAATCCTACGCTTATCTCTACATGTAATATTCCGGAGATGCAATCAATAACATATTCCAAATTGGTTATAAAAGATTCTATATTATTAATTGGAACATATGATGGATTATATTTGTATGATATTTCAAATCCATTATTTCCATTTATGTTAACTTTTCATAATACACCTCGAGTGTATGATATTGAAATTGAAAATGATAACATTTTTATCAGTTATTCAGATGGACTTGAAATTATTAATATTAATGATTTAAATATTCAAGTTGTTAGCAAATATTATCAATACGATTTTTTTGATATACTTGTTGATGGTGATTTGCTTTATGCTAATGCATCAAATGAATATTTTGGAGGATTATACCTTTTTGATATTAGTAATTTTGATGATATCTATTCCCTTGGCACTTATGCTGGATCAGGTTATATTATATCCGTAAGGGACAATATTGTTTTCTTAAATACACATAATTTCAATCAAGCAGATGCTATTTTTGTTGATGTAAGTGATCCAGTAAATGACAATTATCTTGGTGAGGTTAATTATCTAAACACTAGTAGAGATCTTGATTCTAATGATAACATTATTGGTGTTTGTAGTTCGGAAAATAATTGTATGAATCTTTTTGATATCTCTGATCCGCAATATCCTATTTGGCTTTTTGCTCACGGCTATGGGTATAATGTGGAGTTAGATGTATCAACAGTAACCATTTATGATGATTTTGCTATTGCAGGTTTTTCCGGTTCTTACTATGATAATACAAGGTTTAACATCTACGATATCAGCGATCCGCAGAATATCATACACACAGGTGGAAATGAGGTTGATGCTAACTCGATAAAAAAAATTGTTGTACAAGATGATTATGCTTATATTGGTTGCTCTAATGGTTTGCATTTATCTGATATAACTGACTTATCTAATCCTCTTCTTGTTTACATATATGATGTTGGATATGTAAATGATATAGATATAAGGGGTGATTTGCTTTATTGTTGCAGTAATGGTGACTTGAAGATTGTTGATATTTCAAATCCTTTGGCTATGGACTTGATTGGAAGTTGGGAATCAAATGAATTTCGTTACGAAATTAATATTTATGATAATTATGCATATCTGTCTGGAAGAGAAGGTGGATTGAAAATCATTGATATTACAGATCCGACAAATCCTATATTAGTGAACACTATACTTCCTCATTACGATTCAATCATTTTATCCAAGCCCATAATACGAGATGATAAACTCATACTTTCTGATGTTTGCTGGAATGAGATATTAACATATGACCTTTCAAATCCTGCTTTTCCAATTTTAATAAATTCTTTCAGATGGAATTTGCCTTCATTTGATATTGCAGCAACTGAAGATCATTTGGTTACTGCAAATGGAAGTTTTGGATTTACAATTTTAGATTTTATGGGAGTAACCCCAGTATATGATCAACTCATCGAAGTGAATAAAACAAATTTAGTGAATTATCCAAATCCATTTAATCCTGAAACAACGATCTCTTTTTCTCTAACCACAGAGAGAATAGAGAATACAGAGATAAATATATTTAATATCAAAGGTCAGAAAATTAAAATGATACCCGTCAACCTGAGTCCCGAGCCTTCACTCGGGAAAGGTGAAGGACAGAATTATTCTGTAACCTGGACAGGAACAGACGAAAACAACCAACCAGTAGCATCAGGTGTTTATTTCTATCAATTAAATGTAGATGATAAAATTATTACCTCAAAGAAGTGTTTGTTGCTGAAATAAAAGTTAAAAATATTATTGCACGTTCAATCTGAACGTGTTTGTAGTTGAAATAAGAGTCGAGTTCATAATGCACGTTCATTCTGAACGTGTTTGTTACTGAAATAAGGAGATTTTAATAGGATTATCCAAGTTAATCTGTGCTTAAAATATTACAACAAATCCTTAACAGTTTGTACTTCCTTTTCTTCATCTAACCAACTATGTTTCACTTCTCCCACAAAAATTGTATGATCACCGCTTTTAACTTGAGTAATAACCTTACATTCAAAATTTGCTTTAGCTTCTTTTAGGATTGGTAACTTTGCAAGTCTTCCGGCAAACCACTTAACTCCCGTTACTTCAAACTTATCAATATCGCGTCCGGATCTTGAACCACAGATCTTAGATACTTCTGTCATTTCCTTAGAGGGAAGACATAAATTAAAAAAACGTACATTCTGTAAACATTCATGAGAATAACGAGTATGCCCAATAGAGATTGCAAACATCGGTGGCTTAATAGACGTTTTCATAAACCATTCCAGCGTGATCATATTATATTTGCCATTTTTACCCTGAACAATTGCCAGAGCAACTCTGGCAGGATGTTTAGTTGCCATACTTACTTTAGAAAATTCTTCTCTTTTCATATAAACCTCATTTCGAAATTAATCAAATCTATTTATCAAGAAGAGTTAGATAATGTAAATAAAAAAATCGTTAATTACATGATAACAAAATTATATTGACTTAGGGGTAGTGCATTTTAATTTGCCAAAAAATCTTTAAGGAGCTATGAATGAACAAAATAGCGATACTTATTATTTTGATAAGTTTAATTTTATTAGGTTGCGGAAAAAAAGAAGTTGTAAATAGTGAAGTTACCGAGATCCTTTTCTGGCAAGCAATGGGCGGTCCCTTAGGTGATGCATTGGAAGAACTTGTTCAGAAGTTTAATGATTCACACCCAAATATTCATGTTACGTCTGTAAATATGGGAAACTACACAGCTCTTTCACAGAAACTTATGGCTTCTATCCAAACTGGAAATCAACCGGATGTAGCACAAGCTTATGAAGCCTGGATAGCCAATATGCTGGAAGGTGACGTAATAGTTCCGATAGAAGAATTTATAGATGAAGATCCGCATTTTGGTCAGGAAGAAATGGCCGATATTTATCCCGTTTTTATAAATAGCAATATAATGGGTGGTAAATTGGTCTCTTTCCCATTTAATAAAAGTGTAAGAGTACAATATTATAATAAAGATATTTTATTTCAGAACGATATGGATCCTAACACACCTCCAAAAACCTGGGAAGAATTTAGAAGATTTTGCCAAAAATTAACGCAGGATACTGATGGAGATGGAACTATAGATCAATATGGAACAACTGTGAAAATTAGCGCATGGCAATTTGAAAATCTTCTGCTTCAAGCTGGTGGAAAGATCATGAATGAAGACAATACAAAACCTCTATTCAATAGTAAAGAGGGTGTGCAGGCTTTAGATTTTTTCACAAATATTTTAAATAAAGATAAAACAGGTTATCTCTCACCGGGCTATGAGGGTCAGAAGGATTTCACAGCACAGAAAGTTGCTTTCTATGAAGATTCAAGTGTTTCTATGGCTTTCATGCTTAGAACAGGAATTAATTTCAATATGGGAATTTCTGCCGTTCCAATTAATAAAACAAAATCAAATATTATCAGTGGAACAAATGTTGTTATCTTCAAGAATGAAGAAGATAGGAAAAAAGAGAAAGCTGCCTGGGAATTTGTAAAATGGTTTACCGAAACCGAGCAAACGGCAAGATGGAGCGAATTAACATATTATATGCCGGTACGTAAAAGTGCAATGGAAGTTGAAGCGTTAAAAAATAGAATTTCCAGTAATCCTGAAATTGCATCTGTATACGATCAGCTTAATAATGCAACTTTCGAACCGCAAATAAGTGAGTGGTTTGAAACAAGAAAATATTTAGAAGAGCATGTAATTGAGAAAGTTGTACGGGGAATATTAACACCGGAAGAAGCGCTTGATAATGCTGCTGAAATGATAGAAAAGAAAATTGCAAAAAGAGAATAAGAGGAAATAATGAACATTAAAATAAAATTTCCGGATGGTTCGGTAAAAGAACATCCGAAAAATATATCTCCATTGGAAATTGCTGAAAGCATAAGTCATGGTCTGGCAAAACAGACTGTTGTGGCTGAGATAAATGGAAAACTTGTAGACCTCGATTTCAAAATTGAAGAAGACGCTGAGATCAAGCTTTATAAATTTGATAGTAAAGAGGGACAGGAAGTATATTGGCACAGTACTGCACACTTGCTAGCACAAGCAGTGAAAGAGCTTTTCCCTAAAGTTAAAGTTGCAATCGGGCCAGCTATAGAAAACGGCTTTTATTACGATTTTGATAAAGAAGTTCCATTTACAGACAAAGACCTGGAAAAGATCGAGCAAAAAATGAAAGAGCTTTCTAAAGAAAATGCAGTATACAAGAGACAAGAACTTACTAAAGAAGAAGCGATCAAACTATTTGCCGAAATGAAAGAAGATTATAAAGTAGAATTATTAAAAGAAATTCCGGATAATGAAATAATCTCTGCCTATACTCAAGGTGGTTTTACAGATCTTTGTCGAGGACCTCATATATTGGATACCGGGAAGATTAAAGCGATAAAACTTCTTAAAACATCCGGTGCATACTGGCGTGGAGATTCAAAGAATAAAATGCTGCAGCGTATCTATGGAGTAAGTTTCCCTTCCAAGAAAGACCTTAAAACTTTTCTATATAATCTGGAAGAAGCAAAAAAGCGTGATCATCGTAAAATTGGGAAAGAGCTAGATCTTTATTCATTTTCAGATGAAGTAGGACCCGGGCTTGTATTGTGGCATCCAAAGGGTGCAATGATGCGTTCTATTGTGGAAGATTACTGGAAGAAGCGTCATTTTGAAGATGGCTATAACGTGGTTTACACTCCACATATTGGAAAAGCCGGACTTTGGGAGAAGAGCGGACATTTGGAATTCTATGAAGAAAGCATGTACAGCGCGATCGAAGTAGATGATATGGAATACTATCTTAAGCCGATGAATTGTCCTTTCCATATTGCGATCTATCAAGATCAAAAGAGAAGTTACCGTGAGCTTCCAATTAAATATGCTGAAATGGGAACCGTATACAGATATGAAAATTCCGGTTCACTTCATGGTTTAATGCGAGTTCGCGGATTTACACAAGATGATGCCCATATTATTTGCACTCCTAAGCAACTCGATAATGAGATAGAAGAAGTGGTAGAATTTAGTTTGAACATACTTAAAGCTTTTGGGTTTAAAGACTTCGAAATTTATCTTGCAACTATGCCAGAAAAAGCTGTTGGAGAAAAAGAAGATTGGGATAAAGCAGCTGCTTCATTGAAAAAAGCTTTAGAAAAACTAAAAATAGATTATGATGTTGATGAAGGTGGTGGGGCGTTTTATGGTCCGAAGATCGATATAAAGATCAAAGATGCTCTAAATCGTTCATGGCAATGTTCAACCATTCAATTTGATTTCAATCTGCCAGCCAGGTTCGAAATGGAATACATAGGTGAAGATAATCAACCACACCGTCCATTCATGGTACACAGAGCTCTTCTGGGTTCTCTGGAAAGATTCTTTGGAACATTAATTGAATATCATGCAGGAAACTTCCCGATCTGGTTATGCCCGACTCAAGTTAAGGTTTTGCCAATTTCCGATAATTATATTGATTATGCAAAAAAGGTTAATGCTGAACTCATAAAAAGTGGAATTAGAAGTGAAGTTGATTTCAAAAATGAAAAGATCGGATACAAGATTAGAGAAGCTGAGATACATAAGACACCTTATATGTTCATTGTAGGACAGAAGGAGATGGAATTCGGTTCTGTCTCAGTTCGTCGTCATGGTGAAGGTGATCTTGGCAGTAAGAATATTGTGGAGATCGTAAAAGAAATTCACCAAGAGATTGAAGATAAGAAATAATTGTGAAGTGAATAGGGAGTTTGCATGGATATTATCAAATTCATTAAAGATGAGCTAAATCTGGAAGCAAAGGCGATCAGAGAAGTTGCAGATAGAATCGACTCTAAAATTGAAAATGCAATTGATCTTCTTTTTAACTGCGAAGGTAAGGTTGTTGTTACGGGAATGGGGAAGGCCGGAATTATAGCTCGTAAAATTGCCTCAACTCTTGCCAGCACAGGAACCACAGCAATATTTTTGCATGCTGCTGAAGGAATTCATGGTGATCTTGGCTTGCTTGATGACAATGATGTAGTTATTGCTGTTTCTAATAGTGGTAATACAAATGAACTTACTTCCATAATTCCTTATATCAAATTCCGTAAAATTCCAATTATCGCACTAACTGGTAATCTGCAATCACAGTTAGCAGAAAACGCAAATGTGATCATCGATTGTTTTGTACCTAAGGAATATGAACCATTCGGGCTTGTACCAACTTCCAGTACTACAGTTGCATTGGCGGTTGGTGATGCTATAGCAATTGCCTTACTAAAAAAACGAAATTTCAATGAAGAAGATTTTGCTCAATTCCATCCCGGTGGAACAATTGGCAAAAAACTTATATGCAAAATTGAGGACCTGATGCATTCAGGGAAAGATAACCCTTTAGTGAATGTTACTGCAAAAATGAATAAAGCAATTATAGAAATGACATCTAAAGGATTGGGCTGCACAAATGTGATAGACGATGATGGAAAACTTGTTGGGATCATCACAGATGGTGATCTGCGTCGTATGATAGAAAAAGGCATAACAGATTTGAACATAAGCGTTGTAGAAGTTATGATAAAATCTCCAAAATCTATGCAGCCGCAAGAGCTTGCAGTAGATGCTTTGAACCTAATGGAAGATAATAAAATAACCATGCTGCCAATTGTAGATGAAAACAATAAATTGATAGGCATGCTTCATATGCACGATCTTATCAATGCAGGTGTTGTTGGTTAATTTGCAATTAATAATAGATATCGTATGAATTCTGCAATTATCTATATATCTAAGCATGGCACGACAGAGAAAATTGCCGAATTAATTAAAAATAACCTAGAGCTGGAACAAACCAAGATTTTTAACCTGAAGAAAACCAATTCAATAGAATTAGAGAATTATGATACAGTTATTATTGGCGGCTCAATTCATGTCGGTTCTATCCACAAAAAATTAAAACAATTTATTGAAAATAATCTAACTATTTTACTTAAGAAAAGAATTGCTCTCTTTCTGGTTTGCATGCAAAAAGATGAAATACGTAAAGAGCAATTTAATAATGCCTTTCCTGCTGAATTACGAGTAGTATCAGGGGCTAATGGATTAATGGGTGGGGAGTTTTGTTTTGATAGAATGAACTTTATAGAAAGAGCAATAGTTAAGAAAATAGCCGGAAAATCTTCAAATGTGAGTGAAATCGATTATGATGCAATTGAGGATTTTATTAAGAAAGTAAAAGAAGACTAATTTAATATTGACTCACAATTGTAATTTGTAAATAGATACCGCTTATTTTCATACGTAACTTTAAATTACAAATATATTGACTTAAGATTTTATAATTTGCTTTTTAGTATATATAAAATAATTTCAATAAAGCTTTAATTGTAGAAGAACCCAAAAAAATTATAATTGGGAGATATTCATGAAACAGATTTTAATAATTTTCCTTTTTTTATTTTTTTATTTTGTTAATGCAACAATTATCAATGTACCAGAAGACCAAGCAACAATAC
>CAZOCS010000052.1:0-16066 GCA_964578365.1 uncultured Candidatus Cloacimonadota bacterium
CAGCAAGTGCTCAGGGTGATGTAAGACCTCCTGCATGGGAAGAAGAAGATGATATACCCACAACAGCCAGTGCTCAGGGTGATGTAAGACCTCCAGCATGGGATGAAGAAGAAGATGATGCACCGAGCACAAGTTAAATTAAAGTAATAAAGGAGAATTAAAATGAAAAAGAATCTCAGTTTGATCGTATTAGTGGCTCTAGCAGTATCAGTAATCAATGTATTTGCTATCATTAGCAGCAGTAACGACACATCTATCCAGGCATATGCAACAAGTAATCTTTGTACAGCACAGGGTGATTTTATGCCTGCTCCATTTGAAGAGGTGATAGTTGAGGAGATCTCTAATGAAAGTAATGGTAATGTTTGTAGTGCTCAGGGTGATGTAAGACCTCCAGCTTGGGACGAAGAAGAAGATGATGCACCTATCTCAGCAAGTGCTCAGGGTGATGTAAGACCTCCTGCATGGGAAGAAGAAGATGATATTCCCACAACAGCCAGTGCTCAGGGTGATGTGAGACCTCCAGCATGGGATGAAGAGGAAGACGATATACCTAGTACAAGTTAATTTAAGTAGTTTTATAATATTTAGAATATATGATAAATTTCATACAACAGTATGGTGCAATAATTTTGCGCCCAATTGTGTTATTTTGTTGGATCTTAGTTTATTTTAAAAAATCGGGAGATTCAAAGTTAACAAAATACAACATTAGATCATTTATGATCTTTCTGCTAATATTCATCATTTGGAATATATTTGCAATTCTGTTCTCTAAGAATATTAATTTATCGAGATATATTTATCTCTTCTTCTGGGCAATAGCAACTATCTTTGAATTCTTTATTATTTTAAAAGCTCTATTTATCTCGTTAAATCTAGAAAAAAATCAACATACGATATTTGTGATAATTTTATTCATTTTATCCATTCCGGTAATCTTAGCTGCAGTTTTATCTCACACAAAAAGAACTTATAACCCAATAAACACAACTGATTTCTATAATATGATCCTCTTGTTATTTGGAACTGTAATGATATTAAGAAATATTTTATCAATTAACTATTTTGTTGATAATATTGAATCTTTCTTTATTTTTACAGGATTTGCCTTATACTTTGGATTACATATTCTTGCCAGTAATACCGTCTCATTAAATTTTCGATATTATTGGTTTTTTGCACAATATGCAACATTGATCAGTTTAATTTATTGGATAGGGAGCGTATTTTTTATATGGAAAATCAAATCCAAGCATTTGTTTTAATATCTTCTATTGCCTTAGCCCTTTTTGTTTTGATCGGAGTTTATCTGATTATTCGATTAAAACTAAATGATATTTTACTTAAGAGATCAGAAGAAAAATTAAAAAATTTTAATGAAACACTTCAATATATGGTTGCAGAGAAAACTGAAGAATTACAACTCTCAGAAAAAAAATTCCGCAATCTGTATGAACTTAATAAAGAAGTACTTGAGAACTCACCCGCAGGTATTATTAAATTGAATCGAAAACACGAAATAGATTTTTTAAATCAGGAAAGTTTGTTATTACTATCATCTGAAAATGGTTTAAATAATTTTCTTGGACTATTAATTTCAAAGATTCAGCAATTTAACCGAGCTGGTTGGGCTAGTCTTTTTAACCAATTAAAAAAAGGTAACGAAATTGAAGGTGAAGAGACATTTTCTAAAGAATCTGACAAAGCTATAGTTAAGATCAAAGGTGTTCCCATTTTTGAAGAAGGGATATACTCCGGAGCAGTACTTCTTCTAAATGACAATACCGAAAGTATTATGGCAGAAGATAAATTAAGACGAAGCTTTGAAATGCTGCAAAAAGCTACTGAAGATATTATTCAGGCAATGTCTTATACATCCGAGATCAGAGACCCATATACTGCTGGTCATCAAAAAAAAGTATGTGAACTGGCTGTAGCTATCGGTGAGGAAATGAATATTACAGAAGAGCAACTACAAGGAGTAAGATTTGCTGCAATGATCCATGACATTGGTAAAATATCTGTCCCATCAGATATCTTATCAAAACCTGGAAAGATAGGAAATACTGAATTTGAAGTTGTAAAAGGACACAGCCAGACTGGATATGAGCTTCTAGATAAGATCAACTTCCCTTGGCCAATTTCAGAGATTGTTCACCAACACCACGAAAGAATGGACGGAAGTGGATATCCATATGGACTTAAAAAAGATGAAATACTTCTTGAGGCTAAAATTATATCAGTCGCAGATACTGTGGAAGCAATGACAGCTCATCGACCTTATCGAGCGGCATTGGGAATTAAGAAAGCTCTTAAAGAGGTTACAACAAATAGAGAAAAGTATTTCGATTCTAATGTAGTTGATGCATGTGTAAATGTTTTTAGCAATGGCTTCCAATTTTCAGAATAATCTAAGGAAAATTTTTGATAAATAAAATAGCGATAGTAATCATTATAACTATATCATTGAGCTCATTCTGCAATGCTTTGGATGTCCCTTATTCTAATGATCCAGTATATTCGAAACAAAATCAAATAAGCAACTTTCTATGTAGTATTCCACCTGATTCATCCAACATTCCACTTGAGACAAACTGTTGGATTTGGCATGATAATGAAAATATATATTTTTCATGGGAAGCTGAAACAGATGAAGATTTCATGATTGGGAAATATTCTCCAAATGATGTTTCTGCACAGGCAGATCAACTTTGTGTACAGATAATCACAGATCAAATAAATTATTATTCTTACGGATTTATGGCATTCCCTCTAGAAAATAAATCTGATTTTGTACGTTCTACAGAGCATCTTCTAGATTATGATTGGAATAGCACCTATGATTATTCATCAACCAACCGGAATTCTACTTGGACAGTTGTAATGAAAATTCCACTTAATGATCTGCGATTCAATGGAAAACCACCTTACAATTGGAAGATCATTCTTACTAGATATTTGAAAAAAGATGATAAGCATTATATAACACCATTCTTGACTACACAAATGGGGAAAGATTATTTTAGAAAGGCAATAGACATTAAGATAAATAAAGAAATTCGTAAAGATAGAAATTTCTATTTTCGACCTTTTGTAATTGTGGAATCTGATCTGATAGAGAAGAATACGAATTTTAATTTAGATAGTTTCGGTCTTGATCTTTCAATTAAACCAACCTCTTCTTCAAAATTAAAATTTACTTATAATCCTGATTTTTCTGATGTACCAATTGACGATGAAACAAACGATTTTAATTCTAAATATGTTTCATTTCTCGCAGAAAATAGGTATTTTTTCATTAAAGATCTAAATGCCCTTGGCGTAAGTTCAACATTATTCTATTCAAGACAGATCGTTCAACCAGATTATGCAATAAAATTTACAGGGAGAACTGATATCCTCACATATGGAGTACTTTCTTCAAAAGTAAAACAAGTTGCGTTAGGAAATTATATCGTCGATTCAAACGATATCTATAATATTATAGCATTAAAACCCTCATCAGATAACTTCAATTTCCAATTTACTCTTCTCAATAGAATGAATAAAAACTATCATAATGAAGTTCTACATCTAAAACCGAATTGGGAATTTAAAAAGGATCAATATATCTGGTTAGATATGAACCTTTCAACCAAGAATACACCTGAAAATGGAACTAATAATGGGTATTTCGGAATTGCTGGGTATGATTATAAAAATGATGATTTCAAAATTACTCTGAGTGCAACACAGATGAGTAAAGATTATGCAGTTGATATGGGAAGGATCTATGAAGATGATTATTACGGATGGAATCTTAATTCAACTTTGATAAAGGAATTTGAACAAAATATTCTTCGTTCGATCATAATGAATTTTAATGCCAGCGAAGAGATAGATAATCATTCAAGCAAATTGTTGGAACGATATGTACATATTGATTTTAAGTTAAACACAAATTATCACCTGGACTTTGAGCTTGATTGTGTATCGGTAAAAGAACTATATGTTTCTGTGACAGAACCATTTAATGAAAAATATTTTAATAAATATCAGGTAAGTTTTCAGTCAATATGGAACAAACCAAAATTGTTTCAAGCCTTTATAGGTATAAATTATGGGAATTATATTATTTATCTTCTTGAGAATGATTATCAGGGACGCTATTTTCAATTTGGATTGAGAGGTATTATTAATAAATATATATCATACACCCTTACAGCTGATAATATGAATTATTTTAATGTACCTCATGTTGATTATGTTGATGACAATTATTGGTTAGCGAATATGGATTTATCTCTCAGTCTTTCTAATAATCTTGATCTAACAAGTGGTATTCGTTTCAATAATTATGAATATAATGGTCGCTCACAACATTTAGGATTATTTTCCAACCTCCGTTGGCAGTTTAAGAAACGCAGCTTTATTTATCTGGGTTATAATTCTGCAAATGAAGAAATAAATAATGTTAGTGAATATAGTCATCAGCAAGCATATTTAAAAATTTCTTATTCATTTTAAAGGCTTATTATAATTTAATTTTTGAATCAAAATTATTTTTTTATTAAGAAATTATTTATCTATTTTGAATGAAACTAATTTAGCATAGAATATTGTATTTTTCTATAACAAACACACATTTATAAAAAACATTTGACATCCATTTCCCGAATTTAAAAACCTACTTCCAAATAAGATCTTTGGGGGAGTATAGAAAATTATGAAATATAAAACCGAGATTGACATTGCAATTAATAAATTTATTGGTAAAAAAGGTGCTTTAATCCCACTTCTACAAAACATACAGGATATCGAAAGTTATTTATCTAAAGAAGTGATGAGTTACGTTGCAGAAAAAACAGGAATCAAACTTGCACACATTTACGGTGTTGCAACTTTTTATACAATGTTCAGGTTGAAACCACAAGGAAGACACATAATACGAGTGTGTAAAGGAACTGCCTGCCATGTTTCAGATGCAAATTCTATCATGAACGAGATCAATAATCAATTAGATCTTTCAGGTGAAGAAGATACAACTAAAGATGGGAAATTCACTGTAATGCCGGTTGCTTGCCTTGGTTGTTGCAGTCTTGCCCCAGTTATTATGATTGATGATAGTACTCATGGCAAATTAACTCCCGATTCAATTGGGAAAATATTAAAGAGATACGAATAGGGGGATGATTTGAGTTTAGTAATAAAAGTCGGTTTAGCAAGCTGCGGATTAGCTGCTGGAGCTGGTGAAGTTTATGAAGCTATACTAAAATACACAAAGAAATATAGTATAGATGCTGAATTAAAAAAAACAGCGTGTATCGGAATGTGTTTCGTCGAACCCCTGGTTGAAATTTATGAAGAAAAGAAAAAATCTATCACATACGGAAATGTTACTCCAGAAAATGTTGGGAATATTATTGATGCATTTTCTAAAGGTAAGCCTATCGAAGAAAATGTGATAATTTCAAACATACTTAAAGGAAGCGAAAATAAAACTTATAAAAAACAAAAGAGAATAGTTCTACGTAATTGTGGCATCATCGATCCTGTTTCAATTGATGACTATATTGCAGCTAATGGTTATAAAGCTCTAGAAAAATCTGTGAAAGATTTGAGCCCTGAAAACATTATTGAAGAAATAACTAATTCTGGTCTTCGCGGACGCGGTGGAGCTGGTTTCCCAACAGGTTTAAAATGGAAATTTGCATATAATGCACAGAATGAAAAGAAGTATATTGTTTGTAATGCCGACGAAGGAGACCCAGGTGCATTTATGGATAGAAGTGTACTAGAAGGTGATCCTCACAGCGTGATCGAGGGGATGATCATAGGCGCTTACGCAATTGGTGCTGATGAAGGTTATATTTACTGTCGGGCAGAATATCCACTTGCTATCAAACATCTTGAAATAGCAATTGAACAAGCCACCCAAAAAGGATATTTGGGTGATAAAATATTTGGAACTGATTTCAATTTTGAACTCCATATTAAGGAAGGAGCCGGTGCTTTTGTTTGTGGTGAAGAGACAGCACTAATGGCCTCAATAGAAGGTAAACGTGGCATGCCAAGTATAAGACCTCCATTCCCAGCACAATCTGGTCTTTGGGGAAAACCCACAAATATTAATAATGTAGAAACTTTTGCCAACATTGCCTGGATAATATTAAATGGTGCTAATGAATATGCCAAATATGGAACCGAAAAAAGCCAGGGAACTAAAGTATTCGCTCTGGCAGGAAAGATTAAGAACAGTGGACTTATTGAAGTTCCTATGGGAATGCCGCTAAAGGATGTAATTTATGATGTTGGCGGTGGAATGAAAACAGAAAGACCATTTAAGGGAGTTCAATTAGGTGGTCCTTCCGGTGGTTGTCTTCCTGCAGAACTTTTGGATACTATTGTAGATTACGATTCGATAAACAAAACAGGTGCTATCATGGGTTCCGGTGGTATGGTAGTGATGGATACTGCTAGTTGTATGGTAGACATAGCAAAGTTTTTCCTAAATTTTACTCAGAACGAATCTTGTGGTAAATGTACTTTCTGCCGGGTTGGAACAAAGCGAATGCTTGAAATTCTAAACAGAATTTCTGAAGGTGAAGGAAAAATGGAAGATCTGGATACATTAGAGGAACTTTCGCAAAACATCATTAAGGGATCTTTGTGTGGTTTGGGTCAAACAGCTCCTAATCCGGTGTTAACAACCTTAAAATATTTTAGAGAAGAATATGTCGCACACATAAAAGATAAAACCTGTCCTGCTGGAGTCTGCACCTCTTTACTTAAATATGAAGTTATCGAAGATAAATGTATTGGATGTACAGTGTGTGCTATGAAATGTCCGGTAGATTGTATTTCCGGTGAGAGGAAACAAGTTCACAATATAGATCAGGATGCATGTATTAAATGCGGTGCATGTTTTGATGCCTGTAAATTTGATGCCATCAAAAAAGGATAATAGATATGATAACTATAAAAATAAATGGAAAAGAAATAAAAACTGAAAAAGGTAAGAAGATACTGGATGTGGCAAATGATATCGGAATTCAAATTCCCACACTATGCCATGACAAAGAACTATCACCTTATGGCTCATGTTGGGTTTGTGCAGTTAAAGTAAAAGACAGACGGGGCTTTGTAACTTCTTGTGGAACAGAAGTATTAGACGGGATGGAGATAGAGACAGATTCTGCAGAAGTTCATAAAGCTCGTAAAATGGCTCTTGAACTATTGCTTTCAGATCATTATGCAGATTGTGAAGCACCATGTAAAATTGCTTGTCCGAACCAAGTCGATATCCAAAGTTATGTTTCATTAATAGCAAATGGGCAGCATAAAGAAGCTGTAAAAGTAATAAAAGAAACACTACCTATGCCGCTTTCTATTGGAAGAGTATGTCCTGCTTTTTGTGAAGAAGAATGCCGAAGGTCTATTGTGGAAGAACCTGTTGCAATCCGTCAGTTAAAAAGACATGCTGCCGATTTTGATATATTTAATAAATCACAATATATACCCAAAAAAGCTCCGGACAATGGAAAAAACATAGCAATAGTTGGAGCAGGACCATCCGGATTAACCTGTGGATATTATCTTTCTAATCAAGGCTATAATGTTACAGTTTTTGAGTCAGCACCCAAAGCGGGAGGTTGGCTAAGATATGGGATTCCCGAATACAGACTTCCCAAGAAGATCCTTGATAAAGAGATCAAACTCATTTGCAAGAATGGAATGAATATTAAATATAAAACCCAATTAGGAAAGGATATAACCCTTTCTGAATTGAATAAAAAATATGATGCTGTTTTCCTTGCAATTGGTGCGCAAAATGCTGTTCCAATGAGAGTTAAAGGAAACAATCTTGAAGGATGCTTTCTTGGAGTAGATTTTTTAAGAGATCTTACACTTGGAAAGAAAATCAAGCTTGAGAAGAAAGTTGCTGTTATTGGCGGTGGTAATACAGCTATAGATTGTGCTAGAACTGCTGCTAGAATGGGAGCAAATGTTACTCTTGTTTATCGTCGTACAAGACAAGAAATGCCGGCTGAAGCTTATGAAGTAGATGCTGCAGAAGAAGAAGGAATCAAATTTCATTTTCTTACCAATCCGGTAGAAAACCTTGGGAAGAAAGGAAAACTTAAATCTATAAAAATGGAGAAAATGAAACTTGGTGAACCGGATGACAGCGGAAGAAGAAGACCAGAGCCAACAGGAGAATTTTTCAAAGAAGAATATGGAACTGTAATAGCAGCAATTTCCCAAAAACCGGAAGTTACATTTGTTACAAAAAAAGTTAATCAGATCAAGGGTAAGGAACTACCCTTAACTAGATGGGATACTGCCGTTGCTGACGAAGAAACACAATTTACAGGTCTTGGTAAGATCTTTGCCGGTGGTGACTTCCGAAGAGGTCCTGCAACTGCAATTGAAGCTATCGCAGATGGTAGAAAAGCTGCAGAATCAATTGATAGATTTATTAATAACCAACCGATGATCGACCCTGTTAAACTTTTCGATTCCAAAAAAGAGAAGAAGTTGAAGGATGTTGATAAAAAAGAATTTGAACAATATGAAGAAATTCCACGTTTCAAAATGCCTGAGCTAGAACCAAAGGTCAGAGCATCAAATTTCAAGGAAGTTGAAACCGGTTTTGAGGAAGAGAATGCACGTGCCGAAGCTGATCGTTGCCTGGAATGCGGTTGCAATGTAAACGAGACTTGCGATCTTCGTAATTATGCCACTGAATATAAGATAGAAGTTGATCTGTTCATGGGTGACAAAAACAAGCATCCAATAGATGATAGCCATCCATTCATACGGCGTGATGCAAATAAGTGTATTAACTGCGGAAGGTGTGTAAGAATTTGCGCTGAGGTTCAGGGACCTGGTGTATTGGGTTACATCTATCGAGGATTTACAACTTATGTAGCACCTGAATTTGGTGAGAGCCTTTCTAAAACAAATTGCGAGATCTGCGGTAAGTGTATCGATGTATGTCCTGTAGGTGCTTTACTTCCAAAAAATACAAATACAAAACTTAACCCGCATCTTAGTGAAAAAACAACTCAAAATTGTGGGCTTTGTGGAACAGGTTGTAATATCGAAGTAAGTGTTCAAGATAACCATGTTACAATAATCGATCCTGCTGATGGAGAAACTTTTAATCAGAGAGATCTGTGCTTTGATGGTAAATTCGGTTGGCAGATATTTGAAGATGAAGATAGGATCACACATCCATTTAAAAGAGATAATGATCATTGGCTTCCAATAGAAAAAATGGATACTACTGCAGAAATAATCCGTGAAAAATTGGAGAATGCTGAATCTAAAATGGTTTACATTTCTCCAACTTCATCAATTGTAGAAACGCTTTTAATACAGCATATAGCAAAAAAAATAGGTTCACAAATATCTTCACTTTCTATATATGAAAGCTTTGTTGATAAGCTAACCGATACAAACCTGTATACTAAAACATATGAAGATCTTGAAAAGGCAGAGTGTATAGTTTTAGTTGGTAAGATGAGTAAAGTTCATAAGACCATAGCACGTAGATTACAGAGAAATGGTGCAAAATTGATCTTAATAACTAAAGAAACTAGTGACTTTAACGATTTTGCTGATGAACTTCATAATGATGAACCAATTGTAAAAACATTGGAAAAGATCCTGCAATATAATATTGAATTGGTTAAAGAAGAGATGGATGATATTGATGATATTGAACATAGCGTTGATCCTTTGAAGCTAAATCTTCCAGAAAAAACTGTCTTTATGTATAATCGTGATCTTATTTCAGAAGAATCTATTTGGAACATCTGGGCTATTTCATCTCTAGTATGTAATTTTGAAGAAGGATCTGGCATACTACCAACTTCAAAGTTTAATAATTTCCGAGGATTCCAGAGACTTGGTATCAAAGCTGGTGAGCCAGCTAATTATAATTTCGTACTTTTCTATGGTGAATTGCCTTGCGAGGAACAAAAGAAGCGCATAAAAAATAGTAACTTCATAGTATCTGTCAATACACATATTGATGATGCAGATTCTTCTCACTTGCTCCTACCAAAAGCATCATATCTTGAGTTGGAATCATCTGCAATTGCTGATGATGGTAGAGTTTCCAGCTTCAAGAACCCAAAAAATTCGATAATCCATAAAGAACTTTTAAAGACATTTAAAAAAGCCGGATTGCTAACTGCACAAGAAGCCAAGCTATCATTCTGGAATAAAAAAGCTGATATATTCTTAGCAAAAAAAGTGAAGACAAGATATTTATCAAATCAAGAACTTCTTGATTTTCTATATACTGTTGAGAATATGCACTTTGATGCACATAAGCAGGCTAGTGTTCAGAAGAAGCGAATAACCAAGTTAAAAAAAATGGCTAAATAATTAAGATCAAAGATCAAGGGGTAGAATTATCTACCCCTTTTTTTTTGCACTAGTTATCTCTATTAAATAAATTACTTGCATAAATTGATTATTATATTTATTTAACAACATATTAATATATAAAGGTATTTTATGCGATATTTTCTTGTATTCATAGTTATAATTTGCACTACTGGCTTGTTAATAGCAGATTCGCAGATTGATAGTTTGGAAACTTATTTGAAGACAGCCGATCAAAATGAGAAGGTTTTTTTTCTAAATGAGCTTTCAGAGGTATATCAAGAAATATCCGCTCGTAAAAGTATTGACTACGCCCTTTCAGCTCTTCAGATTTCTCAGGAATCTAACAATAAAAAAGACATTGCATTATCATTTACAAATTTAGGATCTGCATATTACCATCTTAGTGACTTTAAAAAAGCTGTAGAGTTTCACACAAATGCTCTGGAGATGTATCAACAATTAGCAGATAAAATAGGAATGCTTAACGTTAATAACAACATTGGCTTGGATCATGAGAGACTTGGAAATTATGATAAAGCGTTAGATTACTTTCTTATTTCTTTAAAACTCAGCAATGAAATCGACTATCAACATGGTATCTCAATGGGCCTAAACAACTTAGGAAATCTATATCACTCATTGAGTAATTATGATAAAGCTCTTGAATATTTTCAACGAGCACTAGAAATAGAAGAGGATAGCGGAAATAAGAAAGCGATCTCTACTGCTTTAAATAATATTGGAATAACTTTTGCAGATCAGGGAGATTATTCGGAATCGATAAAATATTATAATCAGTGTTTAGAAATTGAGCAGGAACTTGGAAACATTAAAGGGATTTCATCAATATTGAATAACTTGGGAATCGTTCATGAAAAATTACAAGAATATGATAAAGCTTTAGTATATTTCCAAAGATCTCTCGACCTGATCCTGGAAACCGGAAATCAATATGGCATTGCAGATACATTTATTAATATTGGTAAATTGCAAATATTAATGGACAATATGACTGATGCATTTGCAAACATTAGCCAGGGTCTCAAATTTGCATCTGACATTAGCGCTCAACATCTTATCATGAATGGATATCTTGCATTATCAGATTTCTATAAAGCAAATGGGAATAATGAAGAATCTTTTCGTTATTTCAGACTTCACTCAAAAATTAGAAATGAAATTTTTAGTGAGGAAATGACTAATAAGATCACAAGTATGCAGGCAAAATTTGAGATGGGCGAACGAGAGCATGACATTGTCCAATTAGAAAACAATAATCAAATAATGGAATTGCAGGCTGAAAAAAGAAAACTCTATTTATTGTTATTATTAGGTTCTCTATTAATGGTTACAGTTTTTTCATTAATAATTTTTAAACGTTATAAAAATAAACAAAATAATAATAAGATACTACAAACTGAGATCCTTGATAGAATGTCAGCAGAGAAAAGATTAATAAAAAGATTGCACATTGAAAAAGTTATTACAAAGATATCAGCTAGATTTATCAATGTTTCTGATTTCGATGCGTCTGTTGATGACACACTTCAAGATATCGGCGAAATGTGTGGTGCAAGTAGATCTTACCTATTTTTATTAGACAAAAATAAAGACACACTCGACAACACCCATGAATGGTGTAACGAAAATGTAAAACCACAAATTAGTAATCTACAGGATATTCCCGTTAGTTCATTACCATGGTGGATGAACAAATTAGAGAATGATGAAGTGATCCACATTGCTGATGTCTTGAAAATGCCTAATGAAGCACAACAAGAAAAGAAATTACTACTGGAACAGGAGATTAAGTCTTTGTTGGTGCTGCCATTAATTTCTGCTAGTAATTTGATTGGTTTTATGGGATTTGACAATGTTACAAAAGCTGAAGAATGGAAGGAAGAAGAACTTTCACTTCTTAAAATTTCTACTGAAATACTGGGTGTGTATTTTGAAAAGAAAGAGATAGATACTAAATTAGAAAAAGCTTATTTTGGATTAGAAAAACGAGTGCATGACAGAACCAGAGAATTAGCAGAGATAAATCATGAACTGCAAATTGAAGTAACAGAGAGAAAAAGAATTGAGATCCAACTAAATGATAGTTTTATCAAGTTGAAAAAAGCTATTGAAGAAACTATAAATGCATTTATTTCGGCTGTTGAAATTCGTGATCCTTATACGGCTGGACATCAGCTTAGAGTTGCGAAATTAAGTTGTGAAATAGCCAGTGAAATGAATTTGAATAAAATGCAGCTTGATGCAATACGAATAGCTGCTATTCTTCACGATATTGGAAAAATATATATTCCAAATGAAATTCTATCTAAACCAACTTCTCTAACCGAAACTGAATTTAGCGTGATTAAAAATCATCCTTTAGCCGGGTATGATATTTTAAAAACAATAGATTTTCAAATGCCAATTGCTAAAATTGTATATCAACATCACGAGAAACTTGATGGTTCCGGTTATCCACAGGGTCTTATTGGAAACGAAATAATGCTGGAAGCCAGAATCGTGAATGTTGCAGATGTTGTAGACGCAATGATCTCACAACGACCTTACAGATCTTCACAAGGAATTGATGATGCTCTTAAAGAAATAAAGGTGAATGCGGGAATACTGTATGATCCGGAAGTAGTAGATGTTTGTTTATACATTTTCAATGAGAAAGGATTCCAATTCGAAGAGATCAAAATAAGAACTGCTCCAAGATAAATTCTTTTTTGTTGAACCAACTTATTAATTAGATTTAAGTTACATAGATAATAGAGACCAGATGGAGTATTATGGAAAAGATCGTGAATGCACTTATTGCAGCAATCGAAATTTGGGATCCATATACGGCCGGTCATCAAAAAAGAGTTGCAACTCTCTCTCTTGCTATTGCTAGGGAAATGGGATTTGATCAAAAGCGATTAGATATTATGAGGATTGCAGCTATTCTGCATGACATAGGAAAGATCAATCTTCCAACTGAAATATTATGCAAACCCGGCAAATTAGCCGAATGCGAATTTAATCTTATAAAAATCCACTCTGAAGCTGGTTATCATATATTAAGAAAAATTAACTTCCCCCAGAAAATCGCTGAAATTGTATATCAACATCACGAAACTCTGGATGGAAAAGGATATCCGCGCGGACTAAAAGGAAATGATATCTGTACTGAAGCCAGAATATTGCGTATTGCAGATGTTGTTGAGGCGATATCTGCTAATAGACCATACAGACCTGCCAGCGCTATTGAAGATGCTTTGGGAGAAATAGAAAATGATAATACCGCCAAATACGATGCAACTGCACGTGATATTTGTTTAGATTTATTTAGATATCAGAATTTTAAAATAAAAGAAATTCAAATGCGCGACACAGAGAGAAATATAAGTTGATATACTATTGTTAAGTTAATAAGCTGAGGGAAATAATTGGAACCGATCTATCTTGATTATAATGCTACTACACCTGTTGATCCACAGGTTGCTGATGCAATGACGCCATTTTTAAGACAATATTTTGGAAATCCTTCTAGTTCTCATTGGTTTGGGATATTAACCAGAAAAGCTGTGATAAATGCAAGAGAACAAGTAGCAAAGCTTATAAATTGTAAACCCGAGGAGATAGTATTTACAAGTGGAGGTACCGAAGCAAATAATTATGCATTAAGAGGATACGCTTTTGCTAATCGTCATAATGGAAACCATATTATCACATCTGTAATTGAACACCCGGCTATAATTGAGGTGTGTAAATATCTTGAAGAACACAACTTCAAAGTAACCTATCTTCCTGTAAACAAAAACGGATTAATCTCACTAAAATCTGTACATAATGCCATAACAAAAGATACAATTTTAATTTCTATAATGCACGCAAATAACGAAGTTGGAACGATTCAATATATATCTGAGATTGCTGAGATCGCTAACGAAAATGGTATTTGCATACATACAGACGCAGCTCAATCTCTAGGTAAAATACCAGTAGATATTTCTACCCTAAACGTTGATCTGCTTTCTATTGCTGGACACAAGATTTATGCACCCAAAGGTATTGGTGCTCTTTATATTAAAGAAGGTATAAAGTTAGAAAAATTGATACTTGGAGCAAAACAGGAAAGCAATTGCCGGTCTGGAACAGAGAATGTTCTTGAGATCGTTGGTTTAGGAAAAGCTTGTGAAATTGCTAATCGAGATCTTTCTGAGAATCATAATCATATGAAAAAAATGCGGGATAGATTATGGACTGGATTGGTCAGTGAAATACCGAACATAAGGTTAAATGGTCATCCTGAGAAAAGATTACCAAATACTCTGAACGTGAGCTTTTTGAATATGAATGAATATTTTCAGCTTTCTCTCTTCCTTGAGATCGCTGCTTCAGCTGGAGCAGCTTGTCATGCTAACAATACTTCACTTTCATACGTTTTAGAGGCTATGAACGTACCAGTAGAATATGCTATGGGAACTATCCGTTTTTCAACCGGTAAAATGACGACACAAAAAGAGATAGATTATGCAATAAAAAAAATAACTGAAATTTATAAAACTCAGATAAGGTAACAAATTTGGCTATATTAAACATTGAGATAAAAGCAAAGTGTAATGATCCTGAAATGATCCGCAATATTCTTAAAAAAAAAAATGCCTTCTTCAAAGGAACTGACAACCAAAAAGATACATACTTTAAGGTAAAGAACGGACGCTTGAAAATGAGAGAGGGCAACATTGAACATAGCCTTGTTCATTACGACAGAGAAGACATATCAGGACCCAAGCGCTCTGATGTTCTTTACTACCATCCCAGAAAAGAAGATTTAGTAAAACAACAGCTTCAAAAAGCGATCGGTACTCTAATAGTCGTAAACAAAAGAAGAGAGATCTATTATATCGATAACGTAAAATTCCATATTGATGATGTTGATGAACTTGGCAGTTTTGTAGAAATTGAAGCTATTGATAAAACCGGAAATATCAGAGCAGAAAAGCTATATGAACAATGCAAAGAATATCTTTCATTATTCAAGATTGAAGATAAAGATCTTATAAATAATTCTTATAGTGACATGCTGATAAAAAAAGATTTAAAAATTATCGAAGGGACTATCAAACAGGCATTGAAAATCTCAAAACAGATACCTGAATTTGAAGATCCATATGAAATCAGTGAGTATGAAAAAAGACTGAAAGACAAATGGCATCTTATTCTTATAGCTTTTTGGAAAGGAAAACCCGTAGGATTTAAGATTGGTTATCAGGTCGAAGACCATTTCTATTCCTGGCTTGGAGGAGTACTTCCTGAATGTAGGAATAATGGGATCGCTAAAGAATTAGCATGTTTCCAACAAAACCGGATTAAAGAAAAAGGCATTAACAAAGTTAAAATGAAAACACGTAATAAACACAAAGCAATGCTACAATTTGCATTATCTGATGGATTCTATATAAGCGGCTTGGAAAAACAGGATAGCAGAAAAGAAAGTAGAATATTTCTGGACAAAGAACTCTAATACTTTGATTTGCTACTTAATAAATTAAACGTTAGAGAGTGATGAAAATGAGAAAAATAAAAATTATATTCTTAATAATATTAACTTTAGTATGTATGCATTTAACTGCTGCTCCGATGCAATATATCCTTGGTTTAAATGCTGCTGCCTATTATCCTGAATATCCTGAGT
>CAZOCS010000053.1:0-16065 GCA_964578365.1 uncultured Candidatus Cloacimonadota bacterium
TTTGCTTTTTTAAAATCAATATCAATTCCTAAATAGTCGTGTTTATCATAGGTATTATAAAACACAGATGAGGCAATTTCCAATTCTTCAGAGTCTAATATACTAAATGGTATGAACCCAGTAATTTGCTGTTTGGGAACATGTATTTCCTCATTCTTCCACGGTTTTGTAGCGTTAGAAACAAAATCAATACATCCAGTTCCCTCACAGATATTACAAGTCATGAAGCAAGAAGTATTTTCACCTTGATGTTGAAGGAATTTAATACCTAAGTTCTCTATTTTTTGAAATGGATACTGCGATACACATTCTGGACATCTATAATATCCGTCTGGAACACGGAAATAATTTAAAAAAAACTTGTTGATCAGATCGACAATCTTGGTGCAGCGGTTATAAGCATAATTTTTATCTGGAGTTGGAATAAGATCATCGAACATTTTACGATGGGATTTTTTCGTCATAATAAAAACCTGCCTTCTGATTGAGAAATAAATAATATGTTAGCAAACTTATCTGTTCATGTATATTTCAAATTAAGAAAAGATCCCCTCATTATACACATGAATGACTTTACCACCATCATTCCGTTACAATTTGAATAAAAATGTTTACAGGCCAAACACCATGATTGGGTTAAGGATACGAAAAATATTTTCCTTCCAGTATGTTTCGTCAATCCAACCGCATTATAATAGTTAATAACGGCGGATCCATATTCAATTGCCAGTTAAGCAAGATCTCAAGTATATACCGCCTTCAGACCATTTCAGATGGTGATTTAAGACATCTGTAGTTCCCTCAATAAAGCAAAATATAGATTCCCCAATCCTCATTTATTCAGCTGTTTCAAAACCAAGTTACAAACTGGAACTAACATCGGATTAAAATCAGAACAAACAAATATATAAACTATATATTATTCAAATCCAATATTCATAGGAGGAATAGGCATATGCGTAAACGAGTATTAACAAAACAATTAGCAGTAATGATCTCAGAGGAGTTGCACAAACAGATTGTCGAAATTACAGACCGAGATGAAATATCAATTTCTCAATTTGTGCGTGAAATCATCGAAGAAAAAATAGACCAGAATAAAGGAGAAGAAAGCAATGAATAGTGAAAATGAAAAAATCGTAAAGTATTTAACAAAATCAGAGCCAGCGATGGAATTTCTACATAAGAATAGAATAGCTGAAGTTAAGTCAATTATTGATATCAAAAAATATAATCAAGGTCGGGATCGGCAAGGGCTAATTTTGAAATTAATCGAGAAAGAAGCGATGGTCCCAATTGATGTAATAGTCGATGTAAAAAATGGACAACCGTCCGTAGAGCAAGTACGCGATACAATATACAATATTGGATCGGAATGTAATAAACGGATTATCGTTTATACTGGTAATTCTAATTATTTTAACCGGGACAAGGGTTGGTCAAATATTTCAATTGTCGAAAACTTGCTAAATTTGATGAATCAGTATCCTTTAGAATTATATTTGGTAAAAGCCTTTGATTTCTCAGATAGTCAAATTTCATATAATTTTGAGGTCATTAACGAACCCACTAATGAATCTATTATTGATAAGAATAACATACCGTCTGAAACAGACTTTCTACAGGAAGAATTTTGGCAACTTTACTATCACACTCTTGACCAGGATATGTACGGTTGTTGGGTACCTTTTTCGAACGGCTTTATTAATGTGAAGGGAACAGGGATTCATGCTGATCTTGGAAATTTCGAGGTTAAAATAAAATGGTCAAACAATGGACTCTTTTTCTATGCCAAAGAAAACAATAGTGCTGTTGGTGAACTAAAGAGAATGTGGAATGACGGAGACTCGAAATTTAAGAAACTTTTTAACGGTTGTAAGATGTGCTTTGAGGATGATGCGCAAAATGGATCTGAACTTGAAATTCAATTGTGGAATCTTCCGATCACGTATTTAGCTGGAGCATCAAAATATGAAAAGGAATATAGTGCAAAGTTTATAAGGACCAGTTTTTCTAAATTTACGTTATTTTTAGAATATAATCTTATCGATATTTATTAATCCAATAGAAATGGGACGTTGTTTTATAAGCGTCCCTATTTTTATTTTGAAAGGAGAATTAATAATGAGCAATAGCACAACAGTAATGAATGGAATTGAACATGAGGATATAAATTATGACGGTCCAAAGAATTATAGCAAAGATGTAAAAAATGAGGATATCACACTAAAGATTGATACAGCAGAAGATGTAGATAATGTAAACGAGGACGTCGGTGACATTGATCCTTCCAATGAAATAACAGCAGAAACAGCAGTAAACGAATACGAGGAGCTTGATATCTTAATAGAGGAATTGCCTGAACATTTTCCAGGTGCCGTAGAAATGATTAAAAATAATATCGCATCACATCTTATCGAATGTAGTCCAGGCGTCAAAGACCATTACATAAAGGTCATCAAGAAATGTACAAATGCAGCATCGATAAAGTGTGTATCACTGTTAATTGATGAAGTGATCCAAGAAATGAACGACAGTGTGACCGATATCGCCGAAGATGCAGATGATAAGACGATTATTGATCCGGAAATAATTGAAGCGGCAGAACGGATCGCCAATGACCCCATGCTGTTTAAAAACAAAATAGACTTGGTCAATCAGATGGGAGTCATCAAAGAGCGAAAAAATATCGGATTGTACAACCTTGTTATGGACAGTCGCTTGATTCCAATGGGAAGCGCCGGGTCAGATGCCTTGGCAATGAAAAATTCTGGTCATTACGGTGCCGGTAAATCTTATCCATTGTTTATGAGTTTGTTGTTGTATCCAAAAAGTGCCTATCACTTGATTTCAAGTGGCAGTGAAAAAAGTTTGTATCAAATACCCGGGGGTCTAAAATACAAGGCGCTGATTCTTGCGGAAGCCCTGGCCCTCGAATCACATGGTCGTAAAGATAATGAACTGGCATATGGCGTACGGACCCTGGTATCAGAAGGGCATCTGAAATATCAATACACGGGATTCAAGGATAAAAAACGAGTGACAATCGTCAAAAAAATAGAAGGTCCGACATCATTGATAACGACAACCATAAAGGGACATCTTGAAGACCAGCTTGATGATCGCATGATCACAGCACACCCAAATGCGACAGCAGCACAAACTAAAAACATTATCGAACAGACAGCAGATACTGCGGTCGGAAATAATAATCTGGTGGATGAAAATATCATCAAGGGATATCAGCACTATCACGACACCCTGGAATCCGCTGAGGTAGTCATACCGTTTGCAGGAAACATCGCCGAGTTTGTCAGTCGGAGAGGATCTCTTCCAATATCAGCGAGACGTGCTTTTAAACGGGTTTTAGCGGCAATCAAGACCATGACATTGCTTTATCAGAAACAACGCAGCAGAGACGACCAGGGAAGGTTCATTACGGAAATATCAGATTATGCCATTGTCCATCAGCTAATCGAAGAACCCTTTAATGAGAGTCTCGGAGATGCAAAAAGGTATACAGACGACAGAATCAGGTTGATTGAAAGCGAAGGGATTATGACCCCACGAAATTTGTCTGATAAAGTAGGTGTGTCTGGTGCCGCAATCTCCCAATGGTTAAAACCGTTAGTCAAAAAAGGTGTATTGTCATGGTGCGATGCAAACGGTGCTGAATTGAACGATGAACGGTCACTGGGAAAAGCGAAACGATCAGGGAAGGCATTTTTGTGCGTCGCTGGTGGGAAAAGTTTACCGACACCCTTTCAATTAACAGGCGATCCTGAATGGGACAGGGGTGGATCTCTGTTTGAAGCACATGATCTTCGCTTGGATTATGTCATTGGCGATGTTGCCGAAACGGATACAGCTGAAGATAAAGATGCGGACTCGGCATATGAAGGTGTTAAGGTGATAAGCGAAAAAACCAATGATGATATAAAAAAAATGATGAAAGAATTTCGAGAAAATCAAGAAAAGTGCGATCCAGACGAAACGGAAGTGAAGGAATTGTATGAAGGTTTCAGCGATATTTTCTCAACTGAAAAGGTTGTTGCGGTACAATAAAAAATACTCGGTTGCCTTTAGCGTGGCATCCAGTGAAGGAGGATATTATATGGGACAGAAATATTGCCCTGAGTGCAACCAAATCGTTATCACAAAGGCGTTAAACAATTATTCCCAGATCGAGTTTAAGGGAGTCCAAGGTAAAAGACGTAAGATCGCCCACCTGGAAGAAGATGGCGGGTGTGGTCACATTTGGTATACCGTTGAGGTCGTGGAGGATGTCCTGGACACATGAAAATACGGTGTGAGATGGAATCTTGGTATTGGTCATCGGCAAATTATTGTGTGGTGGCCAGTATCAGGATTCCGTTGGATAGACATGGTATCACAACTTTTCAAACACTCAGAAAAGTGTTGATGTGTTGGAGCTATATCACGTTTAAGAGTAGAGAAAATGGTTACGATATATTCTGATATCTGGTTATCAGGAGTAATTTTATTCCTTAATCGAGAATGGAATTATAGCAACATCTCCGAGTTTTAAATATTGGTTTTTATCGATAGCATTTCCTTTAGGATTATAATAAACATCAAAACAGTGTTTAACGCCTTCAAATCTGTCTTCAAATCGCTGGCAAAGCTCATCTCCTTCTATCCAATACTCTCCTATGCTTGGTGTTTCATAAGTCTTTTCTTCCAGTACTCCTTCTTCGCTCCAATACTCAGAAAAACTTCGCCTATAATAATTATATCCAATAGCTTTTTTTCCAATTATCAGATTTTTGATCTCCTGACCATTAAGTCTGTTTGCCTCATTAATTTCATAGTAACCTGTGGTACCTCTATTGTAGCCGGCTTTTGCTAAATCTTTAACAAACCGATTAAACACCTCGGGGTTTTTAAAAGGGTAAATGTAATAGAGAAATTGCAAGTCAGGATACATACCACCAAAAACTATTAAGTGCTTTTTTAAATGCCTCTTTAGCTTCCTCCTTACGACCAAGATGAGCATAGGATACAGCAGTAATCATATGGGCACCTAAACCGTTGGGGTAAATTGCTAAACTATGCTCAGCATATTCTAAGGCCTTTTCATATTTTTGCAAAACCATATAAGCAAGTCCTAATAGATAGTGACCTTCTAATGGATTCAGCCTAATTGCGTCTTTCAAATATTTAATTGCTTCCTTCGGTCTGTCGGCATAGATTAACACCATTCCTAAGGATTGCAAAGCATCAGCATCATTGGGGGCAAGTGCCACTGCTTTTTCTGCAAGGTTTATAGACTTATTGTAATGTCGTCTTCTATGTTCAAGTATTGCAAGAATAGAATAGGCTCTAGGTGTTGGTTTTTTCATTGCCAATTCGATATAATGGCGCATAAAGTAGCGTGAGTTTACACGGTAATAACCTGTTTTTTCATAAAAGGGTCTGCCTCCGGCCCAAATGAATTCAAAGGCTTGAGCTAAGCCAACATAAGCTTGACTGTAGTCTGGATCTACTTCGACTGCTTGTTTAAAATAATTGATCGCCTTCACTAAATCATCAGGTGTATAACGCCTTAAATGTGCTTGCCCCTTTAAGTACATATCGTGCGCAATAGTACTGTCTGTCCCTTTTGAAGCAATCCTATTGGCTTCATCTGGTGATAGCTTTAGGGCGATAGCTGATACTATCTTCTTGGTGATTCTATCCTGTAGTTCAAAAATGTTCTGAAAGGTATCATCGAAGCGTTCCGCCCAGACATGGTGGTCTGTCTTTGCATCAATAAGCTGGGCGGTTATACGTATCTGGTCACCTGCTCGCCGTACACTTCCTTCAAGTACGTATCGAACATTTAGTTCGTTTGCGATCTCTGGCACCTTTTTGTTTTGCCCTTTGTAAGTGAAGGTCGAGTTCCTGGAGATAACCAACAAATCCTTGATCTTGGAAAGGTCAGTAATAATGTCCTCTGTCGTGCCATCACTGAAGTATTCCTGTTCTGGATCATCGCTCATGTTCACGAAAGGCAGGACTGCGATGGAGGGCTTTTCTGGTGGTTCTTTGCTGGGAGGATACTCTGGAAATCCAGCATTCCGCATGGCAGCAAGGTATGATTTAAGAAAGGCTTTGTTTTTATGAGTAGATGTCTTGGCAATCAGACTTACGGACATATAAGGGAATATCTCCAGTGCTTTCTCGGCTGATGCACGTGCTTCTTCTTCCCGGCCTAGCAAATTATAAGTCACTGCTAAACTCGTATGGGCAAGGGTGGACATTGGGGATAGTCGAAGCGCTTTATTAAACTCTGTTAATGCCTTTTCATAATTTCCTTTTTGTAAATAGCAGCTTCCCATGCCCTCAAAATAAAAAGCGGGAGGAAAAGGATCAAGGCGAATAGCTTTTTTTATATACCCTATGGCTTCATCCGGTCTTCCTGCGAAATAAAGCGTCCAACCCAAGTTCGCATGTACATCTGAATTATTTGGATCAAGTTCTATAGCTTGCTTCCCTGCAGCAATTGCCTTTTCATGCTGCCCCATACGTATGTAAACAAGGCCTAATAAGCCATACGAGGAGCCTTGAGATTCATCTAAAGAAATAGCATTTGTCGCAAACCCATAGGCTTTCTTCAAATTATCCTGCGGTGACTCGCCCCAGGAGGCAAGCATCCAATGGTACCAACCAAGCCATAAGTATCCAATAGACAATTCGGGCGCCATATCAACGATTTCCTGTGCAAGCTGACCAGCTTGCATATAGCCTTCTTTGGTGCCTTTCCGCCAAAACGATGACAACTCCATCGATTTTAAAAGTACATCAAGCCTTTTAATTCTCTTGGCCCACATACGCATCTGTTCGCCATCGGTAAGTTCCACCTGCAGAGCGGTCACTATGTTGAAAGTGATCTCATCCTGCAAGGCAAAAACGTCTTTTAGATCCCGATCGTAACGTTCCGCCCAAAGGTGGGTACCTTTAACGGCATCAATTAATTGTGCATTGATTCTCACTCGACCTTCTGATTTACGGACACTCCCCTCAAGCACGTAACGAACACCGAGCTCCTCTGCAATCTGTTTGATGTTGGTTGGTTTGTTCTTGTAGGTGAACGTCGAGTTCCGGGCGATTACAAAAAGGTCAGGACTTTTGGAAAGAACGGTGATGATATCTTCGCTAACGCCATCACTGAAAAATTCCTGACTCGGATCGTCACTCATATTGTCAAAGGCCAACACGGCAATAGACGGCTTTTCCGGCAGTAGATACGCCATTTTCTCCACAGAAGCAGGTTCAAATTCTGGCGTTGTTAATTTTTCATAGACTTGCCAAGCAACGATTCCCAATAGAACCACAATAACGGCTGCCATAGGCCAAGCCCACTTTTTTGCCGAAGGCTTTGATTTTACCCCAATCAGTTTCCCAGCGTCTTCATCAGCCATAAGAAGTTTGTAGACCCTGACTGGCTTTTCAATGTTCTTTACTTTGTGCTCTCCAAGGTATTCATAACCTAAACGAAGTTTGTTACCTACATGGTCATATGCATTTCGAGATATGCATACACCTCCAGGATCTGCTAAACTCTCTATACGTGCTGCAACATTGACCCCGTTTCCATATATCCGTCCACCATCTTGAATCACGTCCCCAACATTAACACCGATACGGAACTGTAACTTTTTGTCGTCAACGTATTTTGAATTTTCCTGATCCAAGCTTTTTTGAATTTTGACTGCACATTCAACAGCGTCAACGGAACTTCTGAACTCAGCGAGGATATTGTCACCGGGCGAATCGACCACACGCCCTGAGTGCTTTGAAACCAAATCTGAAATTATTTGCCTGTACGTTTTCAGGGTTTCGATCGTGTGGACTTCGTCATCAGCCATAAGGGCGCTGTAACCTTTGACATCGGCTGAAAGGATGGCGCTTAGCTTTCGGGTGACTTTTTGTTTGTCGGGCATAGGATCACCTTCAAAAGATTGGTTGTTAATAGAAGATGATACATCTTGGAAAGGTACTGACTATTCCGGATAGTGATTAAGCCAGATGGATATGTGAAACAGCATCAGATCAATTGTAATTCAGAATAGTTATATGATTATTACAGGATTTTGGGAGGCGGGTCAAGCTATGGTCTGTTTTTGGGTAGTTGGATTGGGATATCGTATAGGATATACCATCTATCAGTCAGTTAAACATATATTGAGAATATTACCACCTTGATAAAATTGCTGATACCATCATTCATGGGTCCCAGGCCAAGAAAATATTGCGCCACAAATCCGTTAAACTGCCTTCAAAGTTTGACATCTTCAGATCAGATCGCGGGTTCGTGCTCCAGATCCTCGCTCCTAATTGGCCCAGAATTTTCGTATTGATAAAGATTTTGGGTTCACAGCGACCACGGAGATACTGGAAATATCCGCTTAGGTGATCGTATTTGTCGTTCCCCAGACGATGATATCCCTTTCCAAAGATCTCCTACCACAGCGGTCATGAGGGTGTTTCAGCACCACCTAATAATCATCCGTATTCAATCCCAACTTTTTCAGTCTTGATCATCAGAACAGCATCTGGCATCATTCAGTATCCTTATAAAATTCCTATATTAGGGGTTATTATCCAGTGACAGAACAATTCATCATCGAAGAATTTATTTTCACAAAATGCAAGAACTGGAACACTGCAATATGTCCGCATCTTAAAAATGCATATATGCAGCTATCCATCATTAACATATCCACGTTGTTTTTATTGAATGATCTTGCAACAAAGGAATTGTGGGATCTTTGTTCGGGATGTTCAGAGTTTAAACAAAAATGATGTTATAAAAAAATTGATTGCCATGAATTCCGCTAACTCTAAATGTGATAATTGTGGTTCGAGAATCAAAGTCGGTACTCATCACGAATTTCACTCGAAGATTTTATGCGAAGATTGCTTCGTAGAGGCAAATATAGACCGGAAACGAAAACCGCATTGGCAATACATCAAATCTATAAAGTCGGATTACATTCATGACGGTGATTGAAAAAATAATATCCGGGAGCCAAAGGGGGGCAAAATGACAGAAAATGACATTCTCGCAGGATTACCGTTTCAAAATTTGAATCCGAAAGAAACTGCGTTGCTGGTGATTGATATGCAACGATACTTTACTGAACCAGATCATCCCTTCGATAAAATGATGAAACAATTCGACCCTGATGGATGTGAATATTATTTGAATAGAGTTGAAAAACTGGTCATTCCAAATATTCAAAAACTTCAGAAACAATTCCGTTCTCTTGGTTCATGTATTGTCTACACAGAATTCGGTTCGATGCAAGAGGATGGCTCGGACATGGCACTCTGGGCAAGAAATATAAATAACCTTGGGCACGATATGGTGGGGTCTGCTGTTTTCCCTCCTTTCAGCGACCCTAGTTGTCGTGTGGATGACCGTGTTGGTACAGAAGCAGGTGAGCTAATATTTCAAAAAAGCACCAGCGGGCCAGCCAACTCAACAAAAATGGATCATACGCTTCGTGTACTCGGAATTCAATCGGTCATTGTTACCGGTGTTGTTACTGAAATCTGTGTTGCTCAGACAACAAGGGAACTTGGAGATCGTGATTTTAATGCCCTGGTTGTTGAGGATGCATGTGCATCGATGAGTGAAACAAGACATCAGTCAGCTCTTGAAACAATAGGAATAACATTCGGTACTGTTGTAACGTCTGATCAGGCAGTTGCACTTGTCAAAAAGTGAGGTCAAAGATCAGATGGTAACAGCTAAAAAGTATAGAATTGTCATTGTCATAATATATCTGTCTTTATTTCCCGCACTCTTATCTGCTGCCTCATTCCATGCCGAAGTCGTCTCCGTTTCGGATGGCGACACTATCAAAGTTCTAAAAGATGGCAAACAGGTTAAAATCAGACTTGCCGCAATCGATTGTCCCGAGAGAGGACAACCCTATGGGCAGAAGGCAAAACGGTTCACAGCAGATATGGTTGCCGGTAAGGTTGTCAAGGTCTGGCAGACTGATATCGATCGTTATGGTCGGATTGTCGGTTTTGTTTTCATAGATGACATGAACCTGAATAAAGAACTCCTATCAGCAGGTCTGGCATGGCACTATAAGAAATACTCCAGGGATCCTGAATTGGCCAAACTGGAATTTGAGGCAAGATCAGGGAAACGGGGATTATGGGTTGAACCAGATCCGATGCCACCATGGGAGTGGAGGAGGCGGAAACGGTCAGGCAAACTAAAATTCGAATTGTACGGTGTCATCAGTGATCTGTCGCAATACGACACCTGTCTCAATTAATTAATACGATTGTTTAAATAAAGTTCTACAGTACTATAAACACTATCGTCTTCCCAATAGTAATCATGCCCGTGTGTAATGAAAAAATCTAAATCGCCATCCTGATCACAATCGGTAGGTTCAAATGTTCCAGTAATATCTGGAATACCGATCCTATTATCATTATCGAAATAACCTGTACCGTCATTGTAATAAATTTCTTCGCTGAGATAATAAAAGAACACACCATTGACTCTTTGAATAAGAATGTCATCATTTCCATCTTCATCAGCATCGACAATTTTTAGAAATAATGTATTTGCATGCGAATATTCAAAATCTAATCGTGTTGTATCAAGAGAAAATCCATATGAACCGTCATTAAAGAATATGCTAATAAATTCTAGGCCGCTATGAGTGTTCGTAAGGACTATTAAATCATTGAACCCGTTACCATCTACATCAGTAGAAACAACATCACCCATATACGCCAGTTCAATTTCCTCACCTTTGTACATATATTTAATAGTCAAGTCGCCTACTCCAACATCACCAAATATTGGAGCTACCGGCAGCGGATTTATGTTGCTGGCCACAACATCATAGTTTCCATTATCATTGCGCTTGTAAATCCGGAGTCCCCATTCTTCGATGCACCCACTTTCCCAACAATCGTTTACCGCCATCGTAGCCACCAACTCAGGTAAACCGTCATTGTCCAAATCAACTAATTCATGAGCAACGCCATAGTGCAGGCGTTGGCTATGTCGAGTAAAATTTCCTGTACCATCATTTATTAAAAAATATCCACCATCATCATCAGGACCATTCTCCTCTGGGGAGTCACTATCTCCTGCGTCCCCCATATAAATATCAATATCACCATCACCATCGATATCGGCAGCAGCAATCGAGTGAGTGAAACCTTGGAAATCGTGTATAACATTAAGTTCATACGTTCCATTATTGCTAAGCATAATATAATTTACTGATTCCCAACCATCTGGCTCAGTAATATCTTTCATCCCTTCTGTATGATTAGCAAAAGCAATGTCCTCGGCACCGTCATTATTGAAATCAGCTACAACTGCCTCACGAAAAGGAGGAAGGTTATCCAACGCATTTGGGTCCGAAAAATAACTATCTGTGCTTTCAACAATGCTTTGGCTATCTACATCATATGAAAAAATTTGATTCGATGGAGGATCGCCACAACGTCCACTAAAGCATGCGGTTGATACATCCTGTTTTAATATTGCCACATTGCCTGCGCCATCCTTAAATGCATATGCTGGAATTCCTGTGTATGCCTCGTCAGTCGATTGGCTATATGAAAAACCAATTTCAGTCCCTCCCTCGATCAAGGTATAGGGATCAGGATCATCTCCAACACCACCATCACCATCACCACCTCCCCCGCTACCACCTCCGCCACAGCCAAACGGCAGCACTGAGAGCAGTGCGATAATGACAACAATTTTTATCATTCCATGATTCATAAACTCAATTTTTTTCATAATTTCAAAACCTTTTGAATAATTATGACTAAGTACACCTTCGTCATTATTCCCTCTTTGTATATCGTCATAATCTCTGAAAACTTTAATGATCATACAAGGTAAACCAATGTGGATGTACCAATGTCAATGACAACCCCAATGTTTCACATACTAATCTCAACATTGACCTTTAACCAAAAATATTCCACAATCCATTATGCTAAAAAACACATTCATTCACATGCCAGGTATCGGCGCTGTAACAGAACAACGTTTATGGGTTTCTGGTATCACGAATTGGGACACGCCGTTTGACATTACGCCAGTTCCAATTTCTCCAGGAAGGAAAATAACAGTCACCAACGGTATTGAAGAATCCAGACACCATCTTGATAAAAACAACCCAGCATTCTTTGCAGATCAGCTTCCATCAAATCAATGTTGGCTACTATTTCCAGAATTCAGAGAATCGACAGTCTATCTGGATATTGAAACCACAGGGCTGGAACGAGACTATAACGATATAACCACGATTGCTCTTTATGACGGAGCAATTATTCAAACCTATGTCCAGGGGCAGAACCTTGACGATTTCGTTGATGTCATCCGGAATTACAATATCATTGTCAGCTATAACGGCAAGAGTTTCGATATCCCCTTCATTGAAAATTATTTTGGAATTCAGCTAAACCATGCTCAAATTGATCTGCGCTACGTTCTTGGAAGCCTGGGATATAAAGGTGGTCTTAAAGGATGTGAAAGGCAACTGGGAATGGATCGTGGTGACTTAAGCGATGTTGATGGTTTCTTTGCCGTCTTGCTTTGGAATGAATATAAGAAATCGGGAAATCAGAAGGTGCTCGATACGTTGCTTGCCTATAATGTGCAGGACACTGTGAATTTGGAAACGTTGATGGTCACCGCATACAATATGAAAATCAAGGAAACCCCTTTTTATGACAGTCACCAAATACCCTCGCCGAGCGTACCTGATAATCCATACTCAGCAGATTTGAAAACGGTAGATAGAATTAAATACGGATCAGGATTTGGGGGATCAGGTTATTGGTGATATTTTGGTTTTCGTTTTGACATCTCAGGTTCGCATGCTCTCGACGAATTGATGGTATCAAAATAGTTTTACTTGCTGGAATTAGAGATTTATGACAGTATTTTCGGAGGGATGGAGGTCACGATATTCTCCATCTATCTGCAATCCAAGGCACACATTTCTTGACCCAACCCCAACCATTCTGTATATTGCCGAAATATCAGTTAAATCCCATTTCAACTGTATCATCTTCTGAACCTTTAATCCGAAGGTTATCTATGCCTAACGAAATCGAAAAAGTTACACGTAAACTCAGAGCCATCCTCAGTGCTGATGTCAAAGGGTATTCCCTGCTCATGGCAGATGATGAGGTTCATACCATCCAGACGCTGAAGGCGTACCGGAGCCTTATGTCCAACGTCATCCAGCAGCATTCTGGTCGTGTAGTGGATAATCCAGGCGATAATCTCCTTGCAGAGTTCTCCAGCGCTGTGGACGCTGTCGAATGTGCTGTGAAGATTCAGGACCGGTTAAAGAAAGAAAATTCCAAGTTTGCTGAGGGTAAGCGACTCCAGTTTCGTATCGGTATAAACATCGGAGATGTTGTACAGGACGATGAACGAATCTACGGCAGTGGGGTTAATGTTGCTGCACGAATTGAGGGTATTGCAGATCCCGGTGGTGTCTGTATTTCCAGAAACACGTACGACCATGTGAAGGACAAACTTGACTGTGGATTTGATTATCTTGGGGAACATGATGTCAAAAATATTCAAGAGCCTGTACGTGTATACAAGATTCTGATGGATGCAGAATCACCGAAGCCTCTGGCTGAGGAGGAACTCGATCTGCCGGATAAACCATCCATAGCTGTATTGCCTTTCACAAACATGAGTGGTGATCCATCGCAGGAATACTTTTCCGATGGTCTGACGGAACAAATCATCAACGGCCTGTGCAAGGTCTCCAACCTGTTTGTGATCGCACGGAACTCCAGCTTTACATATAAGGGCAAGGCAATCAGTGTTAAACAAATCGCCAAGGAACTTGGTGTCAGGTACATACTTGAGGGAAGTGTACAGAGGGCTAATGATCGTGTGAGGATTACTGCTCAGTTGATTGATGCTACAACGGATTACCATATGTGGTCTGAGCATTATGATCGTGATCTGGAAGATATTTTTGCGGTTCAAGATGAGATTACGATGAAGTTGATTTCCGTGATGGAGGTCAACCTTGTTTATGGAGAACAAGCACGATTGTGGGCAGGTGTAATGACAGGTAATATCCGTGCATATGAAAGGTGTATAAGGGCATATGAATGCTACCAACGATATACGGAACATGACACTTTTAAGGCCATCGGATTAGCTGAAGAATCAATCGCTCTTGATAAGAAATACCCATATGCTTATGTGGTACTTGGACTTTCTCATTGGTCAACCATACAAGGAAACTAT
Organism: uncultured Candidatus Cloacimonadota bacterium; assembly: GCA_964578365.1. Taxonomy (GTDB): domain Bacteria; phylum Cloacimonadota; class Cloacimonadia; order Cloacimonadales; family TCS61; genus Tenebribacter. The sequence continues at coordinate 14,291 of CAZOCS010000053.1, forward strand.
AGCGAATCACCCTTTGATTCTTTCAACAAAGCGGAAGAATGCGGTAAAAAGGCTTTTGCTTTAACAGAAACATTTGACCTCACGTATATTCTGATGGGGTTTATCGAACTGGCAAAACGAAATCATGATGAGGCAATTGAGCACCAAAGAACGGCTCTAAAGCTCAATCCAAATGGAGCATACGCTCTTGCTTCCTTATCTTATGTTTTATCATGGGCAGGTAGATCGGATGAGGCAATTCCATTAATTAAACGTGCTTTCCGGCTCAATCCAGTGCCACCAACTAGCTACTACATTACCTTGGCGATGGCTTTGCGTTTTAATGGTCAGTATGAAGAATCTATAGAAGTATGTAAAAATGTGATTTCCATTAGTCCTGATTCGTTCGCAGGATACGCTATAATGACTGTAGCATATTCCCTTTTAAAAGATTATGACAAGGCAAGAAAATCCGCAGAGGAAATTCTCAAAATTTACCCATCATATTCAATTGACGCTGTAAGACTAATTGCCCCTTTTAAGCACGAGTCTTCACTAAACGAAGTAATTGAAGCTTTTCGCAAGGCTGGTATACCAGACACTCACCGGAATGATGACCTTCGCAAGGCAGGTCTCCCTGACTAAACATTCCCACCATGTTGGCCGGTGATACCTCCAACCTATCGCTATCCGCGAATAATTCTCAATCAAGGTAAAGAATGGAAAAATGGATACTGTGATACCATCATCCAGAGAAGCGTCTATACACCTGTGATACCATCATTGACGATTGTAAATATTGCCGCTCAATAAACACATCAATACAATCCAACAACGAAAGTTGCATTTCGAAAAAACACTGAGTGCCGGAGGCGAATTCAGAAAATAACCTCGCACTTCCGATTGTTCTAAAAATTTCATTTCAAAAAGCAATATGCTAAAAACCACATCCCATCCTCATTAATCTTTTCCTATCCATTATATCCCCCATCACTATATATATTAATTGATGAAGGATATCCGGAGTTATAATTTCACTATTCAAACTGAAGAAAGGAGGTTGCCATTGCCCAAACTCTGCTGGACCTGTCTGAAGTACGTTCTGTTGATCGTTATTATTGTGTCATCCGCATTCACCATTTACCTCAACTACACAGGGTCAACCTTCGACCCAATCAAAGAGATCCAGTCATTAAGAGAACAGAACCGCCGGGATGACGCCTTGGACCTGGCCAAATTTTACAATGAAAACCAAACTGGAAATCAGGAAATAATCGCCGCCCTTCAAAATGACCTTGAATACACCACCACGGAGAGAATCAAATCAATTTCCTGGGATGGTTTTATCAAAGGTCAGGTATATGACAGCTATTCAGGCATCGGTGCAATATCTTCAGATTTAATTTTGTATGGGGACCTACGGGATCTTAGTATTCAGGGCTGGAAACGGTTAACCAAGGCAGATGATATTGATGGTGTTGTTGCTGTATTGTCGGCTGCCGGTATTGGTCTTTCAACAACAGCATTTATTAATGGCAGCAACGCCCTGGCCAAAAATACCATTAAGTTCCTAAAAAATGTTCCAGCCACAATCAATACCGGTTTATTGAAACAATTTCTGTCTGGAAAGGTCTCCCCTGTTGAATGTGAAAAGATCTGGCACCTGCTAAAAAAAACGAATGGTCCATTCCCCGTACAGCATCTTGTCTCAGCAATATTCACAGCGTAAAACATCTTGATGTCGCCACAGATGTAATCACCCATCTCCTTTTCTTCGATGAATTAGTTTGAATCGT
>CAZOCS010000054.1:0-15587 GCA_964578365.1 uncultured Candidatus Cloacimonadota bacterium
CTACATTAATTATTTTCTTGACTCAAATTCCTTTGCGAAATAGACAACATAGTGAGAAGGAGAATAATGGGAATGAGAAAGAGCGTTAAAAACAGTAGAATTGATAGAAATTATTATTACATTCTTTTATTCATTGGATTCATATTATTATTATTCTTGTTTAATTATGATAAAATAAAAAACCTTGTTAAGGAACCTCAGCAAAAGAGGGATAAAGTCATTATTAAACAAAAACGTGAAGAAATTTCTGTTCTTGATGCAGTAGTCCATGCGAAATTATTACTTGGAGTAACGGAAGAGAACTATAAAAACCATATCGGTGAAGATGCAGTTTATATATCCATAGGTGTAGATCGTTCTGAGATGGATCTTAATTATACAAATATTATTATTACAGGACAAGTAGAGTTAATTGGTGGAAAAATAATTAAAGGTGAAGAAAAGAACAATGGTAATAAACAAGTTTTAGAAATAGAGGATCCACATGATTCTCAGACATATTTTGTTACATTATATTACACTAAATCTCAAAATGTAGTTAGAGATAAAACAATGCTAGCCATAGTTGTAGATGATTTTGGAATTCGAAATAATAAATTATTGGATGATTTCTGCAGTTTAAACAGCAATGTTACATTTGCAATCCTTCCAGATCAAAAGTTTTCAAAACATGTGATGAACAAAGCTGCTGAAACCGGTCATGAGACAATGATCCATATTCCCATGGAGCCAATTAGCTATCCACGAGATAATCCTGGTGCTAATGCAATATATGTGCATCTCTCTAAGAAAGAGATAAAACGTCGAATGGAAAATTATATAAAACAATTCCCATTATGTGTGGGTGCCAATAATCATATGGGTTCATTCGCTACGACTGATGAGTCAGTGATGAGAAGTGTTCTGCAAGTTTTGAAGGATCATGATCTGTATTTTGTGGACAGCCGTACATCTCAATCCTCAATAGCTTATGATGTTGCAAAAAAAATGATGATCCCAACCTGTGTAAATCAGATTTTTCTGGATACCCCGAGAATAACTGAGAAAACACTTGCTAATAAAATAAGACAATTAAAGTATTTAGCTAAAGATCGAGATAAGATTTTAGTTATTACACATTGTGCAACGCAAGACAGATATGAATTTCTAAAAGAATTCATCAAGGAGATCGAAAAACTTGATTTTGAATTGGTCCCTGTATCTGAGTTATTTAAATCTAAGCTTCCAGAAATAATTTAGGAGTTTCGGCATGGAAATTTTCAAAGCAATTATTTTAGGAATAATCCAAGGATTAACCGAATTTTTACCTGTTTCAAGCTCTGGCCACCTTGTTCTTGCTGAACATTATCTAAAATTCAATAATCCTGAAATTAGCTTTGAAATAGTGCTACATCTTGGTTCATTATTTGCAGTATTAATTTATTTTCGTAAAGATATCCTCGCTTTACTTAAATCACTTATTTTATTTAAGAATAAGGAATCTATACATACTAGAAACAGGAATACAGTATTCTACATCATAGTTGCCACAACAATGACCGGCATTATAGGTTTTTACTTCGAAGATCCTCTTACAAAAGCATTTTCTTCACTTTATATTCCAAGCTTTATGTTGGTCATTACAGGATTTATTCTTTATATTTCAGACAAGATCGAATCCAGAGGGATCAAGACACATCAACTTGGGATCAGAAAATCAATTCTTATTGGATTAACCCAGGCATTCGCAATACTCCCGGGAATATCCCGCTCAGGAACAACTATCACGGTAGGCATCTTTGCCGGATTAGATAGAGAAGAAGCTGCTAGATTCTCTTTTATTCTTTCAATTCCTGCAATATTGGGTGCAAATATCCTTAAGTTTTCAAGCATGTTAGATCTTGATAGATCAGTTTGGTTATCTTATTTACTAGGTACACTTGCGGCATTTATCTCCGGTTATGTTGTAATTTCTTTTCTCATATCGATTGTAAAAAAACAAAAACTGAAGTACTTTGCATACTATTGCTGGTTAATTGCTGTCATTTCCTTGATCTTGTATTTAAAATATTGATATGCCAAAATCTCATAGTATCCCACATTTTGAATTTTTAAGGAAGTTCCCAGATCAAAAACCACAAACTGCATATTACATCTTCGGTCCTGAGAATTACCTTAAAGATGTGGTTCTAAAAGAAATTTCCAGTAGATTCAAATCACCAGGATCGGAAGATTTCGATTCAATAATTCTACATGCCGATACTGACTCTGCAACGGATACTTTGGAACAACTTGAAATGATGCCCTTCATGGCAAAATTTCGACTTGTAGTTTTAAAGAATTTTGATACAATGAAAGCTTCTGATAAATTACTTATTGCAGAATATATTCAGAATCCTGTTCCAACTTCAATTCTTGTTTTAACAGCTGAAAAAATAGATGAACGTACAAAAGCAAATAAATTGATCTCGGAAAAAGCAATGAAGATCATTTGCCGTTCACCTTATAGTTCAGTTGATGTTCTTAAGTGGCTGAATGTTGAAACCAGGGAAAGGAAAATATTCATGGATAATGATTCAAAGGAACTTTTTACAAGAAGCATTGAGTTAGATTATCAATTAGCTGCTAATGAATTAGAAAAGTTGATCATTTATACAAAGGGAAAAGGAAACATCTCAATTGAAGATGTAAAAGAAACAGTTGGGAAATCTAGGACTAACAAAGTATTTGATCTTCAAAATGAAATAGGAAAACGGAATTTGAAAAAGTCATTAACAATATTAGAGAATATGATAGCAAACAATGAATCAGCAGTTTTTGTTATTATTATGCTATCAACTTTCTTCCGAACATTATGGCGAGTTAAGGCCTTACAAAAAAGCAATCTCAGCAATTCTGAAATCGAAAATCGTTATCTTCCCGAAGTATTTTATAAATTCAGAGGGGATTATATCAACTATGCTAAGAAATACTCAAAAAAAGCAATCAGAGAAATATTCTCATTACTCCTGCAAGCAGATATCGATGCTAAATCTTTAAACTTAAAAGATGAGATAATTTTGGAAATTCTTATATATAAGATTTGTAAAAGCTAAAGGTATTTTTATGAATAGTCTTTATCGTGCCGGATTTGTCTCAATCGTTGGAAAACCAAATGTTGGTAAATCTACTTTGATGAATAAATTACTTGGTGAAAAACTATCAATAACCTCTCCTAAACCGCAAACAACACGGCAGCAGATCAAAGGCATAATTTCTGATGATAACAGGCAGATCATTTTGATGGATACTCCCGGATTTGTGGAAGCCAGATACGAGCTTCATAATAAAATGCTTGAATATATCAATAACTCATTAAAAGATTCTGATATTATTATCTTTATGACTGATGCAAAAAAATTCCCTACTGATTACGATAAGCAGATCTGTGAGAATCTGAAGAGAATTAAAGTTCCAAAAATTGCAATTTTAAATAAGATCGATCTTACCGATGAAATTACAGTTAAAAAAAAACTTGAATTATTACAAGAATACAACTTCGAGAGAATTATTCCCATCTCTATTCTTAAGGCACCAGACCTTGATCCATTCTTAGATGAACTAACTCAATTGCTTCCATACAATCCTCCCTTCTATTCTACCGATGAAATTTCTGATCTTTCAATGAGATTCTTCGCTCAGGAAATTATCCGTGAGCAAATATTTCTTAATTTCGATGATGAGATTCCATACGCTTCAACAGTAGTAGTTGAACAATACCATGATTTTCCAAACAAATTGGTTATAGCAGCTAATATCTGGTTAGAAAAAAAATCACAAAAGCCTATTGTTATTGGAAAAGATGGGAGAAAGATCAAAGCTTTACGAGTTGCAGCTGAAAAGGAAATTCATAAGATCGTTGAAAAGAGAGTAAAAATTGATCTATGGATAAAAATCAAACCAAATTGGCGGAAAAAACAGAACGCTTTGAAGGAATTTGGATATAGATAATTTGAATAGTCCAAAGTTGCATCAATGTGTAAATAAGAGCTGATAAAAAGAATAAAAAATATTTGACATCAATACAACGCAAAAATTATTTGTTAACTCCATTTAGGAGGATTAGCTCTAATTGGTAAGACAGCGGTCTTGAAAACCGCCGGGCTTTGCCCTTGGGGGTTCGAGTCCCTCATCCTCCGCCAGAATTATAGAAGTGGAGAGGTGACCGAGCTGGTTGAAGGTGTGCGCCTGCTAAGCGTATGTAGGGGAAACTTTACCGAGGGTTCGAATCCCTCCCTCTCCGCCAGTTTAAATATAGATTTTATTGGGCCGTCGACAAGCGGTAAGTCACATGGTTTTGGTCCATGCATTCGGGGGTTCGAATCCTCCCGGCCCAACCACTAAAGCCATCCGGTAATGCCGGATGGCTTTTTATTTTATTATAAAAACAAATTGACCTCTTTTCCTTTTTTTCTACTTTTTGTTACATGTAATTATTTTAGGACATAATTTTGAGGAATGTAGGTAAATAATGGCACAGAAGAGATTATTGATAGTTGAAGATGAAAGGATCATTGCTGAAGATATTAAAAGGACTTTGTTGCAGTTTAACTATCATGTTATTGATATCATTTCTCATGGAGAACGTGTACTAGAACAATACGAAAAATTAAATCCTGACCTGATTTTGATGGACATAATGTTAGCTGGAAAGATCAACGGTATTGAAACTGCAATTAAAATTAAAGAAAAATACAACGTCCCAATAATTTATTTAACTGCATATGCCAATGAACCAATTTTAGATAGTGCAAAAGCTACAGAGCCTTTTGGTTATTTGATAAAACCTTTTGAGGAACATGAACTTCATGCAACTATTGAAATGGCATTCTATCGTTATAATATGGAGAGTAATCTCCGACAAAGCGAGAAAAAATACCGTCTTCTTTTCAATAGTATTGCTGATCCCATTTTTATACTATCTGAGAATGGAGAAAATTTTCTGGACTGTAATGATATAGTATTAAATAAATTTGGATATACAAAAGATGAACTTATCTCTACTCCTGTTTCTAAATTTTATATTGAAGAAGAGTTGGAACAATTATCAAATTATCTAAATAAAGAAAGTAATATTGATTCACCTATTTTCACACACCTTAAAAAAAGTGGAGAAAAAATAATTGTTGAGCTCCATAAGAGTAAAATAACTTTTAAGAAAGAACAAGTACTCTTGGTTATCGCCCGTGATATAACTAAACGTAAAGAAGCAGAAGATGAAAGACAAATTGTCCAAGAGCAATTATACCAATCTCAAAAAATGGAAGTAGTGGGCAGGCTTGCAGGTGGGATTGCGCATGATTTTAATAATTTATTAACTGCTATCAACGGCTATTCCGATCTTGCTCTAATTAAATTGGATAATGACAACAACGCTTATAACGATATTAAAGTGATTAAAGATTGCGGTGAAAGAGCAGCAAGATTAACTAAGCAATTACTTGGTTTTTCACGAAAACAAATTGTTGAAAAAATTAATATTGATCTGAATAAAACAATTACTGAGCTTGAAGAAATGCTTAAGAGATTGATCGGAGAGGAGATATCTTTGGAAACTAATTTCCAAAGTTCCTCTTGTATAATCAATGCAGATAAGAGCCAGTTCGAACAGGTGATTGTAAATCTTGTTGTAAACGCAAGTGACGCAATTAAAGGATATGGTAAGATAATTATTTCCACTACAAAAGAACCACTTACTAATGAATTTATTACACGTCACAATCTTGATAAATCACATGAATATATCAAAATCACAGTAGTTGATACCGGAATAGGAATGAGTGATGAGGTTCAGGAAAAAATATTCGAACCTTTCTTTACGACTAAAGAAATTGGTAAGGGTACAGGTCTTGGACTTTCTACAGTTTTTGGTATAGTGAAACAGAATGAAGGTGCAATACTTGTTGAATCCGAAGAAGGAAAGGGCTCTAAATTCAATATCTATTTTCCACAAATAGTTGCTGAGATCAATGGTGAAGAATTAACTAGTGTAGATTCTGACGATCTCCCAACCGGAAATGAAACTATCTTGCTTGTTGATGATGAAGACAGTATAAGAAATTTCCTTTCTGAAATTTTGAGTGAACAAGGATACAAGATTATTGAAGCGTCAAATGGTAAAATGGGTTTACGGAAGTTTAAAGAAAATAAAGAATTAATTCATCTTTTGATATCCGATATTACAATGCCGGAGATGAGTGGTCCGGAATTAATAAATGAACTGAGAGATCTTCAACCTGACATTAAAGCCATCTTCATCTCTGGAAATATTGATAATGATCTTATAAAAAAACATACCTCCGATACAAATGTAAGCTTTCTTCAAAAACCATTTACCTATGATTCTATAATTTCTAAAGTTAGAGAAATCTTAGATGAGTGAAATTTAAAAAAAGGAATATATTTTGAAGAGTAGAAAAACAGAACTGGAAAAAAGGATCTTTGTATTATTTTTTGTGATCACATTTTTTCTTGTACTTACACTCATCTTGATCGAATGGCAATTAGCTAAGTTTGGAATTAATCAATATGAAGACATGAATATCAGATTAACACTTTCGGAATTGAAGATCGCCAGTAGTGAAATGGAAATGGGAAAACAGAATCTACTTACTAATCTTAAAGCTGATAAAGTATTGATCGATGCATTGCAGAAAGGTGATAAGAATCTAATTAATAATCATCTTTATCAAAATTATCAATCCGAAAATATAGACAAGCTTATAATTTGTAACAAGTATAGAGAGTATATTTTTGGAGAGCAATGGGACCTTTTGAATAAATATTTTTCGCAGATATATAGAGATATTTCTAAAGAAAACTCTGGTTTTTTTATTGGAAATTTCGGTGGTAGATTATTCCAGATTACATATAATCCAATTTTCATTACAAACGAAATAAAAGAACTTTTTGGTGTTTTAATTATAATAGAAAATTTTGATCTTTCTAACTTGAAATTAAGCTCCGATTATGAAGTAAGTTTGATCTCTTTTGACAATACACTTTCTGAAAATGCAGTACCAGGTAATCTTACAGATTATATATCCGATATAAATAACTTGATTGAATCTATGACTGAGAACATGATGGATCAGACTATTAAGAAATTTAACATTAATAATGCTGCAGGTATCAAAATATTTTACGACCTTACTAATGAACCGTCTGGTATTTTCATTATCTCTTATAAGAGGTATGTAAATCAATTTGTGCAGCAGAGTATTCTGATTTTTGTTTTAATTCTTTTAGCAGTAACACTATTCATGATAAGTCTGCTCGGTAACTGGTTCAGTAAAACAATATTGGTCCCGGTAAGAGATATCAGCAATAACATGCAGGATATTTCAGAAAATCCGTCTAAATTGGAACCAATAGAAAAACGTTATTCCGGCGTACTGGGTGATATGGTTACATCTTTTAATACTATGAACATAGCTCTTTCTAAACATGGTCAAACCTTAAGAGAATACAAAGAGCTTACAGATAACCTGGATACCGGGATTTTCTGGTTGAACGGTAATTTCGAAATAATCCTGTATAATCCTAGTTTTATGAAGATAATGGAAATGAGTGAAAATCAGCTGAATCACCAGAATCTGAGCAAATTATTGGGATTGAAAGAAGAACAATTTGCGAAGTTGCATGAAGCACCTCTAACATTCTCTAATTTAAAGGTATTTCCAAACAAGAATCAAAAATATGTAGCGTTAAATATTCGAGCTGTAAAGCATGATAAAAGTATTAAATTTTTTGGTAGTATTATAGATGTATCAAAAGAGATCAGAGCAACAGAAGCAAGAAAATCACTTGAATTAGAACTGATAAAGAGTAATAAACTTGCTGATATTGGAAAAAAAATAGAGGGAATAGTTCATAATATCAATTCACCCTTGAACACGGTTCTGGGTTATGCTCAACTGTTAAAGAAGGACATGAAAGATAGCACTGAGTTAGATAGAATAATTGAAGCTGGTAAAAATATTGCTAAAACTGTAAAAGGCTTATTAACAAAAGTAAAACAAAGTAATATATCAATAGACCGTCCAATTGATATTAATGAGTTGATCGCCCAAGAACTGGAGTTTTGTAAACATAATCTTTTCTTCAAACACTATGTCACACTTAATACAGAATTCCAAGAGAACCTTCCACATGTTACCGCATCTTACGGAGATCTAAGTCTTTGTACGGCAAATATAATTAATAATGCGATCCAGGCAATGAAAGATTGTGTTCAAAAGGAACTCACGATAAAAACTTATGAGAAAAAAAAGATGATCTTTGTAGAGATCTCTGATACCGGAGAAGGAATTCCAGAATATAATAAGAGTAAGATCTTCGAAACATATTTCTCAACTAAAATTGGGAAAACAGGAACCGGTTTCGGTCTTGGCTTAGCAATAACAAAAAGTATAATTGAAAAATACGATGGTAGGATCAAGGTTGAATCCAAACCTGATTACGGATCAACTTTTACACTTATTTTACCTCAAACAAAAGGATAATAAGATGTTCGAAAATAATGGACAAAAAGCTAAAATACTAATAGTAGATGACGAAAAAGATACTAGAGATATTTTTAGTAGACATTTGGAAGATGAATATATTATCGATACAGCAGATTCTGTAACTGCAGCATTAGAAAGATTAGAAAATAATTCTTATCAGGTTGCACTTAGTGATCTTGTAATGCCCGGAGAAGATGGTTTGAGCTTACTTAATAATATTAAGAAGAAGTGGCCGGAAATTGCTGTAATGGTTATCAGCGGTAAAGCATCTATTGAGATGGCAGTAGAAGCTATGAAGCTTGGTGCAGATGAATTTATAGAAAAACCCGTAGAAGATCTTGACCTGCTGAAATTGAAAATTGAGAAATTATTAAAAGCAAAATGGCAAACTGATGAGATAAAAAGATTAAGAACTATCTTAGACAAAGAGTTTGATAGAACCCATATTGTTGGAAATAGTTTAGCTATTCAGAAAATCATGGAAAAAGTAAAAAAGATAGCTCCACTTGATACTACAATACTAATTTCAGGAGAAACAGGTGTAGGCAAAGAACTCATTGCCGATTTGATTTATCGGAATAGCAGCAGGAACAAAAGAAAATTTGTTGCTATCAACTGTGGAAGTTTGCCGGAGAGTCTTTTAGAAAGTACTCTTTTTGGTCATAAGAAAAGATCCTTCACAAGCGCAATTAGAGATAAGATTGGATATTTTCAGGAAGCTGATGGAGGAACACTTTTTTTAGATGAGATCACCGAAACAACACAAGCTTTTCAGGTTAAACTACTGCGTGTGTTAGAGAAGGGTATTATCCGACAAGTTGGTGGTGAGAATGATATTATAGTTGATGTGAGAATTATCGCTGCGACTAATAAATCTCTTTCAGTCGAAGTTGAAAGTGGAAATTTCCGAGATGACCTTTATTATAGATTAAATGTGATAAACCTTCATATTCCACCCCTAAGGGAACGAATCGAAGATATTAAGCTACTTGTGAGTAAATTCATATCCGAATTTTCCAATAAATATAAGAAGCAAGAGCTTAAGATTTCAAATGCAGCTCTTTCGATTTTATTGAACCAGAAATGGAAAGGAAATATTCGAGAATTGAAAAATACTATAGAACATTCTGTTGCCCTTGCTTCTTATGATACGATTATTCCCGAAGATCTACCCGATCATATATATAATGAAGAGTCGAAGAAGCCTGATTCATCAACTTCTCATTTTCTTGGATTAGCTTATCCAAAGGCTAAAAGCGGATTTGAAAAAGCTTACATCGAAAACCTTATGAATCTATGTAATGGAGATGTAACAAAAGTATCTAGAATTTCAGATATTAAACGCCAGAATTTATACGAAAAATTTAAGCGTTATGATATCAATCCTAAGGATTTCAGGAAAAACTAGTTCTTTGAATTAGTTATTCTAAATGTTGTGATCAATAAATAAAAAAGTATTAAATAATCACTCAATATAACACCTTTTGGAAATATAAAAAACATTGTGTTCAGAGCTACTCCAGCTATCACTAAGACCAATTCTGGTTTTAATATTTGTTTAATATCGTTTATTTTAATGACAATGAGCGATAATGGAAACAGCCAGTAGATATTCATATATGAAAGACGAGCTGCAGGAAGAAAGAAGCTGCTAATAATTAAAAATAATATTCCAATATAAAAGAGAAGCTCATTGTTTTTTGTTTTAACTATTCTCTTCCATAAAAAAACTATCAAAATTAAAATACAGGCAATTAAGAATAATTCAAGAATAAGAGCTTTAGCTTTTAGATGAAAAAAAATACGGATCATATCTTGTAATGAAGAATCTTCTATTTGAAGATTTGCAGAAAATATTGCATTCTTTATCCCATCTACAACAGTTTTATGATAAAAACTATAAGTTGGCCGAATGATAAGTAAATGAAATTTTTCGTGAAATTCCATTGAATTGAAATAACTTTTCCAAATTGAGAATGGAGCAATAAACAAAGAAGAAACAAAACTTATTAAAATTCCGGCAAGGCCACTGAGAATGAAATTCCATTTTCTTTTTATAAGAAAAGGTATACCCATTAATATTACGGGTGGTCTAAAAGAAGCAGTCAATCCTAAAATAAAACCACTAAGAATGTAATTTTCCTTCTTCTTAACAAGCCAATAAGATAAGATGATCAGAAAAACAAACAAAATATAGATCTGTCCCTTATCTATATGCAGCCTCCAGAAAAAACTGGATGCAATGATCAATAATCCGATTATCCAGATAATCTTCTTTTTAATAGTTGATTCAGCTGTATTTGAAAGCAAAATGATACTCGCAAGAAGTAGTAACCACTGCATTATTGCCCAAAGAATCTGTTGGGTTTTGTATGGAATTGAAGCAAATGGAGCATGTAATGTGAGGACACTTGGAGGTACTGTAAGCCTGCTAACAGGAAGATCATAATAAAAATCTCGTGCATCAACGAACTCTTCAGGAGTATTCTGATCCCACTTAAAAAAATATGGATCTTCCCCATTCAAAAGCACTCTTGTCCCAACAACCCGATTACGAAGGTCTAAAGCTCCATACTTCAACGTATTCACTGTATCGTATGATATTGATATAGCTGACATTAAAACAGAATAGATCAGAAGAAAATTAATGAGGATCTTCCAATATTGATTCATTTTTTCAGTATTGATAATACCTCCTTAGAATTAATAATAATAAGTGAAAAAACTGATAATAAAATAACATTGCTATATGAATACCTTGCAGCTGGAAGGAAAAGTTCTGATACTAAAATAATTAATATGCTGTATAAAAATATGAAATTATGATTTTTGTATCGTTTTTTAATTTTAAATAATAATATTATTAACAATGTAATACTTATTATTAAGCTAATCAATAAAATATTGGTTGATATTTGAATCCCTAAGTACTTTTTAGCAATTCCTTGAATTGAAGAATCAGTAAAAGGTAATCTTGCCCAAATCCATAAGTTTTTCATATCTTCTATATCAACATGTGGATATCTCATTGTATTGATTTCAATAATTCCCAAATGAACTTTACTATGGATTGGCATAGCTTTCAAATAACCTCTCCATATTTCTAAGTCAACGAAAAGGAGTGAGGTTAAAATCCCTAGAATTACTCCAACAATTTGTCCAATTATGAATTTCCACCGTTTGCATATAAGAAATGGTAGTCCAATTAAAACCATTGGAAAACGTAAGACAGAACTATAACCTATGATAAATCCACTTAATAATTTATTTAATTTAAAGTTTAAACCATAAATATAATAACTCAAAGCAAACAGGAATACATATAATATATATATCTGCCCTCGTTCAACATGTAATCTGAAGATAAAACTATCAGCTATAAAGAATAAACAAATTATCCAAATCAATTTTATTTTTATTTTATTATTAACAGAAAGAGTAAAAAAGAAGATACTAAAAAGAATTAAAAACCACTGTAAAACAGTCCATAAATATCTTTGTATTTTATAAGGTAAATCACTAATAAAAGAATGAATTATTAGAATTGTAGGTGGTACTGTAACCCTACTTACTGGTAAGTTCGGATAATCTTTAGAATCAAGGAATAATTCAGAATAATTTTCATTCCATTTAAAAAAATATGGATCATGATTAATTTTTATCAATCTAGCACCAACTACTCGATTACGAAGATCAATTCCACCATACGTAGCAGTATTCTCCAAATCTTGTAAAAAACCAACAATAGCAAAATAAATTGAAGATATTAACAAAACATTTAGCATTAAATTTATTTCACTTTTCTTCATTATAGTCCTCTTCTGTATTCATTTAAAAGATACTTTGTATCATTTTTAAATTTAATTCCCAATTACAGTACTTCATAATTTTCATATTCACTCTAGTAAATGTTGGGTGGATCATATTTAATGAAATAATTTGGATTTTTGTAATACTCAATTTGAGAATCATGTATAATTTTTATCTGTTGCTTCATTTTGTTAACTATATCGGGATACTCATCATTTTGATTTTGTTTTTCTATTGGATCAGATTCAAGATTATATAGTTCAACTTTTTTCACAGGATGGTATGTGATTAACATTTTCCATGGCCACACAACCAATGCATCCTGCCAAACAAATGAATTGTTATGCATAAAAATTTGCCTGTACGCATCAGATTCGTAAGCTGAATAGCCTTGAAAAGAACCTGGTATAGGAATTTCCATAATGTCGAGGAGAGTTGGGAAAAGATCAATATGGCTAATTGGTTTTTCTACCATTTGAACATCAACACCTTTTGGAGGTTTGATCATTGTAAATGTACGGGCAATTTCATCGTACATAGATCCGGAATGATTAGCAAATCCATGTTCATAAAATGCTTCTCCACTATCCCCAATTAATATGAAATAGCAATTATCCCAAAGTCCTTCTTTTTTTAGATAAATAACAAAGTTTTCGATAATACTATCTAAATTATGAAAAGCATTTAAGTATCTGTTTCTTACGTGAACTGCTTTTGATTCTGGCCAATCATAATAAATCATGGGAAAATTAATAACACTTGGTTCAAATTGTTGTTTACTAGTTGATGGGACTACATAATCAAAATGGGTATTTTGCAGGTTCATCCCTAAGAAAAAAGGGATTTCACAATCTAAGCCGGATATCCAATTCTCTGCAATCCTAATTGTCTCAGAATCTTCAATTTTTCCAGCTGAAGCTTGCTTATTTTTTATAAGATGGGATAATCCTCTCTCATCATCTTCATTAAACCATGTTTCTTTATCGTAATCCTCTGAATGATAAAAATGATCAATTCCTTTTCCTTTTAACCAATTGATCATATCACCCCATTTCTCGTTCTGTGATGAAATATAGCCAGTTTTATAACCAAGATTGCTGAAATATTCAAAAATGGATAATCCACGTGATACCGATTCTTCAGAATATGGCTCATTATAATTCGCTCTTAATGGATAGCGTGAATACCAAATTGACAGATCAGAATAATTAGAATGTGGTGAGGTTATATACGATTTGTCAAAAAACAAAGAACTATCTGCTAGTTGTTTCATAAATGGAATCGGACACGGTTGCATGTCTACTAGATCCTTTCTCATTGATTCAATCATAATCACAATTACAGGATTAGCATTTTGTTTATCAATTGTAAAATTGTCTGCATTATCCTTTAAAGTTAACAACTTAAGCATTGTTTGTTCATCAACACTTTCATGTATACTGCCAGATGCTAATAATGATAAAAAAGGATGAAAGTTCTTTTTCTCAATATGAAAATTTAACGTAAGAATAATGATTAACCCACAATAAATAGCAATAAGACTTTTTTTGTATTTAAATTTTTCTCTAATATTAAAAATTACATTTAATAAAAAAACAATTATCAACGCTGAAAGAACTGATAATATTGTCAGTATTGAAATTGTTTTGGGACTTGTTTGTATAAAATGAAAAATCAGCAATTTGAAATTTAAAAAAGTAAATACAATCGCATTTTGGATTAAAAAAATACCATTACGAAAATAGAATTTCCAACTAGAAATATTGAGAATAAACAAAGAAGCAAGAATTATAAATGAAATAAAATTGATAAGTAGTTTATAAAAAATGTTTAATTTTGAACTATAATATAGTATGGATGAGAAAAATAATAGAATCGGTAACCATATAAATGTTGATATGGAGATCATTGTTAATAGATGTTTATAATTCCAGAAAACACGTGATATCGAAATATCATTTGTTGCAATATATGCTATAGCTGCCTCTATACAACCCATTATCAAAGAAACAAGCATGATAAAAAACAACACGGAAAACTTATTACCTATTTTTTTATTCACATTATGCTTCATGATATTCCTCTTCCGTATTCACATTCCAGATATTCTCTTTTGTTTTTACGTTATTAATTATATTTTTCACTGCTTCCATAGCTGTCAGCATAGAGTGATCCTGGTTATTATATCTATGCATTCCATTTCTTCCAATTAGAAATAAATTTTCAATTTTATCAACGTGATCTCTAATATCATCAAATTTATCATAACTTCCAAAGTATGCCGGATATGTTTTGGGCATTTTAATAACTATATTATCTAATACATTGTTCTTATTAATTATCTCAATTTTTTCTAGTTCATCAATTGCAAATTCTACAAATTCTTCATCAGGCATACTCCACAACTCGTCTCCTTCATTACAAAAGTACTCAAGTCCGATCCACACAGTTTCATCATCTTTAACCATGTAAGGACTCCAGTTATTAAAGATCTGAAGCCTTCCTACTTTCACATCACGTTCTTGAATATATATCCAGTTATCCGGAACAATGTTATGTATTGTTTTATGATTGGTTTGATTTTTTATCCTCAATTCCTTCAATAGCAATCCAACTGTTATAAAGTCGCGATAAATAAGTCCATTTGCAATTTCAGTAACCTTAGTTGGAACATCATTCAGTGAGTTAATAAGATCTTTTACGGGCATTGTTGAAAAAAAGTAATCAGCTTTTTCTTCTTTACTCTCACCACTTTTTATTTCCCTTACAGTAACTGCAATAATCTCATTTTGGTCGGAAGCTAATCCTGTCACTTCACAGTTAAGATAGATTTTGCCGCCTTTAGCTTTTATTTTGCAAGCAAGTTCTTCCCATAACTGCCCTGGTCCGAACTTAGGATACATGAATTGTTCTATAAGACTTGTTTCCGTCTTCTTCTGATGGATTGAGTCATCTTTTTTAAATACACTCTTAATTGCATGGAGAATAGCTTTAGAGATTGAAAGTCCTTTTATTCTCTGTGCACCCCACTCTGGTCTAATTTCTGAGCAAGGTATTCCCCACACTTTATGGGTGTAGTCTTTAAAAAAAGTATTATACAATTCTTTTCCAAATCTATTGATAAAGAAATCTTCAAGAGTTTTTTCATCTTTAATTTTATAAATCCGTGACCATAAATAGCTAAAACCAATTCGAACTATTCTCATAAATCCAAATATAGAAAGTATGTAATTTTATTTACTTGGGCGTTCG
>CAZOCS010000055.1:0-15520 GCA_964578365.1 uncultured Candidatus Cloacimonadota bacterium
TTCTGCTTGATTTTCCATTATATCTTTCCTATCTCATAAAATATAAAATAACATAAAAAACCGGAGCTGCTAAAAGAAGACTATCAAATCTATCTAAAATCCCACCATGTCCGGGAAGAACATTTGAACTATCTTTTACTCCTGCATCTCTTTTTAGAATAGATTCGAATAAATCACCCATTTGACCAAATATCCCTCCAGAAACTGCTGCTGCAAACGCCTGTGGCATTGATAAACCTAAGAATTTCATCATAAGGTAAGAACCCGCAAATGAGAATATTATCCCTGCCAAAAAACCCTCTAAAGATTTATTTGGGCTTGCTTTTATTATACCTTTGTGTTTGCCTATCGTCCGACCAACGAAATAGGCTGCAGTATCTGTTATCCAGATAATAAATAGTAAACTCAATATCAGGTTTCTACCATTTTCCAACAATCTGATATGATAGATACTGCTTAACAAAACGGCTATGTAAACAACGATGAATATTCCTGCAGAACTTCTGATCATCGCACCTTCTAATTTACTTTTGAAAAGATCATAACCCATTATAACAATTAATGTTAATAAAAGCGATGCAAAAATCATTACCGTTCCAAAATATATTGATGCTAAGAAAACTATCAGACCAAGAACAATAATTATCCTCGGTACAATAATACCTTTATTGAAAAACATTTCTCTTAACTCGAACATCATTTGAAAAGCTATCAAAGCCAAGAATGATGCAAGTGCAATATCTCCAACGTGAAATATATAAATAAGTAACGGAATAAAAAATACTGCAACTAAAACTCTTTTTAATAAAACCATTTATTTCTCCTGTCGACGGCCAAATCTTCTTTTTCTATTTTGGAAATCCAAGATAGATTGAATAAATTCTTCACGACTGAAATTTGGCCATAATGTTTTTGTAAACCAAAATTCCGAATAAGCGCTCTGCCAAACCAGAAAATTAGATAAACGCTCTTCCCCACTTGTTCGAATAATCAAATCAGGATCCGGCATATAAGCTGTATAAAGATAATTGCTAACCAACTCTTCATTGATTCTCTCTTTATTTATTTTACCGGTAATAATATCATCAGACATTATTTTAAAAGCATCTATCAATTCACGTCTACCACCATAATTCATTGCAATATTCAGGTGTAAGCCATCATTATTCCAACTGCTTTTACAAGTATTTAGAACTTTTTTATTATAGCTTTTCTCTAGTTCCTCTTTGCTTCCAATGAACCTGATATTCACATTATTTGCTATCAGATCATCAATTTCCTTTACTAGAGAATCCATAATAAGTTTAAGTAGATAATTCACTTCCTGTTTGGAACGCCGCCAGTTTTCAGTTGAAAATGCGTAAACCGTTAGATACTCCAGTCCTGCTTCAACTGCAGTCTCCACAATGCGCCTTACAGTCTTAACACCCTCTTTATGACCATCAATTCTTTTTGTGTTATTCTCTTCAGCCCAACGTCCGTTACCATCCATAATTATGGCAATATGTTTGGGCATTCGCTCTTTATCTAATTTATTAATAAGTTTTTTATAATCCATTCTAATCCTTTTAAGAACTATTTTTATTTTCAGCCAGCTTCTTTAACAATGCATTCATGAAATCATCCAGGTTTCCATCCATCACACTCGAAATATTACCCGTCTCGTAGTTTGTACGATGATCTTTAACCATCTGATACGGATGAAATACATAAGAACGTATCTGATTTCCCCAACCAATATCGGTTTTCTTCTTTTCATGCTTTTGCCGTTCTTTTTCTCGTTCTTCTTCATAATGCTGGTAAAGTTTAGATTTTAATATTACCATTGCCACTTCACGGTTCCTCAGTTGGGAACGTTCATTCTGGCATTGAACTATAATGTTAGTTGGAATATGTGTGATCCGGACTGCAGAATCCGTAGTATTCACACCTTGTCCACCCTTACCACTGGCGCGGTAAGTGTCTATCCGAAGATCACTTGGTTCTATTTCAACTTCGATATCATCTTCGATCATTGGATAAACAAATACAGAGGCAAACGATGTTTGACGTTTACCCTGAGCGTTAAATGGTGAAATTCTAACAAGCCGGTGAATACCAGATTCAGTTTTCAAATAGCCGTAAACATAGTCTCCCATGATCTCCATGGTCACACTCTTTATACCCGCTTCATCACCTGACTGATAATCAACAATCTCAATTTTATGTCCGGTTTTTTCTGCCCAGCGTTTATACATTCTAAAAAGCATTTCAGCCCAATCCTGTGATTCTGTTCCACCTGCACCAGGATGAATTGAGAGGATTGCACTGTTAGGATCTGTTTTCCCATTAAGCAGGAATTGTACTTCAGTACTATCTACTAATTGTTTCTCCTCAATTAAAACTTCAGTTGCTTCCTTAAAAAGTGATTCATTAAAATCTTCGTTTAAAAGAATAATGTATGTTTCAAGATCATCTTTGATAGTGGCAAGACGATCATCTTTTTTTATCTGATTTTTTAATTGATTTAGTTCTTTTGTTATCTTAGTAGCTCTTTTCTGATCATTCCAGAAATCAGGTTTTTCCATTTCTGTTTCAGAATTTATTATTTTCTTTTTTATATCAGCAGTGTCAAAGTAACCTCCGAATTTCTGATATTCGATTTATTACTTCTTCACTTTGCCTTATAAAATCTATTAATTCCATTGAATCTCCTTAATCAAATGAATTTCTAATATTCACTTTGAGTGTTAAAAAATATATGTTGGAAATTATATCAATAAAAACTTCCGGGTAGAAGGTAACTTTTTACTTCTTCATTATAATATCTATCTGTCATTGTTGCTATAAAATCACGTACAACTTCATGGTCACTGAATTTCTTGCGATATGAAGTATCCTTCCTATTAAGGAAATGCATGAATATTTTTGATTTTGAATTATTCTCTTTTATATCTTCAATGTATTGTTCAAAGAGAACTTCCATACTTCTATCAATTCTTTCTTGTGCTTTTTTTACTTCTTTATTTGTATAAATACGTTGATAATTAAACTTCTTCAGTTTAAATAAATAATGAGAAGTTTCTTCATCAAAAGCAACTTGATCTTTCCCGTGACTGTTTAAGATCACAGTCTTTACAAGTGTATCGATTATCTCACTATTGGTATAACCAAGATGTTCCGCACAATCTTTTGGTATCTCCTTTCTATCCATTATCTTCAATCTGATTGCATCCTCAATATCTTGTCCAATATAAGCTATTGTATCGGATATTCTCACAACGCAACCTTCTAAAGTAGATGGCATCCAATTTTGTTTTCCACCTTTTTTTCTTATCTTTATGTATTTTTGAATATCATCTTCAGTTTTATCTCTTTGCGGGTGTATAATCTGGTTATGCACTTCTCCATCATGGGAAATTATTCCGTCTCTCACCTGAAAAGTAAGGTTAAGCCCTTTTCCCTTTCTGGAAATATGATCAACAACATGTAAGCTTTGAATATTATGATGGAATGCACCAATACCTGCTTTTTTGCATATCTTAGATAAGGCAATTTCTCCATCGTGACCAAAAGGGGTATGTCCCAGATCGTGTCCTAAAGCAATGGATTCTACCAATTCCAAATTCAACCCCAGCATATTGGCTATTGTTCTTGAAATTTGTGATACATAAGTTGTGTGCAAGCTTCTGTTTGATGTCTCTTCATCGAACATATTGGTAAAAGAGAAAACCTGTGTTTTGCCCTGATATCTTCGGTACGCTCCACTGTGTAAAATGCGGTCTCTATCAATAGCGAACTCTGTTCTGATAAAACAATTATCATCTGGCATGAGTCTATAAGCTTCTTTATTCTTGCAGGCAAATTCGCTGTAATGTTCGCTTGAACGCACTACAAATTCATTAAAGAGTTTTATAAATTTTTCTCTATCCATTATATACTCCGGTACTTCATAAAAAACGGCTCAAATCCCTCTTCTCTTTTCTTCTTTTCAAAATATGTTTCAATATGTCCTTTTTCCGATTCTCTTGTAAACCCTTTTTTATAAATTGATGTAAAATCTTTTCTCTCTGCGAAATGTTCAACTATCCAAAAAGCATACTCTTCATGATCTGTTGCAATTTCTACAACTCCATTATAACAAAGTAATTTATGCATAATATCTATAAAGCTGTTCTGGATTATTCTGCGGTGAAAGTGCTTCTTTTTGGGCCAGGGATCAGGATGCTGCAAATATATTTTTTCAATTGAATTTGGTTGAATGAACTTTATACTTTCTTCATCCAAATATATTTTAGCAATTCTTACATTCTTAAGGTTTTGTT
Source organism: uncultured Candidatus Cloacimonadota bacterium (assembly GCA_964578365.1). Taxonomy (GTDB): domain Bacteria; phylum Cloacimonadota; class Cloacimonadia; order Cloacimonadales; family TCS61; genus Tenebribacter. Next base: position 4,305 of record CAZOCS010000055.1, read on the forward strand.
TATAAAGTTTGCGAAATATCGTTTTAACTCTTTTTTCTTTGAGGTCGATTCCAATAAAGTTAATTTTGGGATTTTGCTGAGCAGATCTAAGAAGGAACTCTCCTCGTCCACTACCTATCTCAATATGAACCGGATTTCCATTTCCAAAAACTTTATGGAAATCCAACATTTCCTTTTCTTCGATGTGCAACTCGAAGTTCCTTCTGCTCACTTCTAACATCTCTTTATCTGTTAACATATTGATGCTAAAAAATTTGATGCGGTTTTTGTGTCAATAAAACATGTTTTCTTAGCAATCTTGGGTCATAAAACCGCTGTCAATAACATTTGTATTGACATCTTCCCTATCAAAAGCTCTTTTAACATATCATTTTGAAAAGGATATTAAATATGAAAAATAAGTTAATCTTTTGCCTTGTACTTTTATCTCTAATTGCGACTACATTCGCAAATACAAATTCTGGAGATAAAAACTTCTCTGTTTATATCGATTATGAATATGGAGATTTAAAATATATTAAAGAAAAAATTACCTGTGTAAATTATGTTAGATATAAAAATGAAGCTGATGTATTCATTCTGTTTACAAGGCAAACAACCGGAAGCAATGGAAAAAAAATCACAATAGATTTTACTGGTATGAAAGGTTTTTATGGAATTAATGAATCTCTTAATTATATTTTAGATTCCGATGCTATAGCTGAAGATGAAAGAATTAAAAGTGTACAAATAATAAAATTAGGGCTGGTTAGGTATCTCTCTAGAACAGATATGGCTAATAAATTGGAAGTGAAGTTTCCAGTTGAAGAGCAAAAGGATATTGTGATCGATAAATGGAATAACTGGGTTTTTAAATTGGGATTCAATGGTTTTTTAAGTGGACAAGAATCTTCTAAGTCGATTAATCTATGGGGAAATATTTCTGCAAATAGAATTACAGAGGATATTAAACTACACTTTAGAGTTAGTGGAAGCTTTAATGAAGAAAGGTTTGAATGGGACAATGAAGTATTTAAGAGCTCCTCTGAAAGTAAAAGCTTCAATGCTAATGTAGTAAAATCTTGGACAGATCATCTATCTTATGGATTGTGGATGTATATTTATTCTTCAAGTTATAGTAATGTAAATATTAGTTATGGAGCTTATCCAGGAATTGAATACAATATCTATCCATACTCAGAAGCAAACAGAAAACAATTTCGATTTCAATACCAATTAAACCCTAATCATGTTGATTATTTAGAAGAGACCATCTATGAGAAATATTCAGAAAATCTTCTCAAACACTCATTTACATCAGAATTGGAATTTATACAGACTTGGGGATCGATTGAGTTCTCTTTGACAGCTTCGCAATATTTAATGATAGATAATAAATTGTTGAAGAATTTAGAAAAGAACAAATTAACTATTGATAGTGATCTGTCCTGGAGAATTTATAAAGGATTATCCTTAAATTTCTGGGGATTTGTTGCAAGAGTGCATGACCAATTATCTTTAGCCGCTGGAGATATTTCTACCGAAGATCTTCTTCTAAAAAGAAAAGAACTTCAAACACAATACACCTATTTTTTATCTGTTGGTCTTAGTTATTCATTTGGATCAATTTATAACAATATAGTGAATCCAAGATTCGGAGATTGATGAAAATATAGAAAATGCAATATTAATATAACTTATTTATCTAACCAAAGTTATTTCACTTTTTCTTTTGACACAAATAGACTGTAATTTTTATTTACTAAAATAGAAATGAGGTATAAATTATGAAAAATTTATTAATTACATTTTGTTTATTAATCTTAAGTACAATAGCATTTTCACAAATCCCTCCTGGTTATTATGACGGTACGGAAGGATTAGTTGGTGATGAGCTAAAATCTGCCTTAAACGATATAATTGATGGTCACACTGATTTGAGTTATGATGGAGTTTGGATTGCTCTGCGGGATACTGATGAAGACCCGGATAATACAGATAATGTGATATTGCTTTATACCGGCTGGTCAGTTTCAAATTCCGGTTATCCAATTTGGAATCGTGAGCATACCTGGGCTAAATCTCATGGTGATTTTGGAAATACTGCGCCTTGTGGAACCGATGTTCACCACATCCGCCCAACTGATGTTCAGGTGAATGGTGATAGAGGTAATTTGGATTTCGATTACAGTGATAACCCATATCCAACTATTCCAGGATGTTTTTATGACAGCAATTCATGGGAGCCGCGTGATGAGGTGAAGGGTGATGTTGCACGAATGATCTTTTATATGGCAACTCGATATGAAGGTGAAAATGGTGAACTTGACTTGGTTGTTGTTGATGAAGTTAATACATATCCAAATCCTGAACATGGCAAACTTTCGGCTCTTTTAGAATGGAATGAACTTGATCCTCCAAGTGTGTTTGAAGAGACGCGTAACGACCGGATCTACGATAATTGGCAGGGCAACAGGAATCCATTTGTAGATCATCCGGAATTTGCAGATCTGATATGGGAGAACCCTACTTCACAGAATGATCTTCTCATAGTGAATAAATATCATCTTTCGAATTATCCCAATCCGATCTCAGATAGCGGTATTGGCACTCAAATAAATTTTAATCTTCCCAATAATTCCCAAAATGTTCAAATTGATATTTATAATATTAAAGGGCAGATAGTGAAGCAACTGATCAATGATTACCTTTCAAATGGACAGAACACGATTCTTTGGGATGGAACTGACATGAAAAATGCAAAGGTAAGATCTGGAATATACATGATAAACTTAAAGATAAATGAGCAAAATGCAGCAACTAAGAAATGTTTGGTAGTTCATTAGATTAAGAAATATAAATCTGTAAAATGTTTCTTATATAACACTAATGAGCTATATATTTTTTAAAATTATCTAGAACTTTGCAGCAAATCCCACAAATGGATTTCCCACTTTTTCATTTTCTATGGTTGATTCCGGTCCGTGACCGGGAAGAATTTTGATATTTCCATCTAATAGAAAGAGTTTGGATTTTATTGAATCTATCAATGTTGAATAATCACCACCCGGCAAGTCAGTTCTACCAATACCTTGGGCAAATAGTGTATCACCGCAAAATAGTAACTTTTCAGTAAAAATACAAATTCCGCCTTTTGAATGGCCTGGTGTGTGAATGATCTGCAATTTTTTTGATCCTAATGTTAGTACATCACCATCATTCAACATGATATCTGCTTTTGGTGCAATTATCTTTGAATCCCAATAAGTACTTAAGTTCATTTTTGGATCAATAAGAGAATCAGCATCATCTTTGTGAATGCAGTTCTTTACATCAAAATTATCATTAATATTTTTGTTTCCACCAATGTGATCTCCATGTCCATGAGTTGAGATTAAATATTTTAAATTAATGCCCATTCCCTTTATCTCATCAACCATTCTCTGGGAAGGTGCTGCAGGATCAATTATAGCTGCTTCGTTGGAAATCTCGTCCCATACAAGATAAGTATTTGTTCCAAATTGGGGTAGTGTACTAAATGTTTTATATTTCATTTCTTATTCCTATAATAAATATTGTTTTACATCTTTCTCAGCCATTTTTTCAGTTTCAACTTCATCATTAAGTTCAAAGTTCTTACCATATTGGATAATTACAGAAGTTCCAACTTTAGAATTATATCTTAGCAATATTGAGCCGGCAGTTTTGATATCTTCAATCGTTATCTTTTCTTTTGATTGAATTAATCCTAAAGGTCCCGGAAAATTCTTTGCTTGAAGAACTATTTCATCTTGAGCAAGTTCACTTATTCTATCATTTTCTGCTTTATTTCTCCCAATGATAATTTTAACATTTTTATCTAAACGTAGATGTCTTCCCGTTTTGAGAAATTCAATAGAACGCTCATTCATCATATCATATTGCATCAGGTCTTTCAGTTTGCGTGTAAAGCCCGGATCAGTAAGCAAACAGCCGCCCCCAGGTGATGGATAGAAATCTATCCCATATTCACTGGCAATCTTCATTTGTCTTTTACGATTTCGGCCTTGTATATCAAGCATTTCTTCTTTTTTTACCCATCCTTCACGAATTGGTAGTGTATCTGTTAGAAGCTTTTGTGAAAGTGGACGGATTAACAGGTCTTTTATTCCACTAAGTTTTCCTACTGCATTCAGAGCATCTTTCCGCTGGCTCATCGGCCTCTGCCCCATAACTTCACCGGAAATAATAAAATCTACATTGTATTCCTTCATTAATTTACCAGCTTCATGGAACATAAGTCCGTGGCAATCAATGCAAGGATTTAGATTTTTACCATAGCCATATTTTGGTTTTTCTATCATGTTAAGGTGAAGATCAGTTAAATCATGAACAATTAGATCGAAACCTATTCTATTTGCCGTTTCTTGAGCCTTATCGGGACCAAAGAAGGGAGTACTGAAAAATATGGGCAAAACCCTGTAACCCAAACTTTTCATGTGCAGAACAGCTAACATGCTGTCCAATCCTCCCGAAAATAACGCAAAACAACTGTGCTTTCTTTTCATATATTTATCCTTATACGAATTATGGTGCTGGAAGGGGGACTCGAACCCCCGACCTACTGATTACGAATCAGTTGCGCTACCATCTGTGCCATCCCAGCATTATTAATTGTTTATAAAAAAATTAGAAACTTTGAGGTCAAGTGGATTTATTTTAGGAATTATTGTTAACAAATATATGGGATTATATAACTCTTATGCCTTTTGTTGAAAAAGCATTTAGTGATAGATCTGCAAACTCACTTTTCTGATATTTCTCAATTGCTGCAGCCCCGATCATGGCTGCGTTATCCATGCAATACTCTAATGCCGGAAAGAAAACCTTTGCACCAATTGCATTTCCCTTATTAGAAATTTCCTTACGTAAAAGACTATTTGCCGATACACCACCAGCTACAATAATTGTTTCTGCTTTAGATTTTTTAGCATATGCGATCGTTTTAGAAACAAGGCTATCTACAATTGCTTGTTGAATAGAAGCTGCAATATCAGCAATATGCTCTTTAATAAATTCATCACTTTTACTAGCCAGATAATTACGTACCGAGGTTTTAAATCCACTGAAGCTGAAATCGTAATTATCTTTTTTATTTAATGCTCTGGGAAATGAATGAAATTTTGAATCTCCTTTTCTTGCGGTCTTATCTATTACAGGTCCACCTGGATAACCCAATCCCAACAACTTGGCAACTTTATCAAAAGCTTCTCCAGCTGCGTCATCACGTGTTCTTCCAATTATTTCGAAATTATTCATAGAAGTAAAATCAACCAGCTCGGTATGACCGCCAGAAACTACCAGAGCAAGATACGGAGGTAAAAGATGAGGATTTTCTATACGGTTTGCATAGATATGCCCGAGCATATGATTTACAGAGATTATTGGTTTGTTAAGACTATAAGCTAAACTCTTTGCAAATGAAACTCCTACAAGCAAAGCTCCAATTAATCCAGGATTCACAGAGACCGCAATTGCATCTATATCTTCAAAAGATAATTCTGCTTTTGTTAAAGCTGCTTGAGTTAGTTGCATAATATTCTTTAAATGTAGTCTTGAGGCAAGCTCAGGGACAACCCCACCAAAATCTTCGTGAGTTGTTTGAGATGAAACCAAGTTTACCAGAACATTAAAATTGGAATTAACTATCGCTACGGAAGTATCGTCGCATGAGGTTTCAAAAGATAATATCTTAAATTGCTTTGTTTTTTCATTGCCGATCATTCTGAATGACCTGAATCCTCTGAGGTGTATATTCGATAATTTTAACACCGGAAGGAACCTCGAATGAGACGTTTGCAAAATCCTTTTTTAAGAGAGATGTATTTAAATTTGCTATAATTGAGCTAATATCCAGTTGTTCTATTATTTCTTTAGGACCACTAACCATAACTGATACTTTCTGAGGAATAATCGTAATGTTTTCGGTTTCTGAATACTTAATAGGAATCAGTGAAATAGTTCTTTGTATGATCTTTGTGTTTGTAATCTCAAATTCAACTCGTTCTTGTAAAAGTACAACTTTAGGATCCGGAGATATCAGATTCGCAATCAGTTTCCCATCTAATATCATTTTACTTGATATTTCTTTTGTATTAATGTATTCAATATCGTTTAACAAAGCAAGAGGACCCTTAATATTTATTTTTCTATTTGCATTTTGAATTATATTCTTAATAAAAAATTCTTCGTCATCCGCTGTTGCATACTGAATATTAATAGGTTTAGACCTTTCAACCAATTTATCCATATTAATAAAGAAATCTTCTGTTTCATCAATTGAATTGATATTTAACTCAATTTTATCCGAGTAGATAAGTTGATCAGCTTTGATATCTATTTGATTTTTGCCATAACGAAAATGAGAAGTATCTATATTGAAATATTTCTTAGAAAGTTGGAATATCAAGAGATCTTTGCCTGATGCAGTAATTTCTACTGTAACTTCTGGTAACCTGGAAGAATCTGGAATCAAATTCTGAGGAGTTTTAATTAATTTAATTGGAACATTAATTTCCATAGAATGTGTTTTAATAAGGATTTGATGAAGCCATAAAACGATAGCTATAAATAATACTAATAATTTTATGGAAATATTATTTTTCATGATATATGGTTATCTATTTATTATGTAAGATAATCTTTCACCCATATTTGAGACATTCTCGTTTTCATCATTGGTCCAGTCATTGATAGTTTGCTGAGTTAATAAAACAAATTCTTCAGATTTATCCCTTCTACTGCGCTGTACAACTATATTGGCTAGTTTCTTCATTGAGACCCAGATAGTTTTAATTCTCTTTTCTGAACCCGCAGAAAGCCACTCTCTAATATAAGGAAAAACGACTATTGGATTTGCTCGAGCAACCTGAGTAAGAATATGAGTGATCTTTTTTTGAACTTCAATTTTATCATCATCAATAGCTTTACTAATAAATTCCATAATAAAACCGGGATCTGATTTTGCGATATTTTCCATTCCATGAAACGAGAGAGCACGTTTCTGTGAATTTTCCGAATCGATCCAATTAACAATATTTTCCTTCATAAAATCAGGATATAATCTCCACATTTCATTGATCACACTCTCAACTTCCCACGGTACGCTATCAAAAGTTTTCTCTAGTAGTTTAAAAATTTTTTCAGGATTATCTCTATCTAGATCGTAATAATAGAACAATGCAGTTGCTCTAACACCATAAATTCTATGTTTGAGCATGGGCTTAATGATCTTCTTCATCTTGGTTTTCTTACTATAGTCAGTTAAACTCTTTCCTAAATACTCACGAATGAAATAATTCGGAGTTTTAGATATACTGATCAGCTTTTTTTGAGCTGTTTCTAATTTGTCTTTATCAAGATAAGCAAAGATCGAATCTAATATTTCATTAAGTTCTTTACGATCATCACCATCTAATCTACCAATTTCGTTCAATTGTTGCTCCTTTAATTAATTAAGCGAACTGGATTTGCATTTGGATCTTGTGTGCCTAACTAAGGCAATAAATGAAAACTAATTTTAACTTCACAAAAATCGCTTAACTATCAAAATCAATTATTTTTCTTTTGTTTTGACGTCAACGAATATTATTAATTAATTTCAAAATAATATTTTTCAACTATTTTAAAAGGACCTTATTTTTTTTTAATTCAACTTGTTTTTTAAGAATGAGATCCCGAAACATTGAAACTATAATAAATAACACACTTTATGTTTTTTTTATTAATAAGGGTTAATGATTATTTTATCCCTTATTTTCTGGAAACCAATTTCTTTATTTTAATTGTAATTGATTTTTCTAATAATTTATCATTACAAAAACAAATGATAAAAGTAATTATCAGAGCTTGTAGTTGATGAAATAAAAAAGATTTGACAAAGAGAATACAGCTTAGATTCTGTGTTAGAAGATTTTGGAGGGAAAATGGCTGAAAGCACAAAGATAGAAAAGACAAAAAAGTTTTCATTAATTGAACTTATTATGATAATTATGCTGGTTGGAATTGTTTTTACACTTATTATTCCACTAAGAGCCGACAAATTAAATCACGGAAAACTTAAGGAAGCAGTATATAACATGCAGGTTATTGCAAGGGCAGATGTTGAATTTAAAGAAGATCCGGCAAATGGATACTACATTTTTGACCATACTATTGTAAGACTTGACGAAGAAGGTGATTATTCTGGTGAAGACTTATTATACATTATTGAAGATCTAGAGAAAACAGAAGATGAATTTCTTTTTGATTACTCTGTAACAGATAGTACAGTTGTTGGTACAACAAATAAGAATTTCGGGAAAGAAGGTGCATCAATTTATTACTACTTGCCAAATGGTCCTTGGGGAGTTAGCAACGATAAAGTGTCTGAAAGTATTTTCGATCCAAATTGGCTTCCATAAATAAACTATACTTATTAAATGCATATATTTCAAAACCTTCAAGGACTTGATTTCCTTGAAGGTTTTTTTGCATCTGCACCATTATTGATCTCTTATGCAGAGATCCATTTTCATCTTAAATATCTTTATCCTAAATACTTTAGGAAAGAACCTGAGATCATCACCGATATCCCGATCAGAGTAATTAAGAATAAAAAGCGAACGATTCCTTTAATAATTATTATAAAAGATGCTCATCTATTCCACATAAAAATTAATATTGTTAATATCAGTATTAAAGGAAATAATAAAACAATATCACAGAGTTTCATAATTGATAAGAATGTAAGAGATAAGTATTTTTCCCATATAATTAATGTTAATGTTATTGAAATGGAAGCTGACCAGATCTTGCAGATAATTGCAAAGTTAGATGTTGAGATCGATGGTAAACCGAAAATTGTGATCAATGATAACCTTCCCGATATCCAACCAAGACCGTATAAGACATTTTATGCAAAAGAACCACTGCCTTTGCCTAAGGATTGGTATGCTGGTGAACCTCATTATCACAGTATTCACACAGCCGATCAGGTTGAATTTGGAGCTGATATAAGATCTTCGACAGAATTGGCAAAAGCCATGGGATTATCCTGGTTGTTTGTAACAGATCACTCATACGATCTGGATGACAGTGTTACTTCCTGTATAAAAAATGATACAGATCTACCAATATGGAAGCAGATGCTAAAAGATGTGCAAGAATGTGATTCGAATGAATTTAGAGTAATCCCGGGTGAAGAAGTTTCTATCGGGAATTCTAAAGGTGAGAATGTTCATTTGCTGGCAATAAACCATGAAAATTTCATTGAGGGATATGGTGATAGTGCTGAGAAATGGTTTAAGAATAAACCACAGCATTATCTGACCGAGATCAAAAGATTACATAAAGAAAATAATCTCTTTATTGCAGCTCATCCGATCGAGAAAATTCCTTTCATGCAGAAACTTACTCTCAGGCGGGGAAACTGGAGTAATGAAGATTATACAGATAGTGGGATAAATTTTCTGCAAGTTATTAATAGCGCAGAATCTGATGATATAAAACGTTCTATAGAATATTGGAAAGATCTACTTCTCAATGGAAATAAATACTATCTGATCGCAGGAAATGATGCTCATGGCAATTTTAATGTGATGCGTCAGATCAAATCCCCTTTTTGGAAGCTGTTTTCTTCTAAAAAACAAGTATTTGGTCAGTTTTTTACAGCTTATAAATACAAAGAAAATGAACCTGTTTCCGGGATAAAAAATGGTGAAGTCATAGTTAGTAACGGTCCATTTCTTTCATTTCAATTAAAAGTTGGAGATGAATTATTCCCAATTGGTTCAAGTTGCAAAACCGGTAAAGCAATTCTTCTATATGAGAAAAGTACTTCAACAGAATTTGGTATGATTACAAATATTTTAGTTTATATAGGTGATTATGGGACTTTAAAAGAAAACAAAAATGAAGATCCTGAAAATAACTGCGAGATAGAGCTTCCTGAAATGGGTTATGTTCGAATGAAATTAGAAACTGAAAAAGGTGGTGTAGTTTTTACTAATCCTATTTGGATTGAATAAATAAAGAGTTCGACACAGAGACAGAATCAATATCCAATATCCAACAAGGAATGTACAAAGACGAAGTGAGCACAAATCAATTTATTAACTTTCTTACAGCTTCATATAATTCTATAAAATCTTTCTCTGTCAGCGTCTCCCCTCTTCTAGTTAACTCGATCTTACAACTTACACCTAGTTCTTCGATCTTTTCTTTTGAGAGAATTACACGTAAATTTCTGCGTAACATTTTTCTTCTGTTTTGAAAGCCAACCTCAACCACTCTCCAAAATAATTTTTCATCTTCCAGAACCGGTTTATCCTCTCGAGGTGTGAGAATTATAACTGCAGAATCAACTTTGGGAGGTGGAAAGAAGAGATGTGGTTTTACAGTAAAACCATATTCAACATTAAAATAGAACTGCATCTTTAATGATAGCTTCCCATAATCCTTTGTGCCAACAACGGCATTAATGCGTTCAGCTACTTCTTTCTGGATCATAACAACTACTCGCTTAAAACTAGAGGCATGTTGTGTTACTCTAAATAAAAATGGTGATGTGATCTGATATGGAAGATTTGCCACTATCTTAAGTGGTTTATCATCCAAATATTCGTTCCAGTTAATTTTAAGAATATCTTTATCTATTAAATTGATCTTATTGCCAAATTTTTCAAATAATATTGGATAAAGGCTTTCATCTATTTCGAAACAAGTTAAATTACATTTCTGTAAAAGCAGTTCTTCGGTTAATATGCCCTTGCCAGGTCCCACTTCCCACACAGGCTCATTCTCTTTGATTTCTGCCAGATCAGCTATTTTCTTAACTATGTTCTTGTCTTTTAGGAAATGCTGACCAAGACTCTTTTTATGTCTAAATTTTTTCATTTACATCTGCCCTAATATCTTTTCAATCTTCTTTTTATCAAAACTGTAATCAGTATTACAAAAATGGCAATGAACTGTAAGAGTTTCATTTGTATCTATAGCTTCCTTCAATTCCTTTTTAGAGAGAAGTTTAATTCCGTTTTCAAATTTTTCTACAGAACAATCGCATTGATACTTTATAGGCATAGTATCTTTGACCTCAGGCCTTAAACCTTTTAAGATGAACTTAGATATTATATCTTCTATAGAGTGCCCCATATCCATCATATCGGTCAAATTAGGAAATTTTGCCAGGTTCTCCTCGATCTTTGAAATTACTTCTT